>DATBFX010000323.1:0-38769 GCA_036558305.1 Thermomicrobiales bacterium | reverse complement strand
GTCCCGCAATATCCCGCGTCATCCGTAGGTTGTAATTCTCAATTGGTTCATCCGCTTCGAGGAGCCCGTACTTCGCCGAGAGGATCAGCACGCGAAGCCCCGATGGCCAATAGCCCTCCCGCCTGGCCTTCTTCAGCACGCAGAAGTTGACGCCGTCGTACCGCTCGAACGCGGGCAACAGACCGGGATCGGGGCGCTTGCGCTGCGAGCAGGCGAGGATCAGGAGATAGCGCGGTTGGTCGGACTCGCTCAAGCCGCCTTGATCGCCGTGGAGGCGCTCGACGGCCTCGGCGGGAGAACTACCGGCCAAAGGGGATCAACATTGCGAGGCGCATAATCTCGGGGTGGTCGGGGTCGTCCGCGATGTCGACGTATTCGCCCGCGTCCCAGCGACGGATGAACTCCGCGCCGCTGATCTGCATCAGCAGTCGCCCAAGCTCATCGAACGCTTCACGCGTCTCGTCCGGCGAGAAGAGTTCGAAGCGTCGATCTACTTGTCGTGCAGTGGCGACCATCGTCTCGACCTCCACAATCGGGCATCAGTATAGCGTCCTTGACTGAGGCGGGTTGTTGGCCCTACTGCGGCGGCAGGTCCGCGGGGTCGGCGTAGACGACGACGCGACCGTCCTCGACGACGACCGGATAGGTCTTGACGCGGGCGCGGGGATCGACCAGGCAGCGGCCGGTGGCGATCTCGAACTCCCAGAGGTGCCACGGGCAGCGGATGATCTCGCCGTCGCGGACGAGGTCGAGGTTGGCGCCGGCGACCGTGGGCGGGGCGTCGGCCATGACGCGACCGCTGACCCGCCCGGTGCAGAGCGGTCCCGATTTGTGCGGGCAGAGATTGCGCAGCGCGTGGTACGTGCCGTTGACGTTGAAGACGCCGATCCCGGCCCGGCCGCGAAACGGCACGACGATTCGGCGGGTGCCGGGCGGGAACTCGTCGGCCGGTCCGACCTCGATCCGCCGCGTGTCGTCGAGGGCCATCGCGCGGCGACCTAGAGGTCGAACAACTCGCGGGCGTTCTCGGCGAAGACGCGGCGGTGCAACCGCTCCGGCAGTTTCGGGAAGGTCGTCGCCGGGTCGTCCCAGTCCCAGTGGGGCCAGTCGGACGAGAAGACGAGCGTCTCTTCCGCGTGCAGGGCGTCGAGCATCATCCAGAACTGGTCGGCCGTGTCCGGTTCGAGCATCGGTTGCGTGCCGACGCGGATGTGTTCCCGGAAATACTCGCTCGGCAGGCGTTTCAGCCACGGGGTCTGGTCGCGCAGCGATTTCCAGTCCGCGTCCATGTGCCACATCAACCCGACGGCCCAGAACTGGTCGCACTCGTCGATCAGCACCTTCAAGCCCGGATACTTTTCGAAAACGCCCTCGGCGATGAACGAGACCGCGTGCGCCATCGCCATCTGCGGGCGCGCCATCCGTGTCTCGATGTAGTAGGTCGGGTAGCCGACGCCGGTCGGCGGACCCGCCATCCCCGCACCCTCATTGCCGGGGTGGATCGCGACGACGAGCCCGTGCCGCTCGCATGCCTCCCAGACCGGGTGGTAGAAGCGGTTGCCGTAGGGCATCCGGCTCCCGGTCGGGAGGATGACGGCCTTGACGCGGGGGTCGGAGCCCAGCCGCTCGATCTCGGCGACCGCGAGGCGCGGGTCGTTCACGTTGACCGCGAGGGCCATCAGGAGGCGGTCGTCCTTGTCGAGCCACTGCTCGATCGTCCAGTCGTTGAAGGCACGGCAGAGATCGGCGGCGAAGTCCGGGTCCGGCAGGATCGTCGCGCCGTAGACGCTGGCGCCGGTCAGCAGCACCTTGTCGACGTTCCAGAGGTCGAGGTGCTGTTCCCGGAGCTGCTCGTACGACGAGCCCAGGTCGCGGAAGGAGTGTTTTGCCACGTCGCAGTTGATCGCCAGGTCGGTGCGGGCGGCGTCGGTGGCGACGTTGAAGTAGCCCGAACCCGCCATCCGAATCCCTTGCTCGTGCGCCTGCTGGGCGTAGACACGGGACATGTACGGGATGAGGTCGTCGAGCTTGCCGACGCTTTGGTGGACATCGCAGTCCACCAGCGCGACGTCGGTGCGCGCTCCACCGGACCACCCCGGCGCCAGGATCGGACGGGCTCCAACTGCGGTCGCCACCACGCACCTCCCGACTACTGCCTTGTTCGCCGTGCCACTACGCGCATGCTATCAGGTCCGCGCGGTTACCGCCTTCCTGTCCGAAAGATGAGGCAGACGCCTCATGACGTCGCCTCGTGCCGATTCTAGGCTGAATGAGGATCGTCGATGGCACGGACTTCGGGCGACGAGGAGGTATCCAATGACGGCGATACTCGAGGCGACCAAAACCGGTACCAGTGGTTACGCGCCGGTCAACGGTTTCGATCTCTACTACGAGGTCCACGGCACGGGAGAACCGCTCGTGGTCGTTCCCGGCGGTCTGATGACGATCGCCATGATGGGCGAGATCGTGCCGGTCCTGGCCGCGTCGCGGCAGGTCGTCGCGATCGAGCCGCAGGCACACGGGCACACCGCCGACGTCGATCGCCCGTTGAGCTACGAGCAGATGGCGGACGACGTCGCCGCCTTGATCGCGTACCTCGGATTGGAACGCGCCGACGTCTTCGGGTTTTCCGTGGGCGGCGGCGTCGCGCTCCAAACCGCGATCCGGCATCCAGCCGCCGTCCGGAAACTGGTCGTCGTCTCGGGTACCTTCCGTGGCGACGGCGAATACCCCGAGATGCGGGCTCTCACCGCGTCGTTCCACGCCGAGATGCCGATCCTGGCGGGGATTCGAGACGGCTATCTCCGCGCGGCACCGAGACCGGAAGGGTGGCCGGCGCTGGTCGAGAAGATGCGGCAGCTTCTGACCGAGGAATACGACTGGAGCCGCGAGGTGGCGGCGATCCGCGCGCCGGTGTTGATCGTGGTTGGGGATGCGGACACGCTGCCGCCGTCGCACGCGGTGGAGCTGTTCGCGTTGCTCGGCGGTGGCACGGCGGCCAGCGCGATGGGCCGTCTTGCGAACGCGCAGCTCGCGGTCCTTCCCGGCACGACGCACTTCGGCATCATGGGCCGCACCGATCTCCTGCCGGCGATCGTCGCGCCCTTCCTCGATGCACCCCTACCGGACGCCGAATTCGCCGGCGTCGGATAGCGGGCGCCCGCACCCGCGGCGTGTCCCCAAACAACGTGGTTCGCGAACCAATCGGGCACCAGACGACAAGGAGGACCGTGATGAGCGCGAATCGACTCGTGCATTTCAAGCAGATGGCGCGTGAGAGTTGGGCGGCGGGCGACTTTCCGGCGATCGCCAAGAACGAACTCTGGGCGATGGGCGACCGCATCGTCAGACGGGTCGGGGTCGGACCCGGCGAGGAGGTGCTCGACGTTGCCTGCGGGATCGGCAACGCGGCGATCCGGGCGGCCGCCGCCGGCGGTCGGGTGGTCGGATTGGACCTGACACCGGAGTTGTTCGAGGCAGGCCGGTGCGAAGCCGCCGCGGCCGGTGTCGAGGTCGAATGGGTCGAGGGCGACGCGGAGGACCTGCCGTTCGATGACGGAAGCTTCGACGTGGTGCTCTCGACCTTCGGTTGCATGTTCGCGCCCCGGCACGACGTGACCGCGCGCGAGATGGCCCGCGTGCTGCGGCCGGGCGGACGGATGGCGCTCTTCAATTGGACGCCCGAAGGGGCCGTGGGGCGGTCGTTCCGGGCGATGGCGCGCCATTTCCCGCCGGCGCCCGAGTTCGCGGCGCCGCCGCTGCTGTGGGGGACGGAACAGCACGTGCGCGATCTGTTCGAAGGCTCCGGGATCGAGCTCGCGTTCGATCGCGAGATGGCGCCGAACACCACGTCCCGGTTCGCCACGGTCGACGAGCGGGTCGAGTACTACACGAAGGCGTTCGGCCCGCTGGCGATGCTGCGGAAAACGACCGAAGCCCAGGGCACCTGGCCGGCGCTGCGGACCGATCTGGCGGACCTCTACGCGCGCACGGACGAGGAAAGCGAATACCTGGTCGTGCTCGGCCACAAGCGTTGATGAGATATCCGGTCCCGCGGCCGGTGCGGCCGCGGGACCGGGATCGGTGTTGGTCTGATCAAACCGATCGCGACCGGCTCGATCGCTGCCCACCGTTCGATCAAGCCGACGGGTTCGACCGCACGAAGCCGATCCGGGCATCGATGCCGTGCGGAGGCTCGTTCATCGACGTTTGGTCACACGTCCGGTGGGAAGGGGAGGTGACACCCGAATTGCCGATCGCAGGCGTAGACGGAAAGAGCGCAGCATTGCAGACCGAAGTCGCCGTCGCAGCAGCCGACGCCCGCGTTGAGTCGCTCCCTTTGCGGAGGCGGTCTACGCCGGCGGCAATGCCAACACGAGTGTCGCGATGCGCACAAATAGACGTCGGACATCGGGGTCGGACTCCTTGGGGCCGGCGACGTCGGTGTGGGCGCGGTTGTCCGGGAGTTCCGGATCGAATTGCACCGGAGAGTGGATCACGCGCTGTTCGGGTATTGTCCTGACCCGGCCAACGTTGAGCGCGACTACGGCGTTCATCTCGGGTCGTCTCGCCCGCTGTCTCGTCTCATCGGGTGTCGCGTACTTGGCCCAATCGCTCGACGTCGCGCCGGTGGCTTCGTCGGGGCGGTTTTGGAAGCACCCCGGCAGCACGTGGCCGTCTCTCAACCACTGGCGATGGACTCTCACGTACAGCGTGTCGGCGTTCGGTATCGCTTCGACCGGCCAGCGGTCGCTCATTCGGCCAGCCAGGCGAGCAGCCACCGGTTCGGGGCGGTCGGGTCGAGCGTCCCCTTGATCTTCTTGCCGCCGGCTCCGTCGTCGCCGTAGTAGGCGACCGGCTGCGACGGATCGCTCGGCACGTTGACGAGCAGTTCGTGATCCCGCACGCGCCAATCGAGGTCGATGCTGCCCCGCGGACCGGGGAGCACATCGGCGCGCTCGGTCCGTACGCCGTGGTCATCCCACAGCCGAGAGACACCCGAAACGAGGAACGCCACCGCCCGCTGCCAGGTCGCTTCCCCGTAACCGGGGCTGCCGGCGTCGTCCCAGTCGTCGGCCAGATCGAGCAGCGAACGCGACGAGGTGATCGCGGCTTCGAGGTCGTGGAGCGGGGCGGGAAGCTGGAGCGAGCCGGCGGTAGTGGGCCGCTCATCCGGTCCGCTCTCAGCGGATCGCGGGCTAAGCGTGTAGACCGCGTCGTCGACCTCGACGTCGACCGACGCGTGTGCCGCCGCCAGGTCGCGGATAAGGTGTCCCAGTTCGCTGTCGGCTGGCACCTGTATGGTCTTCGCCATGCTCCGTCTCCTCGACGCGAGCATAGCACGCGGCGGTGGCCCTCAGATCCGGCTCGGCTCAGTGAACGCGCTGCGGATGATTGCCGATGCCACCGACGACGATCGCCCCGAGAACGTCCCCCCTCTCCCGCGCACCGGGAGAGGGGGCAGGGGTGAGGGTACCTACACGCTCGGCTTGATGTTCTGGTTGTACCGGAAGACGTTCGTCGGGTCGTAGCGGTTCTTCAGGTCGACCAGGCGTGCGTACTTCTCGTCGCCGTAGGCGGCGCGGACGCGGTCCTGGCTCTCGCCGACGCCAAGGTAGTTGACGTAGACGCCGCGGGCGTGCGGGGTCATCGCGTCGTAGAGTTGGCGGGTCCAGGCGATGCCGGCGTCGGCCATCGCCGGCTCCGGCCAGCGGGCGATGATGGCGAGGTTGTACTCGGCGTCGCGGTGGTCGAAGGCCGTCGCGTTGCGGTCGATCCGCGCCACGGCGCCGCCGAGGTGCTCGACGACGACCGCGGAGAGCGGGGAGGTGACCTGGCCGTAGCCGGCGGCGAGTTTGGCGATCGCGTCGTCGCCGAGGTCGGTCAGGAAGTGCGACCGCCAGTAGACCTGGAGACCGGACGGGAACCCGGCGTCGAGCATCTGCTGGACCGCGGCGTACGGCATCGGCGCGACCTCATCGGCGAGCGGCGGACCGAACTCGCGGAGCGGTTTCAGCGCCTTCTCCGCCTCGGCGAGCGGACCCGTGGCGCAGACGATGACGGCGGTGACCGGCATCCCGTCCGGCGTGTGGAGCAGCCCGGCGAAGGCGGTGACCGAATCCGGCGCCGACGCCGTGTACGCGCGGTAGAACCGCAAGACCTCGGGCGCGCGCTCGATCGGGTGGACGATCAGACCGGCGAGGACGGTGTCGACCGGATGGAGCCGGAAGGTGAACTTCGTCACCACCCCGAAGTTGCCGCCGCCGCCGCGTAACCCCCAGAGCAGGTCCGGGTTCTCCGCCTCGCTCGTGGTCACGATGGTGCCGTCGGCGGTGACGACCTCGGCGGCGATCAGGTTGTCGCAGGCCAGACCGTAGGAGCGCATCAACCAACCGATGCCGCCGCCGAGGGTGAGGCCGGCGATCCCGGTCGTCGAGATCGCGCCGCCGGTCGTCGCCAACCCGTGCGCCTGCGTCGCCGCGTCGAAGACACCCCAGGTCGTGCCGCCGCCGGCCGTCGCCGTTCGCTGCCGCGGATCGACCTCGACCGCGTTCATCGCCGAGAGATCGACGACCAGCGCGCCGTCGGCCACCGCCAACCCGGCCGCGTTGTGCCCGCCGCCGCGGACCGCCACGCCCAAGCCCTGCTCGCCGGCAAAGCGGACGGCGGCGGCGACGTCGACGGTGTCGGCGCAGCGCGCGATCAGTGCCGGTCGCCGGTCGATCATCCCGTTCCAGACGGCACGCGCCGCGTCGTACCCGTCGTCGCCGGGTTGGACAATTTCGCCGCGGTGGCGCTGTCGGAACGAGGCGGTCCCCGAGGCAAGTTGCTCCGAAGTGGTCGACACGCTTTACCCCCTTTCGTTCTCTGACCTCGAATGACGCCATTGGTAACCGGTTCTCGACCGCATCGTACTACCGGGATGCGCGACGCGCCCGGGTCGTGGCGATCACACCACCGGTCGCCGAAATTACGCCGGCGTGCCGGGCACGGATCACTGGCGTAGGCTTCACACCGCTCGGCGGTGGGATCGACGTCGCGACAGAAGGGAAGCGGCAGGAATGGATGAACGGAAGGAGGAGATGCGAGACGGCCACGGCCACGGCCTGCGAGACGAGTGGCATCTGCTGACGCACGGCGAGCAGCGCGCGATCGAAGCGATCGTTCATCGGCATCGCGTCGTGCACAACGTCAACGAGTTGGCGACCGAGCGTCTCACCACCGGTCAGCGGGTCGCCGATGCCGTCGCCCGGAACATGGGTTCCTGGCGCTTCATCATCACCCAGACGTGCCTGCTGACGGCCTGGGTGACCGTCAACGCGGTCGGCTGGAGTCACCATTGGGACCCGTATCCCTTCATCCTGTTGAATCTGGCGCTCTCGTTCCAGGCCGCCTACGCGGCGCCGATCATCATGATGAGCCAAAACCGGCAGGAGGCGAAAGACCGCTTGCGCGCGGAAGAGGATTACCAGATCAACTTTCGCGCCGAGACGGAGGTTGCCGCGATCAACGCCCGTCTCGACCAACTGGCCGGCGAGCAGTGGGAGTTGCTCCTGGCATTGCAGCACGAACAATTGGCCATCCTGCGCCGCCTCGACTCCCTGACGGTCGAGGTTCATCGCGTGACGTGTCCACCGGCGTGAGCCGGAAGGGGTCGGGAGTGGATACCTGGATCGATCGCGAGCACACCGACGAACAGTTTGCCTACGCCGACCTCGCCGAGGTGGATTTGCGGTCCTGTCGGTTCACCCGTTGCTCGTTCCACGGCGCCGATCTCGGCGACGCGACGACGACCGATTGCCGGTTCGTCGAGTGCGACTTCGGTTCGGCCAAGCTCAACGCGAGCCTCCACACCAATTCGGCGTTCACCAATTGCTCGTTTCGGATGGCCAAACTGTTCAATGCCGAGTTCGCCGGCTGCAAACTCGTCGGGTCGTTCTTCGATGAAGCCGACCTCTCGGCACTGACCGTCAAAGGCGGCGATTGGTCGTACGTGCACCTCCGGTTTCAGGACCTGAAGGGGAGAAAGCTGCGGGGAGTCCGCCTCGTCGAAGCCGATCTCTACGAGTGCAACCTGGAAAAGGTCGATCTGCGCGACGCCGACCTGACGCGGGCCGTTCTGGAAAAGGCCCGACTCGCCGGGGCCGACCTGCGCGGCGCCATCCTCGACGGCATCGACCTGGCGGCGCTCGATCTGCGGCAGGTACGTCTCGACCTATCCCAAGCAGTCCTCCTCGCCCGGGCCCACGGCGCGATCGTCGATTGACGCTTCACGGTTTCGAACAATGCAACCGTGGTGCGCCTTTTGACACGCTTCCATCGCCGTCGTAAGATCGTACCGTGGTATCCCGACGCAAACCGGCGACAGGAGAAGACGCGATGGCCGTTTCGACGATCGACCAGCCGACCGATCTCTTCGCGCGGGCGCAGGACGTCCTGGCGTCGGGGGTGTCGGCCTCGATGCGGCTCCACCCCTACTTGGGCCGGCCGCTCTTCATCCGCCGGGGTGAGGGCGCCTATCTTTATGACCTCGACGGCAAACGCTACCTCGACTACAACATGTCGAACGGCTCCGCCCTCCTCGGGCACGACCACCCGGCGGTCAAGGCGGCCGTCCTCGAAGGCGTCGAGCTCGGCATCATCACCGCCGCCGAGACGCCCTACCACGAGCAATTGGCGGCGACCCTGGTCGAGATCATCCCGGCGGCCGAACGCGTCCGGTTTTCGAGCGTCGGCAGCGAGGTGACCCTGGTCGCCCTCCGCATCGCCCGCCAGGCGACCGGGCGGACCAAATTCCTCAAATTCGACGGTCACTTCCACGGGCTGACCGAACCGTGGCTGTTCAAGCGGGACGATCCGACCGTCGCGGAGAGCGCGGTCGTCCCCTCCTCCGGCGGCGTCCCGGCGAGCATGGGGGACGACGTCGTGATGGTCCCCTGGAACGACGTCGACGCCTTCGAGCGGGCGATCGCCCGCGACGGCGACGAATTGGCCGCCGTCTGCTGCGAACCGATCCACTACAACGCCGGTTGCATCCCGCCGGCGCCCGGTTTCCTCGACCTGCTGCGGGAACGGACGCGCCAGCACGGTATCGTCCTCTTCTTCGACGAGGTCCTCTCCGGTTTCCGCACCCACCTCGGCGGGGTGCAGGCGCAGTACGGCGTCACCCCCGACCTGACGACCCATGCCAAGGCGCTCGCCAACGGTCTGCCGCTCTCCTCCGTTTCCGGGCGCGCCGATTTGATGCTTCACCTGGCGCCGACCGGTCCGGTCGCCCACAGCGGCACCTATTCCGGGTTCCTGCCGAGCGTCCTGGCGGCGCTGGCGACACTCGACGAACTCGGGCAACCGGGTGTCTACGACCGGATCAACGCGACCGGCGACGCCTTCTACCGCGACCTCCAGGCGATTTTCGACCGCACCGGGTTGCCCGTCCGTGTCCAGGGGATGGGCGCGCGGTTCGGTCTCTACTTCGGCATCCGGGAACCGGTCCGCACCTGGTCCGACGCCCTCGGCCACGACCACGACCTCAACCGCCGCTTCGTCCTCGGTTGTGTCGAACGCGGCGTCTACTTCCACGGCTACACCCGCCAGGGACCGCCGGGTCACGCCGGTTTCTCCCTGGCCCACATGTCCGACGATTTCGCCGAGACATTGACGGTGGTCGAAGACGTGGCGAAGGAGATTCGAACGTCGTAGGGGCGCGACAGGAAGAATGCGGTGACCAAACTGCGTGTCGCATTGCTCCAAATGTGTTCCCACGGCTTCCACCAGGACGCCAATCTGGCGAAGGGGATCGCGTTTTGCCGTCTCGCCAAGGCAATGGGGGCGGACGTCGCGTTGTTCCCGGAGATGTGGAACGTCGGGTACACGTCGTTTTGCCCCGACCTGAGCGGACCGGACAGCAACGTCTGGCGGGCGCCGGAGCGGTGGGACTCCACCTCGGTGGACCCCTTCGCGGACGAGGCGTTGATCGAGGCGCGGCGGGCGTGGGCGGAGCGGGCGGTCGGGCCGGATGATCGGTACGTCGTTGCGTTTCGGGAGTTGGCGCGAGACTTGAACATGGCCATCGCCGTGACCTATCTGGAGCGATGGCCGGGCGGACCGCGCAACACCGTCTCGCTGATCGACCGCCACGGCGAAATCGTCCTCACCTATGCCAAGGTCCACACCTGCGACTTCGATGCTTTCGAAGCGTCGCTCACTCCGGGCGACGAATTTCCGGTCTGCCGGCTCGACACGGCGGTCGGGGAGGTCGCGGTCGGGGCGATGATCTGCTACGACCGGGAGTTTCCGGAGAGTGCGCGGATCCTGATGCTCAACGGGGCGGAGATCGTGCTGACACCGAATGCCTGCGGCCTCGGGCTCAACCGGCTGACCCAGTTCCGCACCCGCGCCGGCGAAAACCTGATCGGCGTGGCGATGGCGAACTACGCCGCGCCCGACCAAAACGGCCACTCGGTCGCCTACGACGGGATACCCTTCGACGACCAGGGCCGCGACCGCGACATGCTCGTCATCGAAGCCGGCGAAGGCGAAGGCGTCTTCCTCGCCGGCTTCGACCTCGCCGCCCTTCGCGCCTACCGCCAGCGCGAAACCTGGGGCAACGCCTTCCGCCGCCCCCACCGCTACGGCGCCCTGACCGCCCCCACCGCCGTCCCGCCGTTCCTGCGCACCAACGCGGCCGGGAAGCCGTACCATGAAGCACGACGCTGATTCGGCAACGCGCATTCCCCCTCTCCCGCGCACCGGGAGAGGGGGTAGGGGGTGAGGGTCGAATGTCCATCTACCAATCGCTCGGTGTCCGGCGGGTCATCAACGTCGACGCGCGGTTGACCAGACTCGGTGGGTCGCTCATGCCGCAACCGGTCCTCGACGCGATGTCCGAGGCGGCCGGGAGCTACGTCGACATGTTCGAGTTGCAGCGCGCGGTCGGGAAACGCTTGGCCGAGTTGACGCGGAACGAGGCGGCCTACGTCGCGACCGGCGCCGCGGCGGGGCTGGTGCTGGCGACGCTCGCCTGCACGACCGGCGGCGACCTGGGCGAGATCGCCCACCGCCTCGAAGGGCAACCCGCCCCGCGCAACGAAGTGATCATGCACCGGGCGCACCGCATCCCCTACGACCCGGCGGTGCTGGTCGCCGGCGGCAAGATCGTCGAGGTCGGCAACGTCTCGCAGACGTTCGCCTGGGAGCTGGAGGCGGCGTTCACCGAGCGGACCGGGATGGTGCTCTTCATCGCCGGCGCGCACCTGCAAGCCGGCGCCCTGCCGCTGGAGGAGACGATCCGGATTGCCCACGAGCGCGGGGTGCCGGTCGTGGTCGACGCCGCGGCGCAGTTGCCGCCGGTCGAGAACCTCTGGCGATTCACCCGCGATCTCGGCGCCGATCTCGCCGTCTTCAGCGGCGGCAAGGCGTTGCGGGGACCGCAGGCGAGCGGTCTGATCGTCGGTCGCGCCGATTTGATCGAGGCGATCCGCGCCCACGGGGCGCCGAACCAGCGCCTCGGGCGGCCGATGAAGGTCGGCAAGGAAGAGATGGTCGGTCTGCTGGCCGCGGTCGAACTCTACGTCAACCAGGACCACGCCGCGCAACTGGCCGAACACGAGGAGACCGTTCGCCGCTGGATCGCCCGCTTCGACGGTCGCCCCGGACTCACCGCCCGCCGCGGGTTCCCGGACGAGGCAGGGCAACCGACGCCGCGCGTCCTCATCGACGTCGATCCGGCCGTCGTCGGGTTGACCGGGGCGGAGGTGAAGCAGCGGCTCTGGGAGGGCGATCCGGCGATCTCCTTCCCGCTGGCCGGTCCCAACACCCTCTCGCTGACACCCAATTGCCTCGACGGCGACGACGGGGAGATCGTCTTGCACCGGTTGGAAGAGGTCCTCGTCGGCGCGGCGGTACCGGCATGACGAAGATCGCCCTGATCGGCGCCGGCAGCTACGTCTTCACCCGGCGCCTCTGCACCGACATCCTGCTGGCGCCGGCGCTGGCGGACAGCACGATCGCGCTGATGGACATCGATCCGACCCGGTTGGAACAGGCACGGGACGGCGTCCAGGCGATCGTCGACGCCCACCGAGTCGCCGCGACCGTCCTCGCCACGACCGACCGGCGCGAGGCCGTGACCGGCGCCGACTACGTGATCACGACCTTCCAGCAGGGCGGTCTCGACGCCTACGCGCTCGACGTCGAGATTCCCCAACGCTACGGCGTCGAGCAGTGCGTCGGCGACACGCTCGGTCCGGGCGGTGTCTTTCGGGCGTTGCGGACGATCCCGGTGCTGCTCGATCTCTGCCGCGACCTCGACGAGGTGGCGTCGGACGCATTGCTCCTCAACTACGTCAACCCGATGGCGGCCAACTGCTGGGCCGTCGCCGCCGGGAGCGGGCGTCCCCACGTCGGCCTCTGCCACAGCGTCCAGGGGACGAGCGAGATGCTGGCGGGCTGGATCGGGGTGCCCTACGAGGAGGTTCACTACCGCTGCGCCGGGATCAACCACCAGGCGTTCTTTCTCGAATTCCGTCGGGACGAGGAGGATCTCTACCCGCTGATTCGGGAGGCGATCGAGCGACCGGAAATCGAGGCACAGGAACCGGTCCGGATCGACCTGATGAAGCACTTCGGGTATTTCGTGACCGAATCGAGCAGCCACGCCAGCGAATACTCACCGTACTTCCGCAAGAGTGCGCGGATGATCGAGGAGGAGTTGATCCCCCGCTTCACCGACCCGCGCAACTCCTGGTTCGGTCTCGGCCGGACGGGCGGTTATCTGCAAACCTGTCGGCAACGGCTCGCCAAACCGGAGGTCCACGAGCGGGCGATTCCGACCGCGCGCAGCCACGAATACGGCTCCCACATCATCGAGGCGATCGCGACGAACACGCCGATCGTCATCAACGGCAACGTGCCGAACCGCGGGTTGATCGCGAATCTGCCGGCCGGTTGCTGTGTCGAGGTCCCGTGCCTGGTCGACGGCAACGGCATCCAGCCAACCGTCGTTGGAAAACTGCCGACCCAATTGGCGGCGCTGAACCGCACCAACGTCAACGTCCAGGAGTTGATCGTCGAAGCGGCGCTGACCGGTTGTACCGACGCCGTCCACCACGCGGTGATGCTCGATCCCCTGACTGCCGCCGTCTGCACCCTGCCGCAGATCGACGCGATGGTCGAGGAGATGCTCGCGGCGCAGGCGCGGTGGTTGCCGCAATTCCAGACCGGGAGGGCGGGGTGACGGCGGGCGGGACGGAGGAGCTACGCGACATCCTCTTGCGAGACTACCAACCGCGCTCGTGCCTGGAGGTGCCGGAGCACGCGGTCGCGCGTCCGCGCTTCCCGGTCATCGACGCCCACAACCACCTCGGGCGCTGGTTGTCGCCGGACGGGGAGTGGATGATCCGCGACGTTCCGGCACTCCTCGCGCTGATGGACGAGTGCGACGTGACGGGGATCGTCAACCTCGATGGCCGGTGGGGCGACGAGTTGGAGGCGAACCTCGACCGCTACGACCGCGCCCATCCCGGTCGCTTCGCGACCTTCTGCCACGTCGATTGGCGGGAGACGGTCTCGGTCGGGTTTACCGAGCGTCTGGTCGCGAGTCTGCGTCAGTCCGCCGCCGCAGGCGCCAAGGGGTTCAAGGTCTGGAAGGATCTCGGCCTACACTTCGAAGACCCCGACGGCAAGCTCCTGCTGCCCGACGATCCGCGCCTGTCGCCCGTCTGGGCGACGGCGGGGGAATTGGGTCTACCGATCCTGATCCACACGGCCGATCCGGTCGCCTTCTTCCAACCGATCGACCGCTTCAACGAGCGGCTCGAGGAGTTGCTCCGGCACCCCGAGTGGGGTTTCTGCGACGCGCGGTTCCCCTCCTTCCAACGGCTGATCGACGCCCTGGAGGCGATCGTCGCGTCCCACCCGGCGACGACCTTCGTCGGCGCCCACGTCGGCTGCTACGCCGAGAATCTGCGATGGGTGTCGCGGATGTGCGCGACCTACCCGAATTTCCACGTCGACATCGGCGCCCGGATCAACGAGTTGGGCCGGCAACCGCGCGCCGCCCGCGACCTGATGACGCGCCATCCCGACCGGATTCTCTTCGGCACCGACGTCTTCCCGCCGACCGTCGAGCGATACCGTCTCTATTTCCGTTTCCTGGAGACGGCCGACGAGTATTTCTCCTACCAGGCAGGCGACGCCGGGCGGCAGGGGCGCTGGCGGATGTCGGCCGTCGATCTCCCGGACGATGCCTTGCGTCTCGTCTACCGCGAGAACGCGCGGCGGTTGGTGCCGTGCCTGGGAGGTGAGGCTCCCTGACGACACGGCGGTGTAGGGGAGCGCCCCGTGCGCTCCCGTGTCTGATGAGCACGTTGTCCCGATTCGGGTACCGTTTTGACGAGGACGGGAGCGCACGGGGCGCTCCCCTACACGAATGTGCAGGTCCGACAGGATGACGACGATGGACAACGCAACGGTGATCGTCGACGAGGCGGAGCGCACCGGACCGGACTACAGCATCGCCGTGCTGGACCGGGCGCTCGACGTGCTGGAGGCGCTGGCCGACGCGTCGGAACCGCTCGGCGTCACCGAGTTGGCGCGGCGGGTCGGCGCCACCAAATCGGCCGCCTACCGCATCCTGGCCAACCTGGAGCGGCGCGGCTACGTCGGCAAAGACGCGACCACGGCCCGCTACTCGCTCGGCTCGCGGTTGGCGTACCTGGGGCAACGCTCGCTCGGCACCTTCGATCTGCGGCAGGTTGCCCGACCGGTCCTCGCCGAGCTCAACCGGCGGTTCCACGAGACGGTCAACCTCGGCGTGCTGGAGGGGGACGAGGTCGTCTACATCGACATGGTCGAGAGCCACCACGGGTTGCGGATGGCGGCGCGGGTCGGTGCCCGCGACTTCGTCCACTCGACTGCCCTCGGCAAGGCGATGCTCGCCTTTTCCCCGCCCGAGGCGATCCAGCGCCGCCTCCAACGCCCGCTGCCGCGCCGGACCGCCCACACCATCACCGATCCCACCCAGCTCGCCGCCGAACTCGACCGGGTCCGCGCCCGCCGCGTCGCCGAAGACCGCGCCGAGAACGAACTCGGCGCCCGCTGCGTCGCCGCCCCGATCTTCGACCACGCCGGCGTCGTCATCGGCGCGATCAGCCTCTCCTCCCCCGAAACCCGCCTCGACGACGCCCGCGCCGCCGAAGTCGCCGTCGCCGTCCGGGAAGCCGCGCAGGAAATCACGCGCCGCCTCGGCGGCAGCCGCTAGGCGTCAGGCATCAGGCGTCAGGAGCACGACGCCGTTCGTTTCCCCCCAGGATTGGGGGGTTAGGGGGGCCGAAACCGATGCGCTTCATCACCGGTGGGATCATGCACGAGACGCACACGTTTTCGGCCGAGCCGACGGCGGCCGAGTCGTTTCCGCAGTACCGGGGCGACGAGTGCCTGGTTTACGCGGGGACGAACCACTCGCTCGGCGGGGTCATCGACGCCTGCCGTGAGCAGGGGATCGAGCTGGTGCCGACCCTCTTTTGCGACGCCTTCTCGACGGGGACGGTGACGCGGGACGGGTTCGAGACGCTCGTCGACGAGCTGGTCGACCGCATCGGCAAGGCGCTGCCGGCGGACGGCGTCGTGTTGACGCTCCACGGAGCGATGGTCGCCGAAGGGTACCCCGACGCCGAAGGGGAGATCGTGCGGCGGGTGCGAGCGGTCGTCGGACCGGAGACGCCGATCGCGGTCACGCTCGATCTCCACGCCAACATCGGGCAACTGATGGTCGACGGCTGCGACGTCGTCACCTGCTACGACACCTACCCGCACGTCGACGCGAATGCGCGGGCACAAGAAGCGGTCGCGCTGCTGGCGCGGACGGTGCGTGGCGAGATCCGGCCGGCGATGGCGCTGGTGAAACCGCCGTTGATGCCGGTACCCCAGGTCCAGGGCACGGATCAGGGACCGTTCAAAACCCTCTTCGACCGCGCCCACGCGATGGAGGAATCGGGCGAGTCATTGACCGTCACGATCGCCCCCGGTTTCGCCTATGCCGACGTGCCGGATGCCGGGACCGGATTCCTGGTCACGACCGACGGCGATCGGGCGAAAGCGGAACGCCTCGCCCAGGAGTTGGCCGAATTGGCATGGTCGCTGCGCGATCAGATGATCGCCCGCAACACCCCGCCGGCCGTCGCGGTGGCCGAAGCGATCGCCTTCCCCGAGGGACCGGTGATGCTGATCGACGTCGGCGACAACATCGGCGGCGGGACACCCGGCGACGCCACCGTGCTGCTGGCCGAACTCCTGGCGCAGGGTGCGCAAGAGGCGGTGATGGTGATCGCCGACAAGGAGGCGGTCGACGCGGCGGTCGCGGCCGGCATCGGCGGCACCGTTTCGACGACGGTCGGCGGCAAGGTCGATCGCCTGCACGGCGAGCCGGTCCCGATCACCGGTCGCGTTCGCCTCGTCTCGGACGGCCGGTTCGTCCTGGAGGGGCCGGAAAACGCCGGGACGATCGGCGAAATGGGGCGCACGGCCGTGGTCCGCGTCGACGGCGTCAACCTCGTCCTAACGTCGCAGAAGTTCGCCCCCGGCGATCAGCAGCAGTTGAAATCGGTCGGCATCGACCCGGCGCGCCAGAAGATCGTCGTGCTGAAAGCCGCCGTCCGCTGGCGCGGCGGCTACGGCGACATCGCCCGCCACGCGATCCTCGTCGACACCCCCGGCCTCGGCAGCGTCGACCTCTCCCGCTTCGCCTTCAAGCACATCCGCCGCCCGATCTTCCCGCTCGACCCGGAGACGAAGTGGACGCGGTGAGGCGGCAAGGCGGCAAGGCGGCAAGGGAGAGGCGGACGGCGGAGGGCGGACGGGCTCCTGTTCCCCGTTCCCTGTTCCCTTCGTCCTTGCCGCCTTGCCGCCTTGCCGCCTTGCCGCCTCACGCCTGCCGTCGCGAAAGCTGCCAATACAGCAGCGCGTAGGCGACGACACCCCAGACGATGATGACGAGGAAGGAGAGCGCCGTGCCGGAGAAGAGCGATTCGGTGCTGGCGCTGTCGAGGAGGAGCTTGGTGCCGGCGCCCGTCGGGAAGAGCGAGGCGAGGTGCTCGATGAGGGGTGGCGTCGGCAGACCGACGCTGAAGGCGGGGGCAACGACCGGCAAGAGGATGACGCCGGACCAGGTGTTGAGCTGGTTCGCGTTCTTGAAGAACCCCGCCAACAGGAGACCGAACCCGATCAAGGTGGCGCTGAGGAGGGCGGTGGTGAGGGCGAACAGGAGCGGTTCGGCCGGTTTCAACTTGGTGATGGCGAGCAGCAGCGGCACCATCACCGCGACGTAGAAGGCACCGACGAGCGCCTTGGCGGCGATCACCTCCGCGTAGGAAGCGATCAGGACGAGGGCGTCGAGCGTCCGCTTCTCCGCCTCCTCGGCCAGGATGACGGGGACGGCGAGCATGGCGATCATCGAAATCATCATCACGATCGCCGCGTAGACGGCCCAGACGCGCACGCCGAGGACGTCGATCACCGAGCGGCCCGCGGTCGTCAAGGGCACCGGCGCGACCTCGATTGCCGCCGGTGCCTGCTGCCCGGCCAACATCCGCAGCGCCGGTTCGATCGCGGCCGTGACGTAGTCGCCGGCGAAGTCCGAACCCGGCGGCCGGTAGACGCCGAGCGTGGGGTGCTCGCCTTGGGCCACCGCCGCGTCGAACCCTGCCGGGATGACCAGACCGAGGTTGGCGTTGTCTTCGGCAACGATCTGTTGGACCTCCGCCGACGTCTCGACTTGCTGAAACGTGAGATCGATCGCCTCGTTGATGACCGCGGCGATCGCCTGCGGCAACTGCGTCTGGTCCGCGGACGTGTAGACCACGGTCGCTTTCGGTTTCGGCGTCTCGTCGTGGAAGGTGAGGTTGTAGAAGATACCGATCCCGAACGGGACGAAGATGGCGACCAGTACCCGCGCATCGCGGATGGCGTCGCGCAGGTCCTTGTTGAAGATGGTGCGGATGTGGCGCCGGTGCATAGGAGGGGTGGGTGCTCCTTATGGTGGTGTCGTGGTCCTCGCCGCCCGGGGTTTGAACCCCGGGCTCACCCAGATAACACCCAGAGGGTACCCGGTTGAAACAGGCTATGCGTCCTCATCGGTGCGTTCGAGGCCGGGCCAGGTCGTGGCCTTGGCGTGGTGCTCGCGTTGATTGCGGACGTACGCTACAACGTCAGGGAGGGCACGTTCGCTGAACGACAAGACCCCGTATCCGCCTTGCCAGGCGAATGGCACCTCAGGTGGGACGCCGGATTCGTGGTTGACGGCATGTGTTGATGCGCCTTTCAAACGCTTGACGACCTCGGCGACGAGCACGCTGGGCGGAATCGACGCAACCACGTGGGTGTGATCGGGCATCATCCCGATTGCGTGAGGGATGACCCGCATCGAGTCCAACGTCGTTTGAAAGGATCGGCGAATGATGGTCTCCTCCCGTTCGCCGATCAACGGTTCCCGGCTGCGCGTCGCCCACACGAGGTGATAGAACAACCGCCAATACGCCACTCACATCTCCTCCGTGTTTACGGACGGAAATAGCCTGATTCATCAGGCTTATCTGGGTGAGCCCGGGGATTTATCCCCGGGCGCCGAGGGCACGAACGCTCGACGCCGATGCCGAGTTCGTTCACCCCGCTCTCCCCGCCAGCGCGATGAACACGTCCTCCAGCGTCCCCTCCTGCGAATGGATCGTCAGCACCTGTCCATCCTCCATCCACCCCGCCAGGCGCCGCGCATCGTCCGGCGTGTCGAGGCAGACGGTTTCCTGCCGCCGGTCCCTCAGCAGGACGACGGCGGTGCGCTGGCCGTAGCTCAGTTTCAGTTCGCGTGGGGTGTCGAGGGCGACGATCTTGCCGGCTGTGAGGAAGGCGACGCGGTCGCAGAGTTCGTCCGCCTCGTCCATGTAGTGGGTCGTCAGGAAGACGGTCGTGCCCTCGTCGCTGAGGTGGCGGACGAGGTCGCGCAGCTCGCGGGCGGAGGACGGGTCGAGCCCGCGCGTCGGTTCGTCGAGGAAGAGGACCCGCGGTTGGTTGATCAGGGCGCGGGCGATCAGCAGGCGCTGCTTCATCCCGGTCGAATAGGTCTTGACGCGGCGTTTGGCGGCATCGGTCAGTTGGACCTGCGCCAGCAGGTCCTCGACGCGGCCGTGCGGCGCGGCGTAGAGGTCGGCGAAGACGAGGAGGTTGTCGCGGCCGGTCAACCGCTCGTAGAGATTCTGCTCCTCGAAGACGAGGTTGATCAGCGGTTTGATCCGGTCCCGATCGGCGACGACATCCAACCCGGCCACTTTCGCCTCGCCGTGCGTCGGACGAGTGCGACCGGTCAGGACGCGGATCGTCGTCGTCTTGCCGGCGCCGTTGTGGCCGAGGAGGCCGAAGACCTCGCCCGTTTCCACGGCGAAGCTGATCCCGTCCACCGCGCGGACCGCCCCGTAGTGCTTGCCGAGGTCGCGCACCTCCACCATCGGTCCCGCCGGTTCGGCCACCGCCAATCCTGCTCCACTCTGCCGTCCGCGGTGCCACCCCGCCGCCCAAACTCTACCCGGTTTGGCGGAGTGACGAAACGATCGGGTTAGGGCAAAGGTCATGCTCGGATGCCTCCGAGGCGTGGGGCGCGAGGAGTGAGGCGTGGGGAACGGATCGTGCCACCGGCCGGGACCACGTGCGCAACATCCGTGCCGTCTCGGCGAGATCGGCTGAATCGGCGGCACCGGCTCATTCTTGACAATCTTGATCAAATACAGTAGGTTTCCGGCGATGGACGTGCGGCGTTCATTCGTCAGTGGGGACGGAGGAGCGGCGCCGGATCGGGAGTCTTGCCATGGCCGGTCTGAGGCGCCTCTTCGCCGAGCGTCGCAGGGCGCAACGGCGGCGCCCGCTTGCCCACTCCGGCGAGTCCGCGCCGCGACTGATCTCCGCCCGCGTCCGGGCCGAGGGCTGCAGCGGACTTCGCCACATCCAGATCCGCGACTTCCACCTCTTCACCGACCTCGGTCCCGACTGCGCGGGCTTCGACCTCGGTCCGACACCCTTCGAACTCCAACTCGGTGCCCTCGGCAGTTGCCTGACGCAAACCTTCTTGTGCCACGCGGCCGCCCGCGGGGTCGTGGTCGAGCGGATCGAGGTCGAGGTCACCGGGCGGATCGATCCGCTGGCCGGGGCACCCGGGCAGGACCAACGCCCGGCGACACCACGGGACATCCGCTACACGCTGCACGTCACCTCCCCGGCGTCGGCCGACGAGGTGGCGCGTTTGCGGGACGCCGTCGAGCGGTCCTGTCCGATCCTCAACCTCCTCGTGCAGCCGCAGCCGATTCGCGGCACAATCGTCCACGACCTCGGCCCCGCGCCCGAAGTCGCGGCATCGCCGAACTGAGGACACGACCGAATAGCCTGTTGCCTCGCGTCGGAGAGAGATTCCTCGACAAGCTCGGAATGCCCCGCTCCTTGGAGGCGCGGTGCCTCCAACGCCACCCGTCATTCCGAGCGAAGCCGAGGAATCCCTCTCGGACCCGCGCAAGGGAGCGTCCGTGGACCACGATCCCGCCTACCCACGACCGCAACTTCGCCGCGCCGATTGGGCGTCCCTCGACGGCCAGTGGCAATTCGCGCGCGATTCCGAGGCCGCCTGGAGTACCCCCGACCAGGTGCGTTGGGACGCCACGATCCGCGTACCCTTCGCGCCGGAGACGCCCGCCGGCGGCGTCGGCGAGACCGGCTTCATGCTCGCCTGCTGGTACCGGCGCAGCGTCGAGGCACCACGGCTGACGCCGGACGAGCGTCTCATCCTCCACCTCGGCGCCGTCGACGAGCGGGCCACGGTCTGGTTCAACGATCGGCTCATCGCCACCCACGAGGGCGGCTACACCCCCTTCGGGATCGACGTCACCGATTTTCTGGCTGGGGACGGGCCGCAAACCGTCGTCGTCCGCGCCGAGGACGACCCGCACGACCTCGCCAAACCGCGCGGCAAGCAGGATTGGCTGCTTCACCCGCACGCGATCTGGTACCCGCGGACGACCGGCATCTGGCAAACCGTCTGGCTGGAAAGGGTGCCGGCGACCCGAATCGAGACCGTCCGCTGGCGCGCGAACCTGGAGCGGTGGGAGATCGGTCTCGACGCCCGGGTCGGCGGGCAACCCCGCGACGATCTCCGGCTCGACGTCACCCTCCGCGTCCGCGGCCGGTCGATCGCCGACGACAGCTATCGCGTCGTCGCCGGCGCAGTCAGTCGCCGCCTCGCCCTCGGCGATCCGGGGATCGACGACGCGCGCAACGAGTTGCTCTGGCGCCCCGGTGCACCGACCTTGATCGATGCCGAACTGACGCTGCGGACCGACGCCGGCGAGGTCCTCGATCGGGTCGAGAGCTACACCGCGATGCGCACGGTCGGCGTGGACGGCGATCGCTTCCTCCTCAACGGGCGCCCGCTCACCCTCCGCTTCGTCCTCGATCAGGGGTACTGGCCGGAAACGGGATTGACCGCGCCGGACGATGCCGCGCTCCGCCGCGACGTCGAATTGGCGATGGCGATGGGGTTCAACGGGGCACGCAAGCACCAGAAAATCGAAGACCCCCGCTACCTCGCCTGGGCCGACCGCCTCGGCTTCCTCGTCTGGGAGGAGTTGCCGAGCGCCTATCGCTTCGAAGAGCGCAGCGTGGTGCGCCTGACGCGGGAGTGGCTCGCGGTGCTGGCGCGGGACGCCAGTCACCCCTGCATCGTCGCCTGGGTCCCGTTCAACGAGTCGTGGGGTGTCCCGGACCTCCCGTCCGAACCCGCCCAACGGGACTTCGTGCGCGCCCTCTACCACCTGACGAAGGCGATCGATCCTACCCGTCCCGTCAGCGGCAACGACGGGTGGGAGCAGTTGACCACCGACCTCTTCGCGATCCACGACTACGAGGCCGACCCCGACCGGCTCGCCCGTCGCTACGCCTCGCTCGACGCCTTCGCCCACGACCGACCCGGCAGTCGCGTCCTCGCGATCGACGGGCATCCGTACCGGGGTCAGCCGCTCCTCCTCTCCGAATTCGGCGGGATCGCCTTCACGCCGCCCGAGTCCCGTGACGAGACCTGGGGGTACACCCGCAGCGAGAGCGCGGAGGCGTTCGCCGCCGCCTACACCAATCTCCTGGAGACCGTCCGAGCGCTGCCGATCTTCTCCGGGTTCTGCTACACCCAGTTCGCCGACACCTACCAGGAAGCCAACGGTCTGCTCACCATGGACCGGACGCCCAAATTCCCGCTGGAGCAGATCGCGCTGGCGACCCGCGGCCCGAAGTCGCCCCGCGAGCTCGAGCGGGAACGCCGCGAGGCGCTGCGCGCGGCGGGCAGTGGCGAGGCGAACGCGAATTGACGATCTTTTGTTCGCGTTTGGGTCGCCAAAACGGTTGACGCCGGGACCGGCGGCGCGCATCATGGTGGTCTAACCCGCGCGACCGTCGCCTCGCCGGCAGTACGCAGCATGTCCAGCGCCTCCGCCGTTCCAACGATGATCCGCCCGTCGAACCTGCCCGTGCCGCGCACACCGCTGGTCGGGCGGGAGCGCGAGTTGACCGCCGTGCGGGAACTCCTGGCGCGTCCCGACGTGCCGATGGTGACCCTGACGGGACCGGGTGGCGTCGGCAAGACCCGGCTCGCGATCCAGATCGCCCGGGAAGTGGCCGGCGATTTCGCGGACGGACTCGTCTTCGTCCCCCTGGCGGCGCTCGCCGATCCGGCACTGGTCGTACCGACGGTGGCGCAGGTGGTCGGCGTCCGGCCGGGCGAAGGGCAACCGGCGGACGAAACCCTGCGCGAGCATCTGCGGGAGCGCGAACTCCTGCTGATCCTCGACAACATCGAGCAGGTTGCCGACGCCGCTTCGCCGATCGCCGATCTGCTGACCGCCGCACCGGGGCTGACCGTCCTGGCGACGAGCCGGGGGCCGTTGCGCGTCCACGGCGAACACGAACTGTCGATTCCGCCGCTCTCACTGCCGCCGGCGCCCCGGCGGAGCCGCCCGCTGACCGCCGCCGACTTGGCCGGTTCGGAAGCGGTCCAACTCTTCCTGCAACGCGCCCGCGCCGTCGATCCCGACCTGCTCCTGACCGACGCCAACGCGCCGACCATCGCCGAGATCTGCCTCCAACTCGACGGTCTGCCGCTGGCCATCGAACTCGCCGCCGCCCGCAGCAAACTCCTCTCGCCCCCGGCGATGCTGGCCCGCCTCACCAACCGCCTCTCCCTCCTCACCGGCGGCGGCCGCGACGTTCCAGCCCGCCAGCAAACCATGCGCAACGCCGTCGCCTGGAGTTACGACCTCCTCGCCCCCGAGGAGCAAGCCCTCTTCCGCCGCCTCGCCGTCTTCGCCGGCGGCTTCACCCTGGAGGCGGCCGAAGCCGTGATAGACGGACAGACGGGCAGACGGACAGACGGAAACGACGACTCTCCTCTGTCCGTCTGCCCGTCTGTCCGTCTGCCCGTCTCCGTGTTTGACGGGCTCGCCGCCCTCGCCGATCACAGTCTGCTGCGGCGAATCGAGGGAGAGGGTGGGGAGCAGCGGATCGTGATGATGGGGACGATCCGGGAATTCGCCTCGGGCGAACTCGCCGCGAGCGGAGACGAAGCGGTGGTGCGGGCGGCGCACGCGGCCTATTACCTGGCGCTTGCCGAGCAGCGGAAGGACAGCTACCACCGCGAAGACCAGCGGGATTGGTTCGATCTCTTGATCCGCGACCTGGACAACCTGCGGGTGGCGATGACCTGGTACCACGAGTGTGGCGATGCGGAGCGTCTGCTCAGCCTGCTCGTGGCGGTTGCCCCGATGTGGTCGGCACGCGGGTATCTGGTCGAGGGGAGACAATGGATCGAGCGCGGTCTCGGTCTGCCGGGGGCAATGGCGGCCCCCGATCTGCTCGATGCCTTGCGGACCGGCGCCTGGCTGGCCGGCTATCAGGGCGACGTCGAGCGCGCCACCGACCTCGGCGAAGAGGCACTCGCGCTGGCGCACAAATTGGGTCACCCCACGGCGATCATCAAGGCGCTCTCGACGTTGGCCGGCGCCGCCTTCCATCGGGGCGATCTCCCGTTGGCGCGCGAGCGCTGGGAGGCGGCCCTCACCCAGGCGGAGCGCGACGGCAACGACGACCTGCTCTGCGCCGTCCTCATCAACCTCGCGCTCGTGGCCTTCGCCCAGCGCGACTTCGACCGGCTCGACGCGCTCCTGCGACGCGCCCAGGCCACCAGCCGGTATGCGCAGGATCCTTTGCTGGCCGGCATCTCGTCCATCTATTTGGCCGACATCGCCAGTCAGCGCGGCGACGAGGGCGGCGCGCTTGCCCACGCGCGGCAAGCCCTCACCATCACGTGCGATCTCAAACACACGCTTGGGACGATCGGCAGCCTGAGCACCCTTGCCGATCTGTCGTGTCGCCGCTATCCGGAGCGTGCCGTCAGACTCCTTGCCGCGGCCGACGCCGCGCGCGAGGAGGCCGGTTTCTCGCTCGGCGCCCTCGGCGAAGACGAATTGGCCGAGATCTGGGACGCGTTGCGCGCCCAACTGCCGCCGTCGGATTTCCAGATCGCCCAGGCCGAGGGGCGCGCCCTCACCTTGGACGCCGCGATCGGCGAGGCGTTCGATCTGTTGGCGGAGCTGGAAGGCAACCTCCCCATTGCCCCCGCGGTCGCCGACCTCCCCCCCGCAGCCGCCTCGCTGACGCCGCGTGAGCGCGAAATCCTCCGGCTGGTGGCCGACGGTCTCACCAACCAGGAGATTGCCGACGCCATCCACATCAGCCTGCGCACCGCCCAGACCCACGTCGCCAACATCCTGGCGAAACTCGGGCTGCCCTCCCGCGCCGCCGTCGCCGCCTACGCCGTCCGCCACGGGCTCGTCTGAACGAGGGCGGAGGGCGGAAGGCGGAAGGCGGATCGGCCGTCCTTACTCAGTCATCTATCCCCGGTCCTTTCCCGTCCCTCCCAATGCCTTCCGCCCTCCGCCTTCCGCCCTTCGTCATCGCGGCATACGTAATTCTCCCGACGTCCTCGACTGTCCACACGGGTAAATTCACGGTAGTCACGCAGCGGCTACCGTCGCATGATCCTCCCACGGCTCCGTGGGAGAGGACGGCGAGTCGAAGGGCGGTCCGGCTCTGCCTTCTGGCCAAAGGTGCTCCGGAGCCCGTGGGAGGTCGTTTCGGCGTGGCGTACCGGAGGAGACCCGTGATGGACGCACCTACTCTGCAACCGGGCATGCCGATGGAGAGTTACTGGAATCCGGGGCGAGAAGAGAACCATGCCCTGATCACGCCGGCGCCGTGCCCGGCCGACGTCGTCAGCATCATCGACAATCTGGTCCACGCCGATGACCTCGCCGGTCGCGCGGTCGACGCGATCGGCCGTGGCGACCTGGTGCGGGCCATCGGCGACTTCGAATGGAGTTTGAAGTTCCACGTCCAGGCCGCGATCCGGTGCGCCCAGTTGGCGGAAGCGGCGGAGCAACGGGGTGAGTACGCCAACTCGCCCGCGCTGCGATCGCAGGGCGCCTTGCTGTTCTGGCACCTCCCCGGCCGGGCCCGGATCGCCGCCACGCTGCTGCGGGCGGCCGTGGCTGGGACCGACGCGCCCGATCCGGCGGAATCGCTCCGGTTCATCGCCGAGGGCGCCCTCCGCTATCCCGAGGCCCGCGTGGTGTTGAGCGAAGAGACCCACGAGCGACTGACGAGCGCGGTGCGCGGCTCCTTCACCGAGCCGTCGGCGCGGTTCGAACCGCGAATCACGCGCGTCGATCCGCCGCCACCGGTGGCAGGTAGCAACCGGCCGCCGGCCCCACCGGCGACGCCTACCGAACTCTCGACGCGGGAGCGAGAGGTCGTCTGCCTGATCGCCGAAGGCTTGACCAACCGCGGGATCGGTTACCGCCTGGGCGTGAAGGCGATCACCATCAACACCTTCGTCACCCGCATCTTCGGCAAGCTCGGCGTCGACAACCGGGCCGCCGCCGCCGCTCACGCGGTGCGCCATGGACTCTGCGAAGGTTAAGCCGACCGCCAGGCGGACCGATGCACCGCGCCGGTCGGCACCTCGGTAGATGTACTGAGGCGCCGGCCGGCGCGACCTCGCGCGAAATACCGAAATCGGTCGATGCCGAACTGCCGCGCAAGGCCGAAGATGGTGCCACGGCGAAGAACGCCGGCAGCTCACGGCGGAGGCGAGGTCACGGCATGTCCACCCATCCCCTGATGACGTACGAATTGGCGGTTGTCCACGACCGGGCATTGATCGAGCACGCCGCGGTCGCGCGGAGCGCCGGTACCCAGCCGACGCCGCCCAAGAGTGCCCTCGCGCGGTTGGGATCGCTCTTGATCGCGGCCGGCGAACGCCTCGGCGGGGCGCGGGTGCCGCAGACACCGGACCTCGCCGGCGCCGCTCGCTAGTCCCTCGTCCCACGACTCCTGTCCATCCGGCTCGCCGCTCGGGTCGGAGATTCACGCCAACCGCCCGGCGGGTTCGGTCTGGCCGCGACCAAACGCCTCCGGTCGCCGCCGAGCCGAATCCGCCGGGCGGTTGTGCTGTCCAATCCCGTCCGGTTTTGCTCGTCTGGGGGACGGGAGGATGCTCGGATGAGTGTGACGCTGACACCTCAGGTGGAAGACGAGATTCGGCGCTGGGTCGAAACTGGTCGGTACGCCGACGCCGACGCCGTGGTAAGAGATGCCCTGCACCTGCTCGAGGAGCACGAGGGCCAACTCGATGTGCTGCGGGCGAAGCTCCAAGTGGGCCTGGACGAGGCCGACCGGGGCGAGGTCGACGAATGGACGCCCGAATTGAGGGAGCGACTCCGACGAGAAGCCCAGGAGATGTACCGCCGAGGAGAGCAACCCGACCCCGATGTCCAGACTCTACGCGATGAGCATGATCGCCGTCTCCAGCGGCTGCGTGCCGCCATTGCCGAGGGCGATAAAGGCGAGGCGCTCCCCTGGACACCCGAACTCATGGAGCAGTTGACGCGGGAAGCAGAGGAGATGGTTCGAGAAGGCATCGGGCCGCACGCGAAAGTCTGCCCGTAGGTCGGCTGTTGCGTTCAAGCCTGATGCTTCCAGTTACGCCGTCTTCCAGAGGAGTCGAGCCACGTCGTGTGTAGGGGCGGACCGGGTGCCCTCTGGGCGATGTCCGCCCCTACGAAGTTCGTCTCGACGACCCCTCAGCACACTCCGCCCGGATCGCGTAGACTCGCAACTGCGCCGGAGGCGCGTTCCGGCGGGGCGATCGGGGGATTCGGGAGTTCGGGGTGGCAATCGACGCGACGCTGAAGGAGGATGCCCAACTCGGGCAAAAAACGGGTTTGGGCCGGGTGCAGACGGCCAGACCGGAGGCGGCGACCAGTGGTGAGTTGACCGCGGCGCAGACGGCGCGGGCCGTCCTCCTCCTCTCGGTTATGGTCTTCTGTTTCCAGGTGACGATGAACGTCACCGAATCGATCAAGCCGAACTTCTTCCGCGACGTTCTCGGTATGGACGGGGCGCTCAACGGCTACCTGGTCGCCATCCGCGAGTTGCCCGGTTTCCTCCTCATCTTCGTCGCCGCCGCCCTCTTGCGCCTCGGGATGGCCCACGCCGCCAGTCTCTCCCTCCTGATCGCCGGCGTCGGGTTCGCCGCCTTCGCGACCTCGCACTCCTTCGCCCAGATCATCATCCCGACCCTCGTCAGCAGCATCGGTTACCACTCGGTGATGCAGCTGCAACCGGCGCTCGGGCTCTCGATCGCCAAGCGCGGGGAAGAGGGGGCCGTGCTCGGCCGCTTCAACAGCATCGGATTCTTCGGCAGCATGCTGGCGATGATCACGGTCTTCCTGACGTTGTCCGCGGTGGAGCATTGGAAGGGCGACCTGCGCACCTACCAGGAACCGTACCTGCGCTTCTTCTTCGTCGCCGCTGGCATCTCGGCCCTGATCGGCGCCGCCGCCATCTTCCGCTTCCCGATCTCCCCCAACGACCAGGCGGTCGCCCGCGCCGCGCCGCGCATCACCTGGCGGCGCGAATACCGGCTCTACTACTGGCTGTCGTTCCTCGACGGCAGCCGGATGCAGATCTACTTCGCCTTCGCCTCGTTCGTCCTGGTCGAGCAGTTCGACGTCGACGCCCGCGCCCTGACGCTGCTGCTGATCGTCGCCGCGCTGATCAACTGGTTGACCGGGAAACCGATCGGGAAGGCGGTCGACCGCTTCGGCGAGAAGCGTGTCCTCACCGTGGGCTACTGCTGCCACCTGGCCGTCTTCCTCGGGTTCGCCTTCGCCCCCAACGTCTGGGTCGCCTACCTCTGCTACCTCGGCTACAACTGGCTCTTCCTCTTCTCGATCGGCACCACCACCTACCTGCGCAAGATTTGCCGGCGCGAGGACCTGGCGCCGAGTCTGGCGATGGGCGTCTCCCTCTCCCATCTGACGGCGATCGTCGTTCCCATCTTCGGCGCCGCCCTCTGGGATCTCCTCGGTTACCAGTTCCCCTTCCTCTTCGGCACCATCTTCATCTTCCTCTCCCTCTACTCGACCCAGAAGATCGATGCCTCCCGGCAGGGGATCAACGATCCATCCCTCGCGTTGGCACATGGCAAAACCGGCTGAGGCCGCGGCGCCGCGTCCACGAGCGCGCGAACTCGGTCTCGCCATCGGCGTCCTCCCACCCGGCCCGCTGAACGCGCTTACCGACGTTGGCGGCGTCCGCGTCGGTCAGGCGACCGTCTCCTGGGGCGACGGACCGCTCCAACCCGGTCACGGACCCGCCCGCACGGGCGTCACCGTGATCCTCCCACACGCCGGCAACCTCTTCCGGGAGAAGGTGCCGGCCGCCATCCACGTCATCAACGGCTTCGGCAAGTGCATGGGGATCGAACAGGTCGAGGAGTTGGGGACGATCGAGAGCCCGATTGCCCTTACCTCGACCCTCTGCGTCGGACGGGTTGCCGACGCGCTCGTCGGCCACGGGATCCGCGAGAACCCCGAGATCGGCATCACGACCTCGACCATTAACCCGATCGTCGGCGAATGCTCCGATGCGGTCCTCAACGACATCCAGGGCCGGCACGTGACGGAAGACCACGTGCTGGCGGCGATCGACGGTGCGCGGGACGGTCCGGTCGAGGAGGGCGCGGTCGGTGCCGGTACGGGGATGATCGCCTTCGGCTACAAGGGCGGGATCGGGACCGCGTCGCGGGTCACGGCTGCCTTACTCGGCGGCTGGACGGTCGGTGTCCTCGTGCTGGCGAACTTCGGTCGCCGCCCGGATTTGGTGATCGACGGTGTCCCGGTCGGCCGTGCGCTCGCCCAGCAGGAGGTTCAGGCTCCCGAGCGCGGGTCGATCATGATCGTTGTCGCCACCGACGCGCCGCTCCTCGACCGCGGCTTGCGCCGGATCGCGCGCCGCGCCGGCATCGGTCTAGCGCGTACCGGGTCGATGGGCGGACACGGCAGCGGCGACGTCGTGATCGCCTTCTCGGCGGCGCCGAGCGTCCGCATCCCTCATGCGCCAGGCGGGGTCACCGTTCCGGTCGAGATCGTCGCCGAAGACGGACCGGCCATCAACGCCCTCTTCGCGGCGACGGTCGAGGCGACCGAAGAGGCGATCGTCAACGCCCTCTTCCGGGCGACGACGGTGGTCGGGCGGGATGGCAACATCGCCTACGCCCTGCCACTCGAACCGGTGCGGCAACTCCTCGTTGCCGCCGACCGCATCGACGGTTGACGAGTTTCGGTCTCAAAAGACGTCCTCGGCACCGTCGAGTCTGGTGTCTTCCCCAGTCAGTGGGACCACATCGACGTGGTGGCTGGATGGCCCATCGTCTCGACCTCTCGCGGTCGCCGAGGCGCTCCCCCCGGTGTCGAGTGTCGGTGTCATGCCAGTGGCGGGGTGCTTGTTCCACACCAAATGGCGGTCGCGGCAGGGCACGCCTCGCCGCGACCGCCGCGCTCATTGGGACTTCGGTGCATGCACGATCCATTCCGCCCGCAAGACGCGTCACGGTGTCGGCGCGGCGGTTCCCTCGATCGTCAGTTGGGCGACCATGCCCTTCGCCGCGTGCGGGACCCCGTCCGGCTCATCGAGCAGGCAGAGGAGGGCGTAGGTTCCCGGCTCCAGGTTGACCAGCACCAGGTCGTCCGCCTGTCCTGGCGCGATTGCCGTCTGCCCGGCGAATTCGATCTGATCCTCTGGCACCTCGCCCGTCAACGCCTGCTCGACCGTCGCTCCCTCGGGAAGCCGGGCGACGATGATCTCGTGTTGGTGATTCCCCGCGTTCTCCCCGCGCAGCACCACGTACTGCGCGTTCGCGATGGTGGTGTGGTCCAGCTCGAAGCCAAAATCGACCAACCGGACGTCAACCGCGGACTGCTCCCCTGGCGGCTCCTCCGGCAGATAGCGTTCCTCGTCGAACTTGACGTAACCATCATCCTCGACGACGTAGAGGCGCGAGCGGTAATAGAGGTGAGATCCAAACAGGTGGACGAACTCGGCGCTCAAGCGGCCGTCCGCATGGGTCCGCACGTCGCCCAGGGCGAGCGTCGTGATCGGCAGGTTGAACCCCTCGAGATCGGCGATCACGTCGTACGGGTTAGTCGTCCCGGCCTCGACCAGCATGCGGTCGGGAGTCAGGAGAGCGGCGTACGCGGCGTAGTCACCGGCGTTTCGACAAGCGATGAAGTTCTCGATCCCGGCGACGACTCGGGCTGCCGTCGCGGCGTCGACCACGGTCCCCGGCGAGTCGTCCGGGGAGACCACGACTCCGGCTTCTGCGGCCGGCGTGCCGGCCGGCAGGGTGGGGGCCACGCAGGTTGGTCTTGCCTCCTGTGCGACAACCGAGGAGCCAGGGTGCGTGACGACAAAGATGATTGCAACCACTACGAGCAGGCGTTTCATGACGTGTTCCCCCTGACGAACGTCCATCCCGCGAGTGTGTCTCGCCTTGGCCGGTGACGAGACACGCCCTTCCGTGTCATTTGGTCCGGCCTCCAAGCGGGCTTGTGGCGATCATGGGGGATATCCGGGAGAAGGGCACCGTCAGAATGGCGTACCTTCATCGCGTATTTCGGGCCGAGGGCAAGCGTCGCGTACTTAAGTAATCCGTGCCCGGTCCAGACGGCGTGCCGACGGCGTCTCCTGATGACGACGCCGTTCCGGTCCGGGCAACTGTCGGGTGAGGTCGAACAGATCGACAAGTACTCGGCTTTCGACAAACCGTTCACCGGCACGCCGGGTCGGGGCCAGCCCGAAGAACCAGCCCCGATGCGTGCCGCGGAGAACGAACTCGATACAACCCGGTCGCCATCTGGCGACCTCGGCGTCAAGATCGGGGAATCAACGGCGCCACTCCTCCACGTCGATCCGCTTTCCTCTTTCCCAAAGTGGTTACCCACGGCGAGCCAAGCGACACAATCGACGCGTGTGAGTTCCGGCAAGAGGTCGAAGCGGCCCCGTGGGCGATTCAGGAGGCGTCGGCGAGGAGTCCCTCGCGGATTGCCAGAGCCGCGGCGGCAGCCCGGGTGCTGACGTCGAGCTTGCCGAGGATGCTGGCGACGTGGACCTGGGCCGTGCGCGGGCTGATGAACAGGGCCTCGGCGATCTGGCGGTCGGTCTGGCCAGCGACGAGGAGACTGAGCACCTCGTGTTCCCGTGGGGTGAGGCCGCGCGGCGTCGCTCGGGACCGCGCCTGGCGCGGGATCGGGGCATCCGTCCGCCGGTTGTCCCAGGTCGCTTCCGCGACGGCCTGCTCCAGGGGAAAGGTGCGCCCGGTTGCCCAGGCACCGGTGAACCGCTCCTCGCCCAGCGTCGACCTGAGCGCGGCGAGCGTGCGGTGGTAGTCGGCTCCGGCGGCGTGGGCGGGACTTGGTTCGCGGGGCATGCCGATCGCCTCGCGCAACGCCTCCGCCGCCCCGCACAGGCGGGCCGCGCGCTCCGCCTGTCCCGCGTCTGCCGCCAGCGTGACGCCGTCAAGCAGGATGTAGGCGACGCTCACGCGGTGCTGCAGGTGCCACGCCAGGTCGAGACTCTCCTGGTACATCGCGAGCGCCCCGGCGGCATCGCCGCGCCGGCGCGCGATCCGGCTGAGGAGGTTGAGCCCGAAGGCGAGGGCGAGACCGAAACCCTGGGCACGCGCTCGTGCCACCGCATCACCAAGAATGGCGCGCGCGCGTTCCTCGTCCCCGGCGCGTCGTGCCATGGCCCCGAGGTTGAAGACGGCCATCGTGGCGCGCGCCCGGTCACCGAGTTGGTCGCACAACGCCACGGCTGCTTGCAAGAACCGATTGGCCCGCGCGTGATCATTCTGGTCGCAGGCCATGTCTCCCAGGGCGAGGAGTGTGATCGCCTCGCCGGCCGCATCGCCGGCATCGCGGGCCATCGCGAGACCTTCCTCGATCCGCGCTTCAAATGCGTAGTCCCCCTGATTGGAGGCCAGAAACCCAGCGACCCCGAGCGCGCGGGCGCGCAACACGGGGTTGGCAGCCGGGATCGCCAACGCCTGGTCCAACCAGGCCCTGCCTTCGCCCAAGCGCCCGCGAAGCATCCAGTAGAGCCAGAGCGCGGAAGCGAGGCGCAGCGCCTCGTCGCCCCGGTTTTGCTCGACGAGCCACAACAACCCCGACCGCAGATTCGGGAGGTCGACATCCACGCGTTGTGCCCAGGATGCGGCCGTCGGTCCCGCGAGGGTTGCGCCGGCTTGCTCGGCCAATGCCAGGCACCACGCGGCGTGCCGATCGCGCATCTCCGCGACTTCCCCGTTCTCCGCGAGTTGCTCGTGCGCATAGGCGCGGACGGTCTCGAGCATCCCGAACCGAGCCGCGTCGTGGTCGCCGTCTGCCGATTCGACGGTCCGCACGAGGCTCTTGTCGACGAGTGAGGCGATGCCATCCAGGAGATCGTCGTCTTGCCGGCCGTCCGCAGGGACGACGGTCTCCGCGGCGCCGAGGTCAAAACCCCCGACGAAGATCCCCAAGCGCCGGAACAACCGCTGCTCGTCCTCGCCGAGCAGATCGTCGCTCCAGGCGATGGCGTCGCGCAGCGTTCGCTGGCGGGCCGGCGCGTCGCGGCGGCCGCCCGTGAGGAGGGTGAGCCGGTGTTCCAGACGCGCCAGAACCGCTTCGGGGGAGAGGATCTTCGCCCGGGCGGCGGCAAGCTCGATCGCCAGCGGCAAGCCGTCGAGCTGCCGGCAGACCGCCGCGATCGTTGCTTCATTCGCATCCGTCAGCGCGAATTGGGGACGCACCTCTGTGGCGCGCACGACGAACAGGGCCTTGGCTCCGGTTGGGTCCAGCGGCGATACGGGAAACTGCTGTTCGCCGCTCACGCGTAACGGAACCCGGCTGGTTGCGAGGATCTTGACCTCGGCGCTTGCGCCGAGGAGGAGATTCAGGTCGGTGCCGGCAGCGGCAATCTGCTCCAGGTTATCGAGGACGAGCAGGAGACGGCGACTGCCCAGGGCCGCCCCGAGGCGTTCGAGGAGCGGACGCCGGCCGACCTCGAGCACTCCCAACGTCCGGGCGATGGTCGGCAGGACGAGGGTGGGATCGGTGACTGGCGAGAAATCGATGAACGATACGGCGTCGAAGTCGTCCGTCGCCTCCTCGGCAGCGCGCACCGCCAGACGAGTCTTGCCGACTCCGCCCGGCCCAACCAGCGTCAAAAGCCGCATTTCCGGCCGCAGCAGTTGCTGCCGAAGGGCGACCAATTCGTGTTCACGACCGATCAGGCGAGTCAGTTGCGGCGGCAGTGAAGAGGAGGAGACGCCGCTGCCGACGTCCGAACGAGGGGCTGTTAGCGAACGCAGCATGCACGCACCCCTTCGCCGATCCAAGGATGTCGATGCGCCATGATGCGCCGACCGCCTGTTGCCGTCAAATGCGCCTCTGTCGAGTTCCTCGTGGCTTCGTCTCCGGCCGAATGGTCTCGCTGCCGGCGGATTGGGCATTCTCGGTGGATCATGCTCAAGCCGGCACCCCGTCGTACCGGCAAAAAGCCACGCCGGTCGCGTCGTAGACGACCGTCAATTCGCCGGCGATCCCGGCGTCGCCGCCATCGCGGGAGCCCGATGCCGCGGTCGATTGGCTGCCGCGGCTGCCTTTTGGATGCGCTGACTCACTTGGCGGACGCGAGCGATCAATCGACGGTGGGTATGGTCTGACTTATGGGAATCGGTCATGACCGCGCTCCACACTGTCGGGTCTAACCGGATGGCGAACCCGCTGCCGGGCCGGACGTCGGTCGCAGGAAACGCACTACGCGCTCCGAGCGACGAGCGGTAACCGCGTGGACGGCTCCGGAATCGGGAATCCTCGTTCGCGAGCCACTGCCAACCAGGCTGCCTGTGCCCGTTGGATCTCCGCGAGCGCCATCTCCGGTGATCGACCGTGTGCGGAACAAGGAAAAAGGTCCGGCACATCGGCGATATAGGCTTGATCCTCGTCGCTCCAGAAGATGACGATCGGATAGCGGGCGTCGGGCGCCATTTCTCCCTCCAGCGTCAGGCGGATGGACGAAGATGTGATGGCTTCCGTCGATACGATCGAGTTCGAATCCGAATGCCTCGGCCAACGCGACGAGTTCGGCGAACCGCAACGCATGCGGACTATTCAGGGCCTTGAGGCGTAGCTTCTGAGGATTCACCCCTTCAGCCCCTTCGCGTCACGCGTCACTGTACTGCCTCACATGCGATCACCTCTCTGCCCGTGATCAGACCGGCGCCCCGTCGTACCGGTAGATGGTCACGTCGTTGGCGTCGTAGACCACCGTCAGCTCACCGGCGGCAGCGGCCGTTTGGAATTTCTTAAGGCCCGCGCTGCTGTAGTAGGTGCGTTCCAGATCGCCGATGTAGATGTAGCGGACGTGGTACTTGTCGAGGAGCGGTTTGATGCTGTCGAACGAGACCCGGCCGCCGAGCATCGTCTTGACGTCCGCCAACCGCTGCTGGATCAGTTGGCCGTAGCCGGCCCGCTGCTGCGTCTGGTGCCAGTCCCAGCCGATCACGGTCGGCAGGCCGGTGTAGATGCTGACCCGCGATCCCCACCGGTAGAGCGGCGTGTTCCCCTCCAGGATCACCGGCGAACCCTGGACGTTGTCCTCCAACCAGCGGATCGCGTCGTAATCGCCGATCAGCGGATAGGTGGCCGGTTTGCCGCCGTCGGGACCGCCGTCGTCGTAGACCGCCTCGGTCATGTAGGCCATCCCGTCGAGGGTGCGCGGCATCGGTTGGAAGCGGTCGTCCAACCGGGCCGGCGTCGCCTGGACCGGATACGACAACCCGGCGAGGATGAGGACAACGGCGAAGACCGCCCACACCACGCGCGTCGATCGGGTCAGCAGGGACCGGTAGCGCGCGACCAGGATCACGACGCCGACCGCCGCCACCAGCGCCAGCAGCAACCAGATTTGCAGGTAGAACTTGAAGACGGTGTTCATCCGCCCGATGTCGCCGCGCAGGGTGTACCGCTCCACCAGCGCGCTGAGCCCGAGCGCCGTCGCCACCATCCCGAGCAGGAAGAGCCGCAACGGTTCCCGCCGCCGCTGCCAGGCGACGACCGCGGTCAGGAGCAGCAAGAACCCGATGATCAGCAGGAGTTTGTCCCGCCAGATCGCGAGCAGGAAAACGACCCCGGTGGCGACGACCGCCCAGACCACCGGCCGGATCGCCATCGGTCGCTCCGCCAACCGCAACGAGGCATCCAGCCGCCGTCCGTCCCCACCGTTCCCATATCCCCAGGCGAACCCGGTCGGCCGCACGACGTACCAGGAGAACCGTCCCGGCAACGTCGCCGCCAACTCCGCCAGGAGGAAACTGACGACGAAGAAGAGCATGATGCCGTTGACGATCAGGTATTCGCCCGGCGTCGTCATCGGATCCGTCCACGGTTCGAACCCGCTGCTCGGAATCTCGTAGTGGACGAAGTACGGCCAGAACAGGAGCCGCCCGAGCACGACCGTCGCCACGGTCCAGAGCGCGGCCCGGCGGAGGGTGGCGAAAGAAAGGTGCCAAACCGCCCTCACCCCCGGCCCCTCTCCCTTCCGAGGGAGAGGGGAGCCTCCCACGGGGCTCGTTTCCTGATCTGAGGCGGCAAGCTCGCCGTCGCTCTCCCCTCTCCCTCGGAAGGGAGAGGGGCCGGGGGTGAGGGCAGTGGAAAGCACCTCCAACAAGAAAAACGCCCCCGCCGTGATCGCCAGGTACGTCGGAAAATCCCACGTATTCAACGGATAGAGCGCGCCGGTCACCAGCGCGACCAGGCCGATCAGCAACCCGCGGTCGATCGCCGAGTGCCACGGGATCGACCGCCAGAGTTTCCGCCAGTCCTGGGCGAAGCCGAAGGTGATCGCATCCGTCTCGACCGGCGCCAACCCCGTGTCTTCCGGCCACCGCCGTGCCAGGAGCACCGCCAGGGCGACGATCAGGGCCGCGCTCGTGAACGGCAGGGCGATCAGGTGGGGGTGGAAATCGGCGAAGAGCATCGTGAAGTAGGGAAACTCGTTGATCGTGTCGGGGATCACCCGCGACGGGTCCCAGAAGGCGTTGGACGGCAGCGGGCGGGCGGCGGTGACGACGCGCCAGGTACCGCGAACGACGTCGCCGAACCAACCGAGCCGGAGCAGACCGCTCGCGGTGCTGGCCGGGTACCCGTAGTCGCCCTCGCCGATCCGTCGGGCCATGTCGAGGTTGCCGAGGACGGCGACGAAGAGCGGACCGAGCAGCCCGAGCACGAGCGGCGCCCAGCGCGAGCGCACCCGCAACTCGCCGGCGAGGAGCCGAACCATCCCGGTCACGAACGACCAACTGTTGAGGACGAGCAGCGCGAAACAGGTCGGCACCGCGAGGTTGAAGGCGACCTCCGGGATGACCCCGGTCAACCGGACGACGGAGGCCAGGAGCGCATAGCCGAAGTAGTAGTAGTTGATGTAGCCGCCGGCGAACCAGGGATCGTAGGGCGGGAAATGGGTCGAGCGGATGACGGCGTTGAAGTAGGCGAACTCCATCGGTTTTTCGCCGCCGCGCCAGGGATGCCAGAGATCGGGGTTCTTCGAGCGGAACCAGACGAAGACGAAAAAGGCGACCAAAAACACCGCCTCGGCAACCAGAATCTCCAGCCACCGCCCGCGCAGATCGCGCACAAACCTCCGCCACCGCGGTGCGACCGCGACGATCGAGAGTACCGCCGCCACGCCGATCCCGACCAGCACCGCGCCCCGTCCGAAGTCCATCAGGTGCAGACTCGCCAAAAGCCAGGCGACCCAGCCGGCGATCAGCAACCCGATCGTCTTGGCGACCGCGTAGCCGCGGTCCGGCAACCCGCCCAGCACGCGCCAGCAGAGCGGGAACGCCGCCAGCGCCATCAATTGCAGGGCGAGGTACCAGACGCGGATCGGGTGCCGGTTGCTGATGCCGGTCCGGTGAAAGATCGCACTCCAGGTACCGCCCGCCTGCTGCACCTGCCGTTCCTGGTCCGTCATCATCAGCAGGTTGTGCCCGACCTGGACCGGGCGGACGTTGGCGATGTCGCCGGTCAGTTTCGCCGCCAAGCTCGCCTCGACCGCGTCGTGCGAATAGGCGGGCGTTTTCTTGAAGATCAGCACCGGCGGATGGTCGTAGACGGTGAACGCCTCTTCCGAGTGGTCGTCGTTGAGGTCGATCCCGAAGATCTGCGGGTGCGAGGTGAAACTCTTGACCAGCTCAAACCCGAGGTCGCCGGAGAAGAGCATCCGGTAGTACTCGGTCGTCATCGGGTAGCGCTCGGGCAAGCGCGGGATCGACCCGTAGATGCGGGTGCTCGATTCGATGACGTAGTCGGTTTTGTCGAGCGATGCCATCAGGTCGTCGAGTTTCTTCTGGTTGTCGTCGGCGTAGAGGTCGAGCGATTCCTCGGGGTAGTCGCTCGGACTCGGGTAGCCGGCCAGCGGCATCGGCAACCCGTCGTCCCAGATCACCGAGGTGCGCGTCGAGCCCTTCGGCACGTTGTCGTAGATCCAGACCGAAGCGGCGACCCGCGTCACCGGCCGGTGGTAGATGCCGGTGAAAGCGACCGCGTAGAGCGCGGTCGCTCCCACGACGAAGAGCGCCGGTAGCGACTCCCAGCGCAACCACGCCGGCCGCGACGATCTGAGCCCGCGCTGGTAGATCGCCGCCAGCAACCCCGCCGCCAGCAGCACGAGGAAGGGGTAGGCCGGCAGCACGTAGCGCATCGTCTTGATGAACGCCATGCCGTAGTAGACGAGGTGGAAGGCGGGCCAGCCGATCAGGATCACCTGCCAGGTCGGCGGCCACCGCCGCGACGTCACCAACCGCAACCCGCCCAGAGCCAGCGCCACCAGCGCGGCGATCCCGAGCGGGATACCGAGTCCCCACCGCACCAGATTGTTCAGCAGGAAGACCATCGGCGTCCGCGCCGCCCACTGGGCCGAGGGCGGCATGTCGGCGATGCCCTTCTGGACGTCGCGCCAGTATTGGACGTCCCGTGTCCAGCGGGGATCGATGGTGAAACTGAGCGGATTCGGACCGAGGAACGCGTACGGCTGGGAAAAGCGGAAGGTCCAGATCGCGCAGATCACCGCCAGTCCGACGCCGAGCACCGGCGGCAACCGCCGGGCCTCCGATTTGCTCCACGCCGCCGACCATCCCCGCTGCCGGATCGCCTCGACCAGCGGCAGCGCCACGATGAAGATGACCGGAAGGGCGCTCAGTTTGCTGGCGATGGCGAGCCCCGCGGCCACGCCGGCCAGGGCGTAGCTCCACCA
>DATBFX010000322.1:0-1578 GCA_036558305.1 Thermomicrobiales bacterium | reverse complement strand
CTGGTCGACCAGAGCGGCGGCGAAGACCGCCAGGACCTCGACGCCGGCGAGGGCGGGTCGGGTGCGGCGATGTTCGTCGGCGCGCTGCTCGACGGTCTGCCCGAGGCGTTCGTCCTTGGGATCGGACTGGCCCTCGGCGGCGGGGTCAGCGTCGCCTTCGTCGCCGCCGTCTTCATCTCCAACATCCCGCAGGGCGTCGCCGGGACGACCAGCCTGAAGGCGGCGGGCTACACGGGTCGTCACGTCTTCGGCATGTGGACCTCGCTGACCGTCGTTTCGGCGCTGGCGGCGGCGGCCGGTTTCTTGCTGGCCGATTCGGTGCCGGATCAGGGGTTGTGGTTCGAGGCGTTCGCCGGCGGGGCGGTGCTGACGATGCTGGCGAACTCGATGATGCCGGAGGCCTTCGAACACGGCGGGAACGCGGTCGGGTTGGTGACGGTGCTCGGGTTCTTCGTCGCCGGCGCCCTGGCGGTTCTGTCGTAGGCGCGTGACCGCGAACCTGCCATGCCAACTCTGTCGTACCAAGTGAACGGCTCAAAATGGTCCGTTCTTGCGCCCTCCCGTGCCATGGGTGGATGGCCAGTGCACGTTACGCTTGTGCCAGGCACCCAGCCGTTCGCGGGCGGCGGGTGCCCACAGTGCAACCGGTCGACCCCGCGAGATCACCGAGCGGGTCGCGGACGAGACCTCGTCGGAGGAGCATGAGATGGCGAAGTCCTTCACCGGTGTGATCAACCTCGACCTTCGCGATTCGGTTGGAGACTGGGACGCGTTTCTCGCCGACAAAGCGCCCGAGGGCGCGCCGAACGTGCTCATCGTCCTCTACGACGACACCGGCCAGGCAGCATGGTCACCTTATGGCGGGCGCATCAACATGCCGACGCTCGACAAGCTGGCGCAGAACGGTCTGACCTACACGCAGTGGCACACAACGGCCCTCTGCTCGCCCACGCGTTCGTGCTTCTTGACCGGCCGCAACCACCACCAGAACGGCTTCGCGTCGATCTCCGAAACGGCGACCGGATTCCCCGGTTACTGCTCCCACATCCCGCCGGAAAACGCACCGCTCGCAACCGTGCTGCGCGACGCGGGTTGGAGCACCTTCTGGGTCGGCAAGAACCACAACGTGCCGGTCGACGAGTTCACGATGGGTGCGTCGAAGAAGAACTGGCCGCTCGGGATGGGTTTCGACCGCTTCTACGGCTTCATCGGCGGCGAGACGAACCAGTGGTATCCCGATCTGGCCGAAGACAACCACTACGTCGACCAGCCCTATCAGCCCGAAGACGGCTACCACCTGTCGAAGGACCTCGCCGATCACGCCCTCGGCTTCATTCGCGACAGCAAGCAATCCGAGCCCACCAAGCCGTGGTTTCTGTGGTTCTGTCCGGGCGCGAACCACGCCCCGCATCACGCGCCCAAAGAGTACATCGACAAGTACAAAGGGGTCTTCGATGACGGCTACGAGGCCTACCGCACCTGGGTACTGGCGCGGATGAAGGAGCGTGGTGTCCTCCCGCAGAACACCGACCTGACGCCGATCAACCCGATGGCCGAGGGCACGTTCGCGCCCGGCGA
>DATBFX010000321.1:0-7994 GCA_036558305.1 Thermomicrobiales bacterium | reverse complement strand
GCGCCTTGCCGCCCTTCGCCTCTCCCTTGCCGCCTTGCCGCCTTGCCGCCTCACGCCTCCGTTTGCTAGCTGTCCATCTCCTGATGGGCAACGTCTTCGATCTGCTGCGCGACCTGTTCCGGGGTCAGGGTTCCCGCGAAGAGCCCCTGGGTGGCGTCGTTGACCCCGGCGCCGACGGCCGGCGGGAGGAACTGGTCGTAGTAGAGTTGCAGGTACTTCGCTTCGCCGACCTTCTTCGCGATCTCCTGGATGAGCGGGTCGGTGACACCTGCCTCGGCGCCTTTCACCGTCGGCGGCACGGTGACGCCCTCTTTGGCCAGCGCCGTTTGGTTCTCGAGGCTGGTCAGGAAGCGGACGAAGTCGATCGTCTCGGGCGGCGCGTTCTTGCCGATGGCGAATCCGTCGCCGCCGCCCAGGACGTCGGAGGGATCGCCGGCGCCTCCCTCGACCATCGGGAAGAGGAAGAACCCGAGGTCGTCGCCGAGACCGACCTTGTTCTCGGCCAGCGACTTCTGGTTGCCCGGCGACCACTGGCCCATCAATTCCATCGCGACTTTGCCGTTGGCGAGGAGTGTCTCGGCGGGATTGTACGCCTGTCCGAGGAACCCTTCCTGGAACGGCTGAAGATCGATCAACTGCTTCAGGTCCTGACCCGCCTTGACGAACGGCGGATCGGCGAACGAACCCTTGCGGGTGTAGGCGGCATCGAAAGCCGCCTTGCCGCCTTCGCGGATCGCCAGGTAGACCCAATAGAAGTGACCCGGCCACTTGTCCCCCTCGCCGATGGTGATCGGGGCAATGCCGGCGCCCTTGAGGGTGCTGACCGTGGCGAGGAAGTCGGTCCAGGTGGCCGGCGGGGTTTCGATACCGGCCTTGGCGAAGAGCGCCTTGTTGTACCAGACGACGACCATGCCCATGTCCCAGGGAACGCCGTAGAACTTGCCGTCCTTGCCGTAGAGATCGAGCGCGGCCGGGAGGAAGCTGTCGCCCCAGCCGTTCTCGGCGAGGTCGGCGGTGATGTCTTTGACGAGCCCGGCCGACGCGTACTCGTAGAGCACGCCACCGCCCCAACTCTGGAAGATGTCCGGGGGGCTGCCGGACTGCATCGCGGTCGCGATCTTCTGTTTGAACGGCTCGTTGTCGATCACCGTGATGTCGATCTGGACGTTCGGGTTTTGCTGCATGTAGGTATCGGCGAGGGTTTGCCAGGCCGTCTTGCCCGGGTCCATCGTCGAGATGTGCCACCAGGCGATCTTGGTTTTGTCCTGGGCGGCGGCGGGCGACGCCGTACCGCGTAGGGCCAGGGTCGCGGCGAGCGACGAGCCGCCGACGAGGAGATTTCGACGTGACGTGCGCATCTGTTTTGCCTCCCTGCTGCATCCGATTCGCGCGGACCGCTTCGTCCATTCCGGCAGCGTCCCTCGCCGCCTCGTTCCCCGATCGTCGGGACGGTGGCCGCTGCCGGTCGCCTGGGGGGCCCACCCAGCACGACCGGCACACGACCACCGACCGTCGACCCTACGCCTCCGCCAGCGATCGGCAGGAGCCGCGGATGACCAGTGACGTTGGCAGGTCGATTCGCTCGACGTGCCGCTCGCGATTCGTGATGAACTCCAACAACATCCGCGTCGCTTGCCGGCCCATCTCTTCGAGGGGCTGGCGTACCGTGGTCAACGGTGGGTGAATGCTCGCGGCGGTCGGAATGTCGTCGAACCCAATCACGGAAACGTCGTCAGGGATGCGAAGACCGCGATCACGGATCGCCTCGATGACGCCGAACGCCGAGACATCGTTGGAGGCGAAGATGGCCGTCGGCGGTTCTGGCAAGGAGAGGAGGGCGGCGGCGCAGTCGAATCCGCGGGGTTGCATGAAATCGCCCTCTCGAATGAGGGCTGGATCGATCGCCAACCGGTGCTCGCAGAGGGCGGTGCGGTATCCGGTGAGGCGCTCGCCAGCGCAGCCCAGTTCCAGATTGCCGGTGACGAATCCGATCCGGCGGTGACCGAGGCCGATCAGGTAGCTCGTCGCGTCGTAAGCTCCTTGATGGTTGGTGGCACCGACCGAAGGGCCCTCGTCGCCCAGGCCGCCGTGGTCGATCAGGACGAACGGGAAACTGCGGCGGCGGATGGAATCGAGGTAAGCCGTGGGATCGGTCGGCAGGACGAGGAGCAGCCCGTCGGCGAGACCGGCGGCGACGTTGGCGACGAAAGCCGATTCGCGATGTGCCCGTTTGTGGGTGGTGTAGAGCATCAGGTCGTACGAGACCGCCGCCAGTTCCTCGTCGATGCCGCGCACGATCTCGCCGATGTAGCTGGTGTCGAGGTCGGGTACGACGAGCCCGACGACCTGAGCCCGCCCGCTGGCAAGACCCTGCGCCCGCCGGTTGACGATGTACCCCGTGCGGGCAACCGCGTCCATGACGCGGGTACGCGTTTCGAGACTGACGTAGCCCTTGCCGCTGACGACGCGGGAGACGGTCGCGTAGGAGACATCGGCCTCGCGGGCCACATCTTCGATGGTGACGCGACCGGGGTTGCCGTTGCGTGACACCGAAAATCCTTCGCTCCGACAGCACAAGGCCGTAAACGAGGTGCGCGAAGATGAAAGCGCTACCACATCGACCGAGAGACGGTCGATTCGCCGCGCGTGCTTGTGAATGCGGTTCTGTAAGCGTTTACAGAAGCATTAAGTACCAGTTGTACAAGGGGTTGTCAAGGGGTGGGGGGGGTGCCGTTGGAGCCGCCGGGCACTACCTTGGCAGCGGTGGTATCGTCCCGGCGAGCGACGACGAGGCAGGCAGACGCGAAAGGACGGAACCCGATGGCGACGGCGGTAGCTCCCGCGCGACCCGACGCGGAGCGCGTCATCCGCGACGCACACGACCACTGCATCTTCCCGTTGATCCACCAGGCCGACGTGCGCGACTTCGGTCCGAACGTCTACGTCCAGGGTGAAGGCGTCACCCTGACCGACGTCAACGGCAAAACCTACACCGACATGATGTCCTCGCACACGCGGGCAAACTCGCTGGGGTACGGCAACGAGGAAGTCGCGCGAGCGGTCTACGACCAACTCAAGACGCTCCACTACGTCGGGACGGTCAACAACGTAACCGAACCGAGCGTGCGCCTGGCGGCAAAAATCGCCGATCTGGCGCCGGGGCGGCTCTCGAAGGTGATGTACGTCAGCGGCGGTTCGGAGGCGGTCGAGACCGCGATCAAACTCGCCAAGCAGTACCACGTCCACGCCGGGCGCAAACCGCGGGCGACGAAGATCGTCTCCCGCTGGTTCGCCTACCACGGCGCGACGATGGGGGCGCTGGCCGCTACCGACTGGCTCAACACGCGCCACATCGCCGAACCGGGCGTGCCGGGCTATTCGCTGATTCCCGGTCCGAGCAACTACCGCAACCCATTCGACATGGACGAGGACGCCTACGTCGATCTCTGCGCTACCTACCTGGAGCGCCAAATCCAGCACGAAGGGCCGGAGTACGTCGCCGCCTTCATCGCCGAACCGATCATGCAGGCCAACGGCGTCCAGATTCCGCCGAAGCGGTACCTGGAGCGCGTCCGCGAGATCTGCACCAAGTACGACGTGCTCTGGATCAACGACGAGGTGATCACCGGGTTCGGCCGCACCGGCGCCTGGTTCGCGATCAACCACTACGGGCTCGAACCCGACATCATGACGATGGCGAAGGCGATGACCGCCGGCTACGTGCCGATGGGTGCGGTGATCACGCGGCCGGAGATCGCCGACGCCTTGCCGATCTTCCGCCACGTCCACACCTTCAGCGGTCACGCCGGCGCCGCCGCCGCCGCGAACGCGGTGATCGCGATCAAGGAGCGGGACGGACTGATCGCCAAGGCGATGGAGAACGGCGAGTACTTCGTCGGTAAGTTGAAGTCCGCCCTGGAATCGCACCCGATCGTCGGCCAGGTGCGCGGGATCGGGATGTGGCACGCGGTCGACTTCACCGCCGACAAGGAGACGAAAGCACCGTTCGAGGACGACACGGTCGCGACGATCGTCCGACGGATGTACCAGTACGGGGTCATCGCCAGCCCAATCGGGACGGCCTTCGAGATGGCCCCGCCGCTGATCGCGACGCGGGCGGATTTGGATCTGGCGGTTGAGGTCGCGGCACGGGCGATCGACGAGGTGGCGCGGGAACGGCGGTTGATCTAAGAGCCTGTTTCGGACCTGGTACGCTTTCGGTTCGCAGCTCCTCGACCCGGCGCTCTGAGGCGCGGACCGGCACGACGCAGCTAGGCTGCGAGCGGAGTGTCGACGGTCCCGGTCCGCGGCCGCGATGCGGGTGCGAAACGGGTCGATCGTCGCCGCCGCGGGTGGTCGGTGCGACCGGCGGCGGTGGGGTGCCGGAGCGGTAAGGCGTGGCGGGCCGGGTCGGTTGTTGCGCCGTTGTTGCGGGGGCGGCGGCAACTGGGGCGCGGTTGGGACGGGGGCGGGTCCAGACTGGGCCGGCGGCGGGGGCCGTCGATGCGGGACAGGAGGGCGGCCATGGTCGGCGTTTTGAGCCCGGACGAGGTCGAGGACGTGCTCTACGGCGGCAGTGTGGGGCGGGTCGCCTGCTTGGCGGACGGCCAGCCCTACGTCGTGCCGCTCACCTACGCCTACGCCGGCGGCGATGTCTACGCCCGCGCCCTGCCCGGCCGGCTGGTGACCGCGCTGCGCGCGCGGCCGGGCGCCTGCTTCGAGGTCGACGAGCGGGAGGGCCCGGTCGCCTGGCGCAGCGTCGTCGCCGAGGCCGCCTACGAGGAACTGGGCGAGGGGGCCGAGCGGCGGGCGGCGCTGGGGCTACTGGCCGGGTCTGCGCCGGCGGCGGTGCCGGCGGCGGTCCCCGGCGTCGTCTTCCGGCTGCGGCTGACGGCGAAGAGCGGGCGGTTCGCCGCCACGGTCGGGCGCTGACTCGACCGCCGCGGCCCGCTCTTTGCCGTTGGGCGGTTCCGGCGTGGATGGCCGTTGACGACGTGCCGCCCGCCCGGCATCGCGCCGCGCGAAATGCGCAGGCGTCGCAAGTGCCGCCGTGGCCGACCCAACTGCCGCCATCCCAAGCAGCTTCCCAGAGTCCGGTTCGCCGACCTGGCCCGGTGTCGCTGCGGCGACCGGGGGCGCGATCGCGACGCCCTCGTCCTGGTCGCCGACCACGCCCCCATCGGCGGCGTGGAGCGGACGGTGTGCCGGTGTCACGCCGTTGGCACGCGGGCAGCGGTCGGCGCCACGCGGCTGTGACGCGCGCGGGACCACAATCGGGCTGCGAGCCGCCGCCTGTCCCGGCGGGCGCCCGGGGGACAGGCGCGGCCGCCAGGGAGACAAGGCAATGTCGATCCTCCTCCCGTCGCATCCGCCGGCGGCCGCGCTCGCGACACGGTCGGGCCGGTCGGTGTCCCGCCGGCCGCGGGTGCGGCGGATCGCCCGCGCGCTCGCGGTCGGAGTGTACCGGGGCTACCTGCGCGATAACGTCGCCGGGCTGGCGGCCCAGGTCGCCTACAGCATGGTCTTCGCCCTCCCGGCACTGCTCTTGTGCCTGACTGCTCTCGCTTCGCTCGTCGATCGCTACACGGGGATTCCCGTCGCGGCGAACCTGCGGACCATGATCGACGACTACGCCCCCCGCGAGACCGTGCCCTTGCTCGACCACTTCGTCGACCGCGCGATCCCGCGCGTCGGCGGCGGCACGGCCTCGCTCGGCGCCGTGGCGGCGATCGTCCTGGCGCTCTGGGGCGGCACGGGGGGCGTCGCGGCGCTCGTGACCGCCTGCAACCGTGCCTACGACGTCCGGGAGACTCGACCGTTCCTGACCCGGCGCCTCATCGTCCTGGAGCTGACCGTCGTCATCTTCGTCCTCACCATCGCCGCGTTCGTCCTGTTCGTCTTCGGCCAAAGTATCGGCCACGTGGTCGGGCGCTGGCTCGGCCTCAGTCCCCGGCTGAGGCCGGTCTGGACCGCCCTCCGCCTGGCGCTCAGCCTGGTCTTCGTCCTGACCGCGTTGACGGTCCTCTACTACCGCGGGTCGAACGTGGCCCAGGCCGTCCGCTGGGTGATGCCGGGCGCCGCCCTCGCGACGGTGGCCTGGTTCCTCGTCCTCTTCGGCTTCCGCGGCGTCCTCGCGCTGGCCGACCCGACCAGCCCCTACGGCGCCGCCGGCAGCGCGATCGTCCTCCTCTTTTTCCTCTATGTCAGCGGCCTCGTCTTCGTCGTGGGCGCGCAGGTCAACGCGATCCTCGGGCGCCGGTACGACCCCGCAACGATCGTCGACCTGGACCGGCACCCGGAGAAGCGGCTGACCGCGGTCGGGGGGCATGCGGCCCGGACGCACCGCCGCCGCGCGGTCCGGCGCGGCGGCGCACGCCTGCTCCGACAGCCCGGAGGACCGCGTGCCGAGCGGTCCCGCGAGGTCGCACACGGGGGGCGGGACGCGGTGAGGGCAGGCGACCGTTCCCACCGGGCATCGGCGGCGGCAGAGCGCGCCGAAGACCCCGCGCAGGCCGCGGCGGCGCCGGCGGGCGGCGGCGTCCATCAAGGTCAGGTACGGGGGTGAGGAATGCCCCCCTCCCCGTCGGTCACGTCGGTCGGGTACGGCTTGCGGGGTCGGGGTTCCATCACCCAAGTCTCGCAAGTCCATAACAGGCCCTGAATGGATACTTGCCTCTGGTCGCAGAGGGATTCTTCGACAAGCTCGGAATGGCGGTTGGTTGTTGGGGACGCCGCTTCCCCCGAAACGGTCATCCTGAGCCTATCGAAGGGTCTCTTTCCGACCCGAGGCACAAAGCCGAAAAGACGTAGGTCGTTGTTTCCGCGGGGAGTTTTCGTGCGTGACAGATCAGGCAAGCGAACGTCCCATCCTCAACATCGTCGGCGAGTGCATCGCCCTCGGCCCGCTCCGGCGGGAGCTCATCCCGCTCTACACCCGCTGGCAGAACGACTTCGAGGTGCAGCGGACGTTCGGCGATCCGCCGAAGGGCGTGACGATCGAGCAGACCACCGCCTGGTACGAGGAGGAAGCAAAGGCGACGAGCGCCTTCTGGTTCACGATCTACGAGGTCGGAACCTGGCGGCCGATCGGCCGAACGGATTTATTCGAAATTGACTGGCGCAACGGCACGGCCCGGTTTGGCATGCTGATCGGCGAAGGGGGTCGCCGCGGCAAAGGCTACGGGACGCAAACGACGCGCCTGATGCTCGACTACGCGTTCACCGCGCTCGGACTGCAGACCATCTTGCTGGACGTCGACGAATTCAATTACGCCGGCCGCCGCGCTTACGAAAAGGCGGGGTTCCGGGAGTGCGGGCGGTGGCGCAGTGCCTCGCCGATGTTGGGGCGCCGATGGGATCGGATTCTGATGGATTGCGTGGCGAGTGAGTTCGAGAGTCCGGTGCTGGGGCGGGTGTTTGCGCCGGATGAGGCGCGGTGATGTGAACGGCCGATCGACCCTACCGCTCACTATCCAGAGCAGCGATCAGTTCGTCGATTCCTTCAAAAGGCCACTCTTCCAGACCATCCATAAGTGTCGAATCCCAGAGCGCCATTTCTGCATCGTACTCGGCACTGGCAATCGGATCGGCCCGTAGCCGTTCATATGCGGCGTCGTACGCCAACCACCATTGCTCCTCTTCGTCTGTCTCCGAGGGTGGGCGTTTGGTCATGTTCATCTTCCCAACGGTTTTCGCTTCGCCCGTCGCATTTTGCGAAAGCGCGGCTTGCGGTCGATGAAAGACGCGAATACACGCTGGAGGAACGCCGAAATCAAAGATACCAGACCGCGCTACACGTCCTCGATCCCGCCCGTCTCGGTCAGGTTTTCGAGGGAACTGACGCCGTCGCCGGTTTCGGCGACGCGCCAGATCTCGTTGAAGATGGCGGCGGTGCGGACGTCGTCGACGTGGCTGATGATGAAGAGTTGGTGGAAGGCGTCGGCGGTGCCGGCGAGGGCGCCGAGGGTTTCGAGGACCTGGGCGCGGCGCTCGCG
>DATBFX010000320.1:0-3056 GCA_036558305.1 Thermomicrobiales bacterium | reverse complement strand
GAGTTGGAAGCAGATCGACGAACAGACAACCGAGTTTACGCTGCGCCAGGGCGTGACTTTCCACAACGGGCAGACTTTCACCGGCGCCGACGTCAAGTCGGCCGTCGAACTTGCCACCGGGGCGACGGCGACGACGACCGTGAGTGCCTCCCGCTTCGTGCCGACGACGGTCGAGGTCGTCGACGACGCGACGGTGCGCCTGAAGACGAAGACGCCGTTTGCGCCGCTCCTCAACGAATTGTCGATCCTGCCGATCGTTTCCGCCGCCGACGTTACGGCGGGCGCGGACACGCTGAAGGCCGGACCAAACGGAACCGGCGCCTTCAAGCTCACCGGCAACGACAAAGACAAGAAGACGATGGCGGCGAACGCCTCCTATTGGGGCGGCGCGCCGCAGATCGGGACGCTGACCTGGGAATACATCATCGACAGCCAGACGCGCCTCAATGCGTTCCTGGCGAAGCAGGCGCACGCGCTCGATCGCGTCCCGCCGGAACACGTGCCGATCCTGCAGGGGTCGAGCGACGTCGCATTGATCTCCACGACCGGGTTCGAGAACGTCAACCTCTGGATGCGACAGGACGCGGCAGCACCGTGGGACGGCGCGAACGTCAAGCTGCGTGAGGCCGTGATGTGGTCAATCGACCGCGAGGCGCTCGTCAAAAGTCTGGTTCTCGGCGCGAGCGAAGTTTCGGTCACCCACATCCCGAACCACGCCGTGTTCGCCAAAGCGCAGGAACCGGCCTACAGCTACGACCTGGACAAGGCGAAGGCCGCGCTTTCGGAGGCGGGATTTCCGAACGGCGGGGTCGAGTTGCCGCTCTGGGGCGTCACCGGGTTCCTGCCGCGCGGACCGGAGGTGGCGCAGGCGATCGCCGACAGTCTCGGCAAAACCGGGTTCAGGGTCACTCTGCAGATCACCGACGTGGCGGCGATCATCGACGGCCTCTTCAGCAAGGACAAACCGGGCCTCTTCTTCCACCTGAGTTGGAGCAGCAACGGCGATCCGCACGGTGCCTTGAGCACCCTCTACCACTCGCCCGGCGCCTGGGCCGGTTCGTCCGATAAGCAGATCGACGCCCTGATCGACCAGGGTGCCGCCACGACCGACGCCGAAGCGCGCGGCAAGATCTACGAGGATCTCCAGGCGTACCTCTGGAAGAACCTCGTCCACATTCCGCTCTACAATAGCGACTTCACCGTCGCCCACCAGAAGTCGCTCACCGGCGTCACGGCACTGCCGAACTTCATGACGGACTTCCGGAAGGCGAGCCTCACGTAGGGCGGAGGGCGGGAGGCGGAAGGCGGAGAGTGCGGTTCGTGCTCCTTCCGCCTTCCGCCCTCCGCCTTCCGCCCCGGTCGGTCGTATGGGCGCCTACATCCTCCAGCGGACGTTGCAGATGGTGGTGGTCGTCTTTGGGGTGGTGACGGTCACCTTCTTTGCGGTGCGGTTGGTACCGGGGGATCCCGCGCGGTTGATGGAGCAGCCGGGGACGCCGGAGTCGGTGTTGAAGCTGACCCGAGAGCGGCTCGGGACCGACAAGCCGCTCTCGGTGCAGTACGTCCGGTTTCTGGGCGATCTGGTGCAAGGCAACCTGGGGACGGCGTTTCGCGGTGGGAAACCGGTGCGGAGCGAGGTGCTGGCCGCATTGCCGAACACGCTGGCGCTCGGCGCCGTGACGATGGTGTTGACGACGACGCTCTCGTTTCTGATCGGGATCGCGGCGGCGGTCAGACCCGGCGGGATCTTCGACCGGATCTCGCTCGTCTTCGTGGCGATTGCGCAGTCGACGCCGAGTTTCTGGCTCGGGGTGATCCTGGTGCTCGCCTTTTCGATCCGGTTGCGCTGGTTGCCGGCGATCGACATGACCGGACCGAAGAGTTTCGTCCTGCCGGTGGTGACGCTAACGCTGACATTGATGCCGCTCCTGATCCGAGCAGTGCGGCAAAGTTTCCTGGAGACGTTGGGCGAGGGGTTCATCCGCGCCGGGCGGGCGCGCGGTCTGTCGGAGCGCCGCCTCCTCTTTGTCCACGCGATGAAGGTGGCCGCGATTCCGCTGATAACCCTGGTCGGATTGCAGGCGGGGTATGTGCTGGGCGGAGCGGTCGTGATCGAATCGATCTTCAACTGGCCGGGGATCGGCAACCTGGCGCTGCAGGCGATCCAGCAACGCGACTTCCCGATGGTGCAGGGGACGGTGCTGGCGATCGCGATCGTGTTTACCCTCGTCAACTTCCTGGTCGATCTCGCCTATTCCGCGCTCGATCCTCGTGTCAAGTACTGAGCCGTTTGCCGATCAGGGCGTCGGTGGTAGCGCCGTGGCGATGCCGGCCGCGGCCGTCGAGACGACGCGCCCGGCCTCGGCGAGAGGCACGTTTTGGCGCTATCTCCGGCGCCGGCCCCTCGCGCTGATCGGCCTGGTGGTCGTCGCGCTGTTGCTGTTGGTCGCGATCCTGGCGCCACTGATTGCGCCGCATCCGCCGCTGGAGCAGCACCTGGGGGACAACTTCAAACCGCCGGTTTGGAAGGCCGGCGGCCTCTGGCGCTACCCGCTCGGCACCGATCCGCTCGGGCGCGATCTCCTCAGTCGCCTGATCTACGGGGCGCGCTACTCGCTGTTGATCAGCATCAGTTCGGTCGTTCTCGGCGCCGTGCTCGGATTCGTGGTCGGATTGGTCTCGGGATATTTCGGGCACTGGACCGATACGGTGTTGATGCGGTTGGGCGACATCCAACTCGCCTTTCCGTTCGTGCTCTTCGCGATCGCGATCCTCGCCGTCTCGCCGAACCGGACGCCCTGGAAAATCGTGCTCGTGCTCGGGTTGTCGAGTTGGATCATCTACGCGCGGGTGGTGCGAAGCCGGGTGCTGACCGAGCGAGAAAAGAATTACGCCTGGGCGGCGCGGGCGCTCGGTGCCTCACGCTGGCGCGTCCTGTTCCGGTACATCGTGCCGAACGTCTGGCAGTCGGTACCGCTGATCGCGATGCTCAATCTCGGGTTCTTCGTCATCGTCGAATCGCTGCTGAGTTTCCTCTCGTTGGGGTTGTCGCCGCC
>DATBFX010000319.1:0-6407 GCA_036558305.1 Thermomicrobiales bacterium | reverse complement strand
GGCGTTTTCGTCGCACCGCTTGACCTCGAACGGATGGTTCCCGACCTACACGCGGTCGTCGCCGCGTGGCGCGCGGCCCATCCCGATCGGCCTTGGGCCGACGCTGCATCGTAGCCCCGCCGTCATTCCTCGGCTCCACTCGGAATGACGGCAAGGGTCGGAACCGTCCCCCAGGCCATCAATACGTCGATACAGCCATCTCCTCAAGCGCACCCGTCACCGCGAAGACGACCCGCTCGCAGATGTTGGTCACGCGATCCGCGATCCGCTCGACGTTGTGGGCGGCCCAGAGCAGGTGCGTCGCCCGGTTGATCGTCGAGGGATCGGCCATCATGAAGGTGAGCAACTCGCGGTAGACCTGATTGTAAAGATCGTCGACCTCGTCGTCTCGCGCGACGATCGCCCTTGCCGCCTCGGCATCCTCCACGATGAAGGCGGTGATGCTGTCCGAGAGCATGGCGCGCGCCAGGTCCGACATGCGCGGGATATCGACCAGCGGTTTGAGCAGCGGTTCCTCCGACGTCTGGATGACGATCCGGGCGTTTCCCGCGGCGTGGTCGGCCATCCGTTCGAGGTCGGTAACGATGTGGATCACGGCCGCGATCGTACGGAGATCGCCCGCCATCGGCGCCTGTGTCGCGATGACCATCAGCGCGCGCTCTTCCGTCTGCCATCGCTGCTGGTTGATCGCGGCATCTGCCTGGATGACGTCACGGGCGAGTTGAACGTCTTGCAGCTTCAAGGCGTCGACCGATCGCGCGATCGCCTTGTCCACCATGCTGGCGATGGCGACGACGTCTTCGCGCAGTTGTTGGATCTGGTGAGCGTAGGTCACTCGCGTCATCGGGCACGCGTCCTTCCCATTCCTCTGCTCGCGCGGGCGCTAACCGAATCGACCCGTGATGTAGTCCTCGGTTCGCTGGTCCTTCGGGTTGGTGAACAGATCGCGAGTCGGACTCGCCTCGACCAGGATGCCTTGCCGTTTCTCGTTGAGCGAGAAAAAAACGGTCTGATCGGAGACGCGCGCGGCCTGTTGCATGTTGTGGGTGACGATGACGATCGTGTAGTTGCGGACCAGGTCGCGCATCAGGTCTTCGATCTTGAGCGTCGAAATCGGATCGAGGGCGCTCGCCGGTTCGTCCATCAGGACGACGTCCGGGCTGATCGCCAGCGCGCGGGCGATGCAGAGGCGCTGTTGTTGTCCACCGGAGAGGGCGAGACCGCTCTGCTTGAGTTTGTCCTTGACCTCATCCCAGAGCGCGGCCTGCCGGAGGCAACGCTCGACCAACTCGTCCATGTTGCGCTTGATGCCGTTGATCCGCGCGCCCCAGGCGATGTTGTCGTAGATCGACTTGGGAAACGGATTCGGTTTTTGGAACACCATGCCGATGCTTCGCCGCACGCTGACCGGATCGACCCCGGGCGCGATGATGTTCTGCCCGTGGTACACGATTTGCCCGGTGACCCGGGCGCTGGGGATCAAGTCGTTCATGCGGTTGATGCTGCGCAACACCGTACTCTTGCCACAACCGGACGGACCGATCAGCGCCGTAATCCGCTGCCTGGGCACATCGAAGCCGACGCCGGTCACAGCATGAAACAGACCGTAGAAGACGTTGACGTCTCGGAGCGACACCAACGTCTCCGGCGCTGCCCCGGCATCGCCGTTGTTCGCAACCCCGCCCGGCGCAACCCGAACGGGTACGTCGTTGGTGGCTCGATCGACTGCCATCGCGATCGTCTCCTAGGTGGCGCAGACCGTCGGCCCCATCCGGCGCTGCTCGAATCCCTACCGGTCGTCGTACTGCCGCTCACGATCGCCCGACGGTACTCTTTCTGGTCGCGATGCGAGCGCACGCACTGAGGACAAACACCAGCACCACCAGGACGAGCGCGGCCGCCCAGGCCTGGCGATGCCAGTCGTCGTAGGGCGAAATCGCGTATTGGTAGATCTGAAGCGGCAACGCGGACGTGGGCTGATTCGGATTCAGGTTCCAAAACGTGTTACCGAAGGCGGTAAAGAGGAGCGGTGCGGTCTCTCCCGACGCCCGTGCCAGCGCAAGCATGACGCCGGTGATCAACCCACCTTGCGCCGCCGGGTAGACGATCCGCAACACGGTCCGCCAGCGGGGAGCCCCGAGCGCAAGCGCGGCTTCCGTGTATTCGCGCGGTACCAAACGGAGAATTTCCTCGGTCGTGCGCACGATCGGCGGCAACATCAGGGCCGCGAGCGCGATTCCCCCCGCGTACGCGGAGAAGTGATGCATCCGTGTGACAACCAACTCGTACGCCAGGATGCCGACGACGATCGAGGGAACCCCCGTCAACACGTCCGCAAGGAGCCGCACGAGATCGGCAAAACGGCCACGCCCGAACTCGGCGAGGTACGTGCCGGCACCGATACCGATCGGCAGCGCGATCACCGCGGCGATGCCGACGATCAGGAGGGTTCCCACGATGGCGTTGGAGATCCCGCCGCCCGTCTCGCCGACCGGCACCGGCGTCTTGGTGAAAAAGGCCATGTTGATCGCACCGATGCCTTTGAGGGCGATGTAGATGAAGATGGCGATCAACACGCCAACCCCGGCGAAGGCCGCGAGCATGCAGAGTCCTTCGAAGATGCGCCCCTTCGTCTTCCGGTAGGCATACCCGCTCGAGTGGCTCGACTCGTGCATCACGCCCTCCTCATCTCCGCCGCCCCGGATCGGCCACCCATGCGCCAGACGAGACCCCGCGCCGCCAAATTGAGGAGGATCGAAACCACAAACAAGATCAAGCCGATTTCGATCAAAGCCGACACGTAGAGGTCGTTGTCGGCCTCGTTGAACTGATTGGCGATCACGGCCGCCATCGTGTGTCCGAGCGCAAACAACGACGTGCCGATTTCGGCGCGGTTCCCGATCACCATCGTGACCGCCATCGTCTCGCCGAGCGCTCGCCCCAGTCCCAGGATCGTCGCGCCGAAAATGCCACTCCGGGCGAATGGCAGGGCAACGCCGGTGATGACCTCCCATCGCGTTGCGCCGATGGCATAGGCGCCTTCGAGTTGTGCTCTGGGCACCGTGTAGAGGACCGCCTGTGAGACGGCCGTAATGGTCGGCAGGATCATGATCGTGAGCACGAGCGCCGAGGCCAGGTATCCAACGCCGTAGGCAGGCCCCTGAAACAACGGGAGGAATCCGAAGGTCCGTTTGAGAAACGGCTCGACGTCGGAACGAACGATCGGAACGAGCACGAAGAGCGCCCACAGCCCATAAATGACGCTGGGAATCGCGGCGAGCATTTCGACGAGGAAACCCACGGTTGGCCGGAGCCAACCCGGCGCGAGGAGGATGAGAAAGATCGCGGTGCCAATCCCGAGCGGCGCTGCCAGCAACAGCGCGATCAGCGAGGTCAGCACCGTGCCGTAGATGAACGGCGCCGCGCCAAACACGGCGTGGACCGGATCCCAGGTCTGCTCGGTGATGAACCCCAGACCAAACTCCCTCCGTGCCAGGTGGGAGCCGTGCCAGAGTTCGATACCGATCAGGATCACGAGCAGGACGATCGAGGCCGCGAATGCGGCGGCGACGCCTTCGAAGGCGCGGTCGGCGGAACGGGACGACGACCACCGCAGAGGTCGCCGCCCGACAAAATCCGCTCGCTCGACCGTCGCCGATCGTTGTCCGATCACGGTCGTAGGCTTTCCTTCCGCTCTATGCCGCCGGAGTCGCCGGAACCTGAAGCAGCGGTTGGCCGCTAGAGGTGACCAATTGCAGTTTGGCCGTGCCTTTGTCGACTACGTCCGCCGGCAGCGGCGCGTAGTCGAGGTCCGCCCCGTATTGCTGCCCGTCGTGGATGAGCCAGTAAAACAGGTCGACCAACGCCTTGCCCTTGGTTGCGTCGGTCTGATCGGTGTAGAGAAGGACGAAACTAAAACCGGAAATCGGATAAATGGTCGCGTCATCGCCCGTGCAACCGGCGATCGTCACGCGGAGATCGGCCGGCATCGTCGCCGCCGCGGCGGCGGCGCAGGCTGTCGCACCCGCGGCAGACGGTGGGACCAGCGAGCCGGCGGAGTTCTTGATGTTCGCAAACGCGATACTGTTCTGCTTCGCGTACGCCAGCTCGTTGTAGCCGATTGCGCCTTCGAGTTGCTTCACCTGCCCGGCGACTCCCTCGTTGCCCTGGCCGCCGATGCCGACCGGCCAGTTCAGCGAGGCCCCCGCGCCCACCTTCGACTTCCAGTCATCACTGACGGACGACAGGTAAGTCGAAAAGATGTTGGTCGTGCCGGAGCCATCCGAGCGATGGACGACGGCGACGTCGGTGCCGGGAAGGTCGACGTTGGCGTTCAGCGCCTTGATCGCGTCGTCGTTCCATTTGGTGATGATGCCGAGGAAGATGTTGGCGAGCGTCGGTCCGTCGAGGTTGACCGGTTCCGTCAACGACGGGAGGTTGTAGGTGATCGCAACGGCGCCAAGCGTCGCCGGGACGTGCACCACGGCCTCCGGACCACCGACCGCCGTCAACTGGTCGTCCGACATCGGTACGTCGCTGGCGCCGAAGTCGACGGTTTTCTCGGTGAGTTGCTTGATGCCGGCGCCCGAGCCGACCGACTGGTAGTTGACGCGAACGCTTGGGTTGAGCTTCGTGTACTCGGCAAACGCCTTCGAGTAGAACGGGTTCGGGAAACTGGCCCCGGCGCCGTTCAACGTCAACTGATCCTGCGCCGGCGAGGTCAGCGGCATCACCAGGCTGACCGCGACCGCGGCGAGCGCCACCACTCCCGTCAGCCTCTTTCTCGCAGGGTAACGAATCGCCACTCTCCTCCTCCTTCTCCGTGTCACGACGCGTCCGAGCGACGTGCTCGGTACGCTCGCCGAATGGCCGGGACCTTCCGGCGAGGGCGCTAAGTCGGGCGCGGCGACGGTGCACCACCGTGGTCCTCCTCAGGCGCTGGTGGCACCACGAATCGGTAGCCCGAGCCGTAGACCGTCTTGATCATCTCGGCGGCGATGCCGGCGTCGTGGAGTTTGCCGCGCAACCAGGAGATGTGGACGTCCACCGTCCGCTCGTCGACGATGATCTCTTCGCCCCAGACCACGTCCAGCAGCTCCTGCCGGCCGAACACGCGGCCCGGTTCCATCCCCAGCGTCAGCAGCAGTCCAAATTCCTTTGGGCGAAGTTGCAATTCCTTGTCGCCGACCATCGCGCGGCGGCGATCCGGTTCGATCCGCAACGGACCGCGAAACAGGACGGCCGGCGGCCGCGCCGCCGGTACCGCCCGGCGCCGGACCGCGGCGCGAACGCGAGCCAGCAACTCCCGCAGCGCGAACGGTTTGACGACGTAGTCGTCGGCGCCGAGTTCGAGACCGTCGATCTTGTCTTCCTCGGCCCCCCGTGCCGACAGGATCAAGACCGGGACGTCGGATCTGGTCCGAAGCTGCCGGAGCACCTGAAACCCGCTAATCCTCGGCAGCATCAGGTCGAGCAGGACGAGGTCCAGCCGCGAGCCTTCGCGCTGCGCGGTCGCCAGGGCCGTTTCGCCGTCCGCCGCCAGGAGGACGCGATAGCCGGCGCGCGACAGGCTGTACGAGAGGGTGCTCAACAGCGTCGGATCGTCTTCGACGACGAGAACGGTCGTCTCCTCCCGTCCCCCGTCGGTCGCGACGGTCGAGCCCATCTGCGCCATCGGGTCGTGCGCGGCTCCGTTGTGCGTGCCGATCTCCACGCTGCCAACGATACGCGGCCGCCGTTAACGGACGGTAAGGGCTTCGTTAAATCTCGGAAAAATTGGCGCGGCGGTTACTGGCCCAGTTCGGTCACCGCCCGGTCCAGTTGCGGATCGGTATCCGTTCCGTCGGCAGCGGCGACGACGACGTCCGGTTGCAGGCCCTGACCCTGGATTTGGTTCTTGTTCGGCGTCAGCCAGACCGCGAATGTGATGCGTGCCGAGGCACCGTCGTCGAAATCGTGGACGCGCTGCACCGAACCCTTGCCGAAGGTCTTTTCGCCGATCAGCCGAGCCCGGCCGTAATCCCTGAGCGCACCGGCGACGATCTCCGCCGCGCTGGCGGTGCCGCCGTTGACGAGCACGACCATCGGCGTGTCGAAGACTTCCGGACCGCCGCCGACGATCGGTTCGGCCGTCATCTCGGGGTCGTTCGGATCGGCGTCTTCGTAGAGGGCCGCGCCTTTGTCTTTCGACACGAAGCGGCCGATCATTTCCTGGGCGCTCTGGACCCAACCGCCGCCGTTGTTCCTCAGGTCGAGCACGATCCCCGTCACGCCGTCGGCTTTTGCCTTCGTCAGGGCGTCGACGAGCAAGCCGCGCTGGCCCTGGTCCGGGGACCGGAGGGAAGCTCGGTGCGGTTGACCATCCTGAGACCAGGCGTCGCCGACGCCTTCGACGTCTCGGTCGTCCG
>DATBFX010000318.1:0-15935 GCA_036558305.1 Thermomicrobiales bacterium | reverse complement strand
CCCGAGGCGGCGTACTTCTTGACCGCGTCGGGGATGAGGGCGACCCGGCGCTCGTTCGGGACCGTCTCTTTCGGGACGGCGAGGGTCGGCCGGCTGGCGGCGGTTGGGGGTGGTGGGGCCGTGGTGGCTACCGGCTCGGTCGCGCCGTTTGGCGCGTTCGGTGCGCTTGAAGCGCTCGGTTCCATGGTGTCGCAACGCCTCCCAAATCATGCAATCGGCGGTCCGTGGCGACGCAGCCCAGGCGACCGCAACCTCTACGCGAGGGAACGAAGGTGCGGTGTTCGACCGAACGTGCGGACCACTGGCCGCCGGCCAGGGGGCGTGAAGTTTACAACAATGTAGTAGGGGAGGCGCGAGGGCGACGGGCCAGGAGAAGAATCAATAGAGGGTGAGACCAGGGATGTCTTGGTAGTCGCGCGTGTTCCGGGTTACGAGTGTCAGTCCGTGTTCGATCGCGGTTGCCGCGGTGATCAGGTCCGGGGCGCGAGGGCGCACCCGTTTGCCTTGCGCCTTGAGTTGGCCGCGCAGTTCCGCGCAGCGGCGTGCTACCGCGTGGGAAAATGGATGAACCGGGACAAGAACCAAGAATCGGTCGAGCGCGATCCGAGCGGCGGTAGGATCGGCACTTTCCAGGACCCCTTGCCACACTTCCATGTAGGTGACCATCGAAATCGAGATACCGCCCGCGACCAGAGATTCGACGAGTTGTATCGTCGCGGCATCGTTGGCCTGCACAGGGATGACGATGTCGGAGTCGAGCAGGTATGCCACCGACTATGCCGGCCGGCCCTGGCTGTCCTGTGAACGCTGTTCCCGTGGTTCTGCCAACAGCACATCGACGTCGACACCTCGGAGCGAGCCCGCCAAGCCTTCGAGTGCGGCCCGGACCTGTTCCGGGTCGTAGTTTGCGAAGGGATCATCGTCCTCACGAACGACTCGAAAACGCGCACGTCTTGTATCGATCAGAATTGGTTCATCCAGCGCGTACGTCAGAACCCGCGCGACTTCGCCGTCGGGTTCAACCATCGCTGTCTTAAGCGCAATCGCCATCGCGAGTACCTCCTTATTGGAGGAAGTTTAGCAGGCGCGATACGTGCACAGCGTCTCCCCTCAGCCAACAGGCCCGAATATGTATGAAGCTCCTCTGGACGCGTTATCGCCGCCGAGATTGGCGGCGACAGCGCTGCTTGGAGTGCTCCTCCTGGGAGGCCGGCCTTCTTGGCCGCCGGTCGCCCAAACAATGGAGGCGGTAGTGGTGGGGGGCCGGAGCGATTAACGGCCGCTGTGGGTAGCCCGCCGGCCAGAGAGCGTGATGTTTACAACAATGTGGTAGGAGAGGCGTGAGACGTGGAGAGAGACGTGAGGACGAGCGGGCAATCAGTGCAGGGTGAGACCGGAGAGATCGCTGAAGTCGGCAATGTTTCGCGTGAGCAGTGTCAGCCCGTGATGGAGTGCGGTCGCCGCGGTGATCAAGTCCAAGGCGCGGGAGCGCACTCTCTTGTCGTTTCAGGTCGCGGCGCAATTCGGCGCAACGGCGCGCCACCTCAGGCGAGAACAGCAGGATCGGAACTCCGGTGAGGAAATCGTCGAATGCCTCTTGGGCACGCTTCGGATCGGCGCTCTCGACAATGCCCTGAAGCACTTCCATGTACGTGACTATCGAAATTGAGACCCCGATGGCAAATAGGGGATCGACGGTTTGCTTGGTCGCGGCGTCGCCGGCAAGAAAGGGGAGACGATGTCGGAGTCGAGCACATAGGCCATGCCTTACGCCGGTCGCCCTTGGCTGTCCTGGGCGCGCTGCTCCTTGAGTTCGGCAAGCAGCTTTTCGACGTCGACGCCTTTGAGGGTGCCAAAAGCGCGCTCTGCTGCCGCCCGCGCCCGCTCCGGATCGTAGTTGGCGAAAGGATCCTCGTCTTCGCGGACGATGCGAAAACGGGCGCCGCGTGTCTCGATGAGGATCGGTGCTTCGGCCGCCTGCGCGAGCACGCGAGCGACTTCGCTGTCGGGGTCAACCGTGATCGTCTTCAATGCGGCTGTCATCTGGGCATTCTCCTTCGTGGCGGCGTGAGTGTAACAGGCGGTGATCCGCCCGAGGTTACTCCACCTTCTGCACGAGGAGGCAACCATGCGGACGTGAGGACCAACGGTCGCCGGACGAGGAGCGTGACGTTTTGCGACAGCACGCTCGGGGAGGCGGGAAGGACACCCCGCGGGCACCCTGGAGAGGACGCGCTTTGGATATTGCGCCTGGCGCGTGCGAGGTGCATGATGCGCTTGTCGGAACGTTTCGTTCGGGAAACGTGGCACGATCATGCCAGCCGCTCCGCCGCCCGAACCTGCCGCCCGCTCCCCGGTGCCCCTTGTGCCCCTCATTCGGACGGGGCACTCGCCGCGCGTCGAGTTGCCGCTGCCCCTCACCTCGTTCGTCGGCCGCGAACGCGAGGTTGCCGCTGTGTGCGCTGCGCTGCAACAGGACGGCGTCCGCTTCCTGACCCTGACCGGTCCCGGCGGCGTGGGCAAGACCCGACTCGCCCTACGGGTCGCCGAGGAATTGGTTAGCGACTTCCCGGACGGCGTTTGGTTCGTGCCGCTGGCCCCGGTCCGCGACCCCGCCCTCGTCCCCTCCGCGATTGCCGGGGCGCTCGGGGTTCGAGAGGCGGCCGACCGGCCGCTCGTCGCGGCGCTACGGACGTTCCTGCGGGACAAGCAGGCGCTGCTGCTCCTCGACAATTGCGAGCACCTGCTTGAAGCCGCACTCCTGGTGACCGATTTGCTTTCGACCTGCCCCCGCCTCGCGGTCCTGGCCACCAGCCGGGCGGTCCTGCGCCTCTCCGGCGAGCACGACTTCGTCGTGCCGCCCCTGGCGCTGCCGGACCTCGAAGGGCTTCCACTCCTCGACTGCCTGAACGAGGCGCCCGCGGTGCGCCTCTTCGTCGAGCGGGCGCGGGCAGCGCGGGCCGACTTCGCGCTGACCGCGGAGACCGCAGCGGCGGTCGTCCGGATCTGCCACCGATTGGACGGCCTACCGCTGGCCATCGAGCTGGCCGCCGCCCGGCTCAGTCATCTCTCCACATCTGAGATCCTGGCTCGACTCGGGCGCCGATTGCCGTTGCTGACGGGAGGGCCACAGGATCAGCCGGCCCGTCGGCGGACGATGCGAGCCGCCATCGCCTGGAGCTATGACCTGCTGGCGAGCGACGAACAGGCGTTGTTCCGGCGCCTTTCGGTTTTCGCCGGACGCTTCACGCTCGATGCGGCACAGACCGTCGCAGGGCCGAAGGCCCCGGACTCGACGCTCGATCTCCTCTCGTCGCTAATCGACAAGAGCCTACTCGGCCGGGAAGAAGGGGCAGGGGGTGGGTCCCGATTCGCGGTGCTGGAAACGATGCGGGAGTTCGGATGGGAGCAACTGGTCGCAAGCGGGGAGGAGGAAGCCGCCTGTGACGCCCACGCCGCTTACATCCTCGCGCTGGCCGAGCGAGCCGAGCCGCACCTGTTCGGACCCGACCAGACCGCGTGGCTGGACCGGTTGGAGGCCGAACTCCCCGACGTCCGCGCCGCGCTGGGTTGGCTGCGTGCACGGGGGCGCGCCGAAGAGGGCCTGTGCCTCGCCGCGGCTCCCGGGCGGTTCTGGTGGCGGCGCGGCTACGTGAGCGAGGGTCGGGGCTGGCTCGCGGCGTTCCTGGCGCTACCCGAAGCCGGAGGCGCGTCGCCGGTGCGAGTCAGAGCACTCCTCCTGGCCGCAGATCTCGCGGCGTGGCAACAGGAAAACGAGCAAGCGCTCGCCTGGGACGGCGAGGCGGCGGCATTGGCGCGCGATCTCGGCGACGAGGTGGGCCTAGCGATGGCCTTGAAAGCACTCGGCTGCGACGCGATCGATCGGGGTTGTCCCGAACGGGCGGTGCTGCTGCTCGAAGAGAGCTTTGCCCGCTTCCGCGACCAGGGGGAGCGGTTTCAAGCCGCCCGCGTCCAGGCTGTCCAGGCCACCGCGGCGCTCGCCCAAGGCGACCATGCCCGTGCCGCCGCCTACCTCGAACCGGCGCTCGCGGTCTTTCGGGACCGGCAAGACGGTCGGCTCATCGCCGATGCGCTCGAAGGGCTCGGCCTGGTCGCATTGGCGCGGGGTGACGAGCAGGGCGCCCGGTGCGCCTTGGTCGAATCGCTGGCCCTGTCGGCCGAACTCGGAGACAAGTCGGGGATCGCGTGCTGCCTGATGGATCTGGCCGGAGTCGCTGGGCTCGCGGGGCAGGCCGCGCAGGCGGCCCGCCTGCTGGGGGCGTCGGCGGCCTTGCGGCACGATCTCGGGAGGCGGTTTCAGCCGCACGAGCAGGTCGCCCACGACCGCATCGAGGCCGCGGCTCGGTCGGCGCTGGGTACAGCCAGGTTCGCGGCGGAGTGGGAGCGCGGCGCCGCGCTGCCGCTCGCCGACGCCATCGCCGAGGCAACTGCCGTCCACCCGTCGCCATCCGGTTCCCCGGTGGGGCTCACGCATCGCGAGTTGCACGTCCTGCGCCTGCTAGCTGACGGCAAGTCCGACCCCGAGATCGCCGCCGCCCTCTTCATCAGCCGGCGCACCGCGGCCACCCACGTCGCCGCCGTCTTCCGCAAGCTGGGCGTGACCTCACGCGCCGCGGCCGCCGCCTACGCCGTGCGCCACGGGCTGGCCTGACGCCCCGACGCACCGGCGCCTGCCGCTCCGATTGCACGGTTTACGTAGATTGCGGGCGCAACTGTCACGCGACAAATCGAGCATTTGCCCGATGCGCGGCGCGAGCTGGCCGGGTAGGCTGGCGCCATCTCCTGCCATCGTCCACCGGCGCGCTGCCGTACGGCACCCATGCCGAACGAAAGGACGGACCCCATGGATGGGACCCGCTTCGACGATTTTGCCCGCTCGATTGCCGACTGCCCCTCGCGACGGCGCATCCTGAAGGCACTGGCCGGGGGCGCCGCCGGCGGCCTGGTCGCCCTCGTCGGCGGGGCGGCGGGGGCCGCCCCCCGCTGCAAGCGGGTCGACCAGGCCTGCCAGACCTCGGCCGACTGCTGCCCAGGGAACCTCGGAAACGGCAACGTTTATTGCGCATCGACCCCCAAGAAAGGCAGGACCTGCCAACCGTGCCCGGTCGGCACGGTCGCCTGCGACGGCGGCTGCATCGACGTGCGCTCAGACGCGAACAATTGCGGGACCTGTGGCACGATCTGTGGCGGGGGCACCAGCTGCGCTAACGGCGTGTGCGCTTGCCCCAGCGGGCAAACGCGCTGCGCCGGCCAGTGCGTGAACACGGCCAGCGACAACGCCAATTGCGGCGCCTGCGGCACGGCCTGCTTCGGCGGCACAAGCTGCGCCAATGGCGTCTGCCAGTGCCCGGCCGACCAGTTCCTGTGCGCCGACAACGCCTGCCACGTGTGCTGTCCAGGCCTGACCAGCTGTGGCGGCGTCTGCGTCGACACGGAGACAAACGAAGCCAACTGCGGGACCTGCGGCAACGCCTGCGCCACCGATCACGAATGCGTCGCCGGTGAGTGCAAGTGCACCGAGGCGAGCTGTCCGGAGGCGTCGGGGTGCTTCTGCTCCTCTAACGAGTTCAACCCGTGCGTTGCGCTCGCACCCACCTTGTGCGACGTCCCATGCGATAGCCCCGCCGACTGCGGGGCGGAAGACGAGTGGGTTTGCATCACCGACAGGCGCTGCGAAAACCCGAACCTAGCGGTCTGCGCACGCATAATCGCCTGCCCGGCGCTCTAGCGACCGATGCCTGAACTCCTGGTCGGGGCCCTGGCTATGGGGCCCCGACCACCCGCTCGCCGGCGAACCCAGCATCCGGTAACTGCGGGGCGCGTTGAAACCACCTTCGAATCCGGTCAAAACCGGACCCCGTTCGGCTTCGTCGGCAACGGTACAAGCCCCTGACCAGTCTCCGCGGTCTGACCGTGCGGTGTCACCGTCTCGTATCGCGATGAGGACCAGGAGGTTCGCCCATGCGCGGACCAGAGAGGAGCGAATCATGGAACGCAGATTCGGGTCAGGGTGGCAGACGCCTCGCCACGACATCGCCAACCGAGACCGTGCGGTGCGGCGGCGCTCGTGCCGCCGCGCTCATCGGTGTCTGCCGCTCGCCGCGCGGCGGTGCGAGGGGTCCACCATGGCAACACGACACGTCGCGTGCCGTCCGGTCCTGCTGCTGTCCCTCGTCGCGTTGGCGGTCCTGGCCGTCCGCCCCGCCGCCGCGCAGGGGTTGACCCCGCCGCCGCCACCGTACACAACCTGCACAACCGCGGGCAGCGGTACCACCTGCCGGGGCAATACCGACACCACCTTCTCGTTCCCGGCCGAGTTCGCCTGCGGCAGCGGCGCGGGCAGCTTCGCCGTCGACGAGCAGGGCACGACCCACCGGGAGGCGACCCTGTGGTACGACCGGGCGGGGAACCTGACCAAACGGACCCTGCGTATCGCCCCACTCGAAGGCACGTTCACCAACGCGGCCACCGGGAGGTCGGTGCCGGAGAGCGCGCACTTCGTGATCACCCACGAGTTGCTCACCCCCGGGGACTTGGACACCGACCGGGAGACGATCGCCGGCCTGTTCGCCAAGGTGGTCCTGCCCGGGGGTGGGAGCATCCTACTCGACGTCGGAAAGATCGTCTACGACCCCGACGGCGACATCGCGTTCGCGGCGGGCCCCCACCAGTTCACCGATGGCCAGGTGGCAAAACTCTGTGCCGCGCTTTCGTGAGGATGGGGAAGCGACCGTTTGTGAGTTGCGGAGGGGGGCGTCGAGAGGGCCGCCTCTCCGCTGGGCTACCTCCTGACTGGGCGCGGCCAAAGTAAGCGGGGCCGCGTCAGTCGTGGTCACTGCCGACTCGGGCCCCAGGCTATGGGGCCCGACCAGCCGCTCACCGGCGAACCCGGCTCCGGTAGTTGCGGGCGCTTTGAAACCACCTTGGACTCGGGTCACCGGCGGACCTCGTTCGGCTTCGTCGGCACCAGCACCAACCTCTGCCTCGACCTCGCGGCCTGACCGGCCGAAGCCGCATCCCCGGCGGCGGGGCCGTCCTCCTCGACGTGGGGCGGGTGGTCGGGCAGGAAGAGGACCACGCGGCGATATTCCGGGCAGGTCCGCATCGGACCTTCGACCGCGACCTGACCGGACTAGGCGCGGCCCTGGCGTAATGCGGGGCCAACGCCGCTGTCGGCCACAAGACGATCGCGCCGCATCAACCGGCTGATTGACGATGTTCGCCCGCGCGAACGAGAACGGAGGAAACCTTGAAGCACAGATCGGAGCGACGGTGGCGGTTGTCGTCCTGTGATTGGTCGGCAATGCGTATGAAGCGACTGCGTCGGACCCACGGCCCAAGACGGTCACGATCGCGACGGTGGGAACGATCGTCAAGGGCAGTCAAGTCGGGACCATTACCGCGTCCGGCGCGATTGCCGACGAGGGAACGTTCGAGTTCCGCGAGTACGTGCACCGGGACTTTGCCTATGCCGGGATCGGTGCGCCGACCTTCGGGATCGTGCGGTCGGTGGAATTCTTCGCCGGTCAGTTTGGAACGTTCGACCTCCCGAACACAATCAGATACACCGTAACAGGTCAGGCGGGACTGTACTCAGTCATTGGCACCTGGTCTGTGCTTCGAGGGACCGGAGACTATGCGCGACTGCACGGTCAAGGCACCATCACCGGGGTGATCGACGCGACCGGCGGTTCCGAACGCTTTCTGTTCACGCTCACGGGGAAGGTTCGACTCGGCTGACGAGGTCAGCGACTCATCGTGAGGCGCTCGTCGAAGGGTGAACGCTGGGCGTCGGCCCAGACTCCAAAGCCTAACAACATCGAGTTACGGTCTCGCACGACGGTGGCGAGCAAGCGTTCGCCCGCGCGCGGGCTAGCGCGGAGAGCATCATGGAAAGGGAATGCGCCCGAGGATGGAGGTTCCGGTGCCGGGTCGCCGCGACGCTCGCCGTCGTGGTTGCCTGTTTGGTCGTCGGAATAGGCGGAGCCTCTGCCGCGTACGCCGAAAAGAAGAGCGATCACTGCGTCTCCCCGGGGGGAATCGACCAGAACGAATTCTTCGGTGTCTCCGCACAGATCGTCATCTCGTTCTGCGACAAGATCGGCGCGGGGGAACCGTGGGTCCCAGCCCAGCGCTGGTTCGTGAACGACACCTTCTTGGTCGTGCCCGACGGGTTCGTACCCGATGGGAATACGCCGCTCGAGGACTACATCGCCAAGTTCTCGGGGGTGAAGTTCGTGATCGATCCCGGCACCAACCAGGAAAAGACCGTCGAGTTCCCGAACGACGGCAACCTGTTCACGGGTACGCTTAACGGGGAAGTCGTCGTGAGCCCCATCACGCTCGGCACGCTGGAGCCCCTTGCGGTCGGCAAGCACGTGGTTGACGTCTATTGGGAATTCAGCGCAATGCACTGCGATGGGATCGACGTCGTGATCGGCGCAGACGGCAACTGCTTGCCCGCTGGGGACACCCTTTGGATCGACGATCTCGCGTTCAAGGTCAAGCGGCGTCGCTAATCATCATAACGTGTCGCTCACCGCCCGACGCGTTGTCGCCGCCGGACGTAGCGGCGGCGGCAGCGCTGCTTGAAGTGCTCCTCCTGGGAGACCGGCCTTCTTGGCCGCCGGTCGCCCGAAAAGTGGAGGCTGTTGGGAAGAGGGGCCGGCGTTACCAGCGGCCGGTGGGGGTGGTCCGGCGCGGGAAGCGGCGGACGGGGACGGTGGCGTACGCGGGGGCCGGTTTGGCTTGGCGACCGACGAGTGCGTTGAGCGCCATCCGCAGGCGATCGAAGAAACTCGGGGTGGAACGGGACATCCTTGTCAACTCCGCGCGATCGACGGGCCGATCCCGTCATTGGTATCTACGTCTTTGGAGTCCGCGTAGTTTTGGGTCGGGTCTGGACGGCGTTCCAGTCTATCGATCGGACGTCGCCCCTTCGGTCCTCCGGTGAGAAGGAGATGCAGCGGCCGTGCCAGGCGCTTGCGATAGGCTACGGGTTGGGGGTCGGTTCGTAACCGGGGGCAGGTAGCACAATCGGACGATCCGTGGGTAGGCGTTTGGTCCCGGCGGGTGGGTGCGACCGTCGCGGATCAAAGGTCCAGAACAGTCCTATGGTGTTTCGGCCCTGGGAGGGGAGCCGACGTCGCGATGGCCGAACATCGGCGGTCCGGAAACGTGCGCCGGCTCCGGCACGTTGTGGAGAGGGAAGGATTGATTCGGAGAAAGGACATGAGATGCGCGCCCAGCGAGTATGTGGTATCGCCTTGGTGGCCGTGTGGCTCATTGGGGGCAGGCCGGTCGCCGCGCAGGACACGATCGAGTTGCCCGATCCGACCGGCACGTACGCCGTCGGCCGGACCGACTACGATCTGGTCGACCAGAGCCGCGACGAGATCTTCACCGACGACCCGGCGGACAAGCGCGAGATCTTGCTCAGCGTCTACTACCCGGTTGCACCGGCAGCCGATGCGGAGACCGCACCGTACATGACCGAGACGTTGCGGCAGGCGATCGCGCGGCAGGACCCGAGCCCGATCGACGAGGTCGCAATCACGAGCCACGCTTACCGGGATCAGCCGGTGGCGAAGGGCGTGTATCCCGCGCTCATCTTTTTGCCCGGTTTCGGCTATCCGCCCGTCTACTACACCTCGCTGCTGGAGGAGGTCGCCAGTCACGGCTACGTCATCGCCGCGGTCTGGCCTCTGTACAGCGCGGCGGCGGTCGAGTTCCCGGATGGGCGTATCGTCCTTGCCAACGAGGCGGGCGGCAAATCCGACGCCATGTTCGAAGTCTGGAAGGGCGATGCGCGCTTCGCGCTCGACTCGCTTGAGACGTTCAACCGGGAGGACGGGCGGTTCGCCGGTCATCTCGATCTGGAGCACGTCGGAGCATTCGGGCACTCGTTCGGCGGCGGTACTGCAGGAGAGTTCGCGTATCACGACGAGCGCGTGGACGCGGCGATCAGCATGGATGGGGGGCTCTTTGGGGAGTCCTATCTGAACGGCTTGGCGAAGCCGCTCCTGATGATGCACTCAGATGTCGACTTGCTGGTCGACTTGACGAGCGACGAAGAATTCGCCGCGGCGCAGATGACACGAGAGGGCTTCGAGCAGCAGCTTGCGGAAGGCCATGCGTATGAAGTGCGGCTGATGCAGATTGCCCATCCCGGCTACGACTTTACCCTTAAAGGGTCGCTCCACGATGCCTACACGACGGACTTGCTCGCGGTTGCGGTAGCGGACGGCACGCTGGTCGACACGAAGCAGATCGGGACGATCGATCCCCGGCTCGCGTTTGAGTTGATCCGGAGCTACGTGGTGGCGTTCTTGGATCAGGGGTTGAAGGGGACGGCAGGCAGTCTGCTGCAGCAGCCGCGCAGCGATTCGCGTGTCTCCTTTGAGATCTACAACGCCGATTGAATCTCGTTCGGTACCGCCGGAAATCACGTCGCCACCACGCCGTTGCGGCCGTCGGGCGAGGGTTGGTGGGAGTGGCCGCGGCGGAGCATCTCGGTCCAGTTGTAGCGGCTCTTGGGTTGGCGGAGGACGGTGGAGGTTTCGACGCCCTTGATGCCGGGGATGCGGGCGAGTTCGTCCTGGACGAAGGCGAGGTAGTCGGAGACGGAGGGGAGGAAGACGTCGGCGACGAGGTCGAAGGCGCCGGTAGTGAGGGCGACGAGGCGGACCTCCTGGAGATCGGCGAGGCGGTCGGCGATCTCGGGGGCCTTGCCGAGTTCGGCGTGGATGCCGATGATCAGGTGGCCCTCGAGACCGAGGGAGGCGAAGTCGGGGATGATGACGGTGCGGAAGACGCCGGCGTGCTGCATGCGGTCGATCCGCTTGCGGACGGTCGATTCGCTGACGCCGAGGGCGCGGGCGATCTCGACGTTGGAGCGGCGCCCGTCTTCTTGGAGGTGTTCGAGGATGTTGAGGTCCGTTTCGTCCAGGTGAAAGGCCATTGGGTGCTGTCCTTTGTTGAGAGGGGTCAGGCGTCAGGGGCACGGAAGCTTTTCGGGGCTTGATTCCTCCTCCGAGATCCAGTCGGCGGGGTCGGCGCGGGCGGATTGGGCACGCGCCCAGGCGACGGCGTGGCAGGCGACGGCGTGGGCGTGGTCGTCGGATAGAAGGGACGGTTCGTCGGTTGTGCAGATGGGTTGGGCGAGGGGACAGCGAGGGTGGAAGCGGCAGCCGGCGGGCGGGTTGATCGGGCTCGGGGTTTCGCCGGCGATGGGGAGGGGGTCGCGGTGGTCGTCGGGGTCGGGAGAGGGGATGGCGGCGAGAAGGGCGCGGGTGTAGGGGTGGAGCGGATCGGCGAAGAGGCGATCGGTGGGAGCGGATTCGACGATTTTGCCGAGGTACATGACGGCGACGCGGTCGGAGATGTGACGGACGACGTCGAGGTTGTGGGAGATGAAGAGGTAGGCGAGCCCGAGACGGTGTTGGAGCGATTCCAGCAGGTTGAGGATCTGGGCCTGGACGGAGACGTCGAGCGCTGAGGTCGGTTCATCGGCGACGATGAGGACGGGGTCGAGGGCAAGGGCGGCGGCGATGCCGACGCGCTGGCGCTGACCGCCGCTGAGTTGGTGGGGGTAGCGGGCGGCGACTTCGGGTGGGAGACCGACCTGACGGAGGAGTTCGGCGACGCGGGTTTTGCGGGTCGCGCGGTCGGCGAGGCGAAAGATGGTCAAGGGTTCCTCGATCGTTTGGCCAACCGTGACACGAGGGTTCAACGAGGAGGATGGGTCCTGGAAGATGATCTGGGCGCGCCGGCGCAGTTGACGGAGTTCGGCGGGGGAGGCGCGGCCGACATCCTGGCCGGCGACGCGGACCTCGCCCGCGGAGACGTCGACGAGGCGGAGGATGGAGCGGCCGAGCGTGCTTTTGCCGCAGCCGGATTCGCCGACGAGCCCGAGCGTTTCGCCGGGGGCGATCGCGAGGGAGACGCCGTCGACGGCGCGGACGATGAGGGGGCCGAAGCGCAGGCGGTCGACGATGTTCTGCGGGACCGGGAAGTACGTCTTGAGATCGCGGACGTCGAGGACGGGCGCGGTGATCTCAGGCGGGGACACGAGCGGTCTCCTCTCCGTAGAGGACACAGGCGACGTCTTGCCGGCCGACGCTGACGACGGGAGGCGGCAGGAGGCAAGCCGGGCGGGCATAGCCGCACCGGGGTTGGAAGCGGCAACCGGCGGGCGGATGGCGGAGGTCGGGGACGGTGCCTTCGATCTGGCGGAGGGGGGCGCCGCGGGCGACTCGGCCGGGAAGGGAGTCGAGGAGTCCCTGGGTGTAGGGGTGGCGAGGCGACGCGAAGACGTCGCGGACGGGTCCCTGCTCGACGATCTGACCGGCGTACATGATGGCGACGCGGTGGCAGAGTTGGGCGACGACGCCGAGGTCGTGGGTAATCATCAGGATGGCGGTGCCCTGGTGCTCGCGCTTGAGGGCGCGGAGGAGGGCGAGGATCTGGGCCTGGATCGTGACGTCGAGGGCGGAGGTCGGTTCGTCGCAGATGAGGAGGGCGGGGTTGCAGGCGAGGGCGATGGCGATGACGACGCGCTGGCGCATGCCGCCGCTGAATTCGTGCGGGAAACGCCGGAGGCGTTCGGCGGGGGCGGGGATGCCGACCTGGGTGAGGAGTTCGAGCGCGCGTTCGCGGGCGGCGTCCCGGCCGAGACCGAGGTGTTCGCGGAGCGGTTCGGTGACTTGGTCGCCGATGGTGAAGGACGGGTCGAGGGAGGTCATCGGGTCCTGGAAGATCATGGCGATGCGGTTGCCGCGGAGGGCGCGCATCTGGTCCGCGGTTTTGGCGAGGAGGTTCTGGTCCTCGAAGAGGATTTCTCCCTGAACGGTCTGGGCGGCCGGCGGCAGCAGGCGCATCAGGGAGAAGCCGACGGTGGTCTTGCCGCAGCCGGATTCGCCGACGAGCCCGAGGATTTCGCCGGGAGCGAGGTCGAACGAAACACCGTCGACGGCACGGACGGGAGCCCCGGCGGTTTGGTAATGGGTGGTCAGGTTGCGGACGGAGAGGAGGGTCATGGCCGTTCTCGTGGGCTGAAACACGGGCTCGGCTGGACCCTGGGTTGAAACCCAGGGCTAAGGCGACGAAACCCCTCCGGGGTTAGAACAGGGTGGTTGAAGGCAGGATGTTGCCTCGTGTCGGAGAGAGGTTCCTTCGGCAAGCTCAGGACAGGCTCTTCGCTGCGCTCAGGATGTTCAGAGGGAGGGGTGCTCCTCAATTGAACATCCTGAGCGCAGCGAAGGACCTCTTTGCGTATGGTGGTGCGCATCGGTCAACCTGCCGTCGCCGCGATGGGCGATTCGTAGACGAGGCGACCGCCGGAGATGGTGGCGAGGATGGGGATGCGGTCGATCTCGTCGGGGACGGCGGCGCGGGGGTCGGTGGCGAGGACGGCGAGATCGGCGAGTTTGCCGTGGGTGATGGTGCCTTTGCGGTGTTCGTCGAACGAGGCGTAGGCGCCGGCGCGTGTGTAGAGGGCGATCGCCTCTTCGACGGAGAGTGCTTCGGCGGGGGCGAAGTCGGCACCGGAAGCGGTGCGTTCGGTGACGGCGGCTTTGATGCCGATCAGCGGTTGGTAGGAGGAGACGGGAGAGTCGGAACTGGCGGTGAGGGGGATACCGGCGGCGAGGACGGTTTTCAGGGCGTAGGTGAGTTGGCACCGTTCGCGGCCGAGGTGGCGGAGGAAACCGTCGCCGAATTCGAGGATGAACGGGGGTTGACCGACCGGGACGACGCCGAGGTCCTTGATGCGCTGGATGAGGTCGGGGCGGAGGATGCCGCAGTGTTCGAGGCGGTGGCGATGGTCACGGCGAGGTTGGCGGGTGAGTGCGCGTTCGAACCCGTCCAGGCACATCTCGATCCCGCGGTCGCCGATGGCGTGGATGGCGACTTGCCAACCGGCGCGGTGCCCGCGCCAGATCGTCTCGTCGAGTTCGGTCTGGGGCATCATCTCGAGTCCGAGGTTGTTCGGGTTGGGATCGTCGAGGAAAGGTTGCGAGACGGCGGCGGTGCGGCCGATGAGGGAGCCGTCGGACATGACCTTGAGGCAGCCGACGCGGAGGCGGTCGTCGCCGAAACCGGTGGCGATGCCGAGTTGTTCGAGGGCGTCGAGGAAGTTGGTGCGGATCATCAGGTATGTCCGCAGCGGGAGTTCGCCGGCCGCCCAGGCTTCCTGGTAGACGGCGAATTCCGGGGTGGTGAAGATGCCGGCTTCCTGGCTGCTGGTGACACCGGCGGCGAGGTAGGCCCGGCTGGCGGTGTCGAGGCAGCGGCGAAGGGTCTCCTTGTCGCTCGGGATGAAGGGGAGGGGGACGAGTTCCTGGGCTTGCTCCTGGAGGAGACCGCTCGGTTCGCCGGTGGCGGGAGCGAGGTGGATGGTGCCCCCGAAGGGGGACTCGGTGTCGCGGGTGATGCCGGAGAGGGTGAGCGCGCGGGAGTTGACGACGCACATGTGACCGGAGGCGTTGCGAATGGAGACGGGATGGTTGGGGGCGACCGCATCGAGGTCCCAGCGGGTGAGGTGGCGGCGTTCGGCCAGTTTGTTGTCGTCGTAGCCGCGGCCCTCGATCCATTCGCCCTCGGGGGTGGCGGCGGCGCGCTCGCCGACGGCGGCGAGGATGTCGGGAATGGAGCGGGCGGCGGGGAACGAGCAATCGATTTGGGAGAGCCAGTGGCCGAGGAGGAGCAGGTGGTGATGGGCTTCGTTGAAACCGGGGATGACGGTAGCGCCGGCGAGATCGAGGGTGCGTTCGACGCCGGTGAGGTGGGTTTGGGCCTCCTCGGCGTCGCCGACCCAGACGATGCGGTCGCCGCCGATGGCGACGGCGCTCGCGTACGGGTGCGCCGGGTCCATCGTGAGGACGGTGGCATTCGTCAGGAGGAGATCCAGCCGGTAGCTGGTGGCCGGTGACCGGTAGCCGTCCGAGCCCGAGTGGCCCGATGCCGAGATAGTCAACGTCGTTCTCCTCCGTGCTGAGCTTCCGCCTGGCCGTCTGGCCGTCTGTCCGTCTGTCCGTCCGTCCGTCTCTCCTACCGGCTACCGGCTCCGTTTTCTCGGATCGGCCCAGTCGCGGATGCCGTCGCCGATGAGGTTGAAGGAAAGGACGGCGATGGCGATGGCGAGACCGGGGAAGACGACGACCGGCGGGTTCTGGCTCATGAAGTCGCGGCCGTCGGCGAGCATGCGGCCGAGGGAGGGAGTGGGCGGCTCGGTGCCGAGACCGAGAAAGGAGAGGGCGGCTTCGATCAGGATGGCGAACCCGAGCAAGAGGGAAACCTGGACGAGGATGGCGCCGAGGAGATTGGGGAGGATGTGGCGGAACATCAGGCGCAGAGGCTCCGCGCCGCGGGCGCGCGCACCCTCGACGAAGAGTTCGCCTTTGAGGGCGAGCGTGGACCCGCGGACGACGCGGGCGATGTAGGGGACGTAGACGGTGCCGATGGCGAGGATGAGGACGCCGGTGCCGGACCCGAAGACCGCGATCAGGGCGATGGCGAGGAGGATGGTGGGGAAGGCGAAGAAAACGTCGAGGATGCGCATGATGACGTTGTCGGTCCAGCGGCCCGCGTATCCGGCGATCAGACCGAGCGGGACGCCGACGGCCAGGGAGGCGGCGGTGGCGGCGAAGGCGATGGTGAGCGACAGGCGATACCCGTAGAGGACGCGACTGAGGATATCGCGACCCAGATTGTCGGTGCCGAACGGGTGGGCGGCACTGACACCCTGAAGCGCGGCCTTGGCGTTGATCTTGTTCGGCGGTGCCGGGGCGAGGAGCGGCGCGGCGAGGGCGAGGGTGATGAGCGTCAGGATGATCGCCAGGCCAATGGTGAGGGAGGGGTAGCGACGGAAGGCGGCAAGGCGGCAAGGCGGCAAGGCGGCAAGGAAACGACGGGAG
>DATBFX010000317.1:0-6878 GCA_036558305.1 Thermomicrobiales bacterium | reverse complement strand
CGACGAACTGGACGAGGAGGACGCGATCCGGACCGAAGAGTTCGGAGAGGAGGCAGGTGGCGAGGGTGGAGTCCTTGCCGCCGCCGAAAAAGACGGCGTACGGGTGCTTCGTGTCCGCGACGGCCGGTGCTGTTTGCCAGGATGAATAGGCGACGCGGTCGGCGATCGGGGAGATGGAGACGTGGTGGGCGTCGTGGAAGGCGGTCCAGTAGTCCGCGATGGACCGGGGGATCGGTACGGGGAAGACGATCTCGACCGGGGTCCGGTAGGCGGCGAAGACCTTTAGCTGGAGACCGAGGAAGACCTCGTAGAAAAGTTCTGGCGAGAAAGTGGAGAGATCGATTCCCTCGTAGCGAAAGAAGAACTCGTTGGCCCCTTGAAAGGAGTTCGGTGCTGACTGGCGCCAGCGGAAGACGACGGTGTCGCCGGTGACGGACGGGGGTTCGACGTCGACCCACATGAGCGTGCCTGGCCTATGTCTCTTGCTCTTCGAGCAGCGTCAGGAAGGCGCGGGGGCTGACGATAGCGACGCCCTGGTAGCTTCCGAGTTGTTGGAGCTTTTTGTCGCCGGTGACCAGGTAATCGACGGCGGCCGATACGGCTGCGGCGAGTACGAGGTCGTCCTCTGGGTGCGTCGCGATGCCGGAAACGGTGGTCGTGAGCGTGATGATGCGGGCGTCCTGTTTGAGGGCCTCGATTGCCGCGGCGCTGTCGGAAGCGGGGATGCGGTCGGTGAAAAATCGATCGGCCAGGGTTCGCTCGACCTCTTCGATGAGGTGAGGGGACGTGATGAGCCCGAAGGTCCGTCGTCGCCACCGTCGGAAGATCTCTCCCGGCGTACTCTCGGAGCGCCGAGCGCCGAGCACGCCGGAGGCAAAGACGTTCGTGTCGAGCACGACCTGCATCATGGAGCGGCCGGCGTCGGTTCCGATTGGGGCTGGGTACGGACTTCGCGCAACGCGCGCTCGACCTGTCGTTCCAGTTCGTCGACGGGAATGTCGGCGAAGGCGTCGCTGATCCGGTCAATGGCGTCGAAGCGGGCCTCGCGTTGCGCTTCTCGTTCGGCGCGCATCTCGGCTCGGACCTCAGCCTGCGCTTTGGCCAACTCGCGTTCGAGTTCGTCGTCCGGGACATCCTTGAAGGCTTCGCTCAAACGCGTAAATGCTTCGCGCAAGGCTTCGCGTGCCGCCCGCCGCTCTTGATCCTTGAAGCGGCGATATTCTTCGGCCGAGATGATGGCCGCCACGGGCAGCCCGCTCTTCTCGACGACGACCCGCGCCTCGCCGCGGGCGACGCGGTTGACGACCTGACTGAACTGCTGCTTGGTGTCGGTCAGTTTCATCGTGGTTTCGGCGGGAGGTGATGTGGACATGACGATGCGCTCCTTCTGTATCTGACGATCGCATTCTAACGCAAAATGTCCGGATCGGTCCAGTTCTGGACTTGTCCCCTCACGATCGGATAGCCGGCCGATGTCGACGTCGCTGGAGCACAGCGAGCGCTGCGCCAACAGATCCAACCCCGCATCGAAGACGCCCAGCCCTCGTGGCGTTGACCAGCGCTCGGTCCACGCACAACGTTTCTTCGGCGACCGACGGCGGGCAGGCATCTGAGTGAGTTTACAGAGCTTGCGGTAGAATCTTCCACGCTCGACCGGTCGCAAAGGCGCGCCGATATCCAAGGTGAACGTGGAGACGCCGGAGTTCGGCCGCCTACGTGCAAGGAGGGTAGTCGGTTGCTGGCTGAGGTCAACGGGGCGAAGATCTTTTTCGACGTCGAGGGGATGGGGTTGGCCCCGTCCGGGCTCGGCATGGTCGCCAAGGAACCGTGCTTCGTCCTCCACGGCGGTCCGGGTTTGGACCACTCCTATTACAAGCCGTGGCTCTCCCCCCTCGCCGAGACGATGCAGCTCATCTACGTCGACCACCGCGGCACCGGACGCTCCGAGCGCGTGCCGCTCGAGACCTGCACCATCGAGCAGATGGCCGACGACATCGAGGAACTGCGCAAGCTGCTCGGTCTGGGCCGGGTCAACGTGCTGGGCAACTCGTTCGGCGGTTTTTGGGCGCTGGTCTATGCGGTACGGCATCCCGAGAGTCTGGCGCGGCTGATCCTGGTCACGACGTCGCCCAGCCACGAGTTCTTCCAGGCGGCGGAGAAGGAGGCCGATCGCAAGGCGACGCCGGAGCAGAAGGCGGTGATGCCGGCGGTCTTCGAGGGCAAAGTCAAGACGGAGGAGGAGTTCCGCCGCTGGTGGGACATCATGCTGCCCCTCTACTTCGCCCACTGGGATGCCAAGATCGGGCAGGAGATCATCGAGCGGGGCGTCGACAACCCGCTCGTCACCGCCTACATGTTCGAGCAGATTATCCCCTCGTACGATGTCCGGCCGCGACTCGGCGAGATCCGCGTGCCAACCCTCGTCATCGCCGGCCGGCACGACTGGGTCACCCCGGTCGGCGAGTCCGAGCAGATCGCCGAGCGCATCCCCGACGCCCAGATGATCACCTTCGAGGAGAGCGGCCACTTCGTCTTCGTCGAGGAGCAAGACGGCTTCATCGACGCGGTCAAGCGTTTCGTCACGTCGTAAGCGGCGGCGCTGCCGCCCGCCGAAACCGGTCGAGTCGCGTTCCCCAGGTCCGACCGCCGCGGCGGTCGAGGCGAAAGGAGGGGTCACCGCAGCGGCCACCCGTGCTTCGAGTCCCTCGGATTGGCAGTCGATCATCCACGACGAGGAGGACACCATGGCACGCGATCGATTCGATGCGGAGCTCGTCGCCAAGCTGCGGACCGTGCACGTCACGCGCCGCGGTCTGCTCGGCGCGGGGGCGGCGGCCGGTCTCACCATCGCCGGCGCTCACGGCGTCCTGGCGAGCGGCGGGACCGGCGCGGCGTCGCGGCTCGGCCGGTTCCAGGACCAGCCGAAACCGGGCGGTACCCTGTCGATCGCGACCGATACCGACCCGGTCGGACTCGATCCGCAGATCTCCTCGGCCTATTCGACCGCGGTCGTGACCGAGCACGTCTACGGTTCGCTGATGCAGTACGACAAGCAACTCAACGAGGTCAGCGGCGACCTCGCCGAGAGCGTCGACATCTCGGAGGACAAACTGACCTACACGTTCCACCTGCGCCAGGGCGTCACGTGGCACGACGGCCAGCCCTTCACGTCCGACGACGTCAAGTTCTCGATCGAGCGGCAGAAGGACCCCGCCACCGGCTCACCGAACGCCTACATGTACGCCGAGGTGGCCGCGGTGACCGCCGTCGACCCCGCAACGGTTCAGGTCCAGTTCAACAAGGTGCAGGGGCCGTTCCTGGCCTTGATGGCTTCGCCCTGGGCCAGTATGGTGCCGAAGCACGTCGTCGAGGAAAAGGGCGACCTACAGACGGTCATGGTCGGCACCGGCCCCTTCAAGTTCGTCTCCTACGAGCCGGGCAAGGCGGTCAAGCTCGTCAAGAACCCCGACTATTACGTTCAGGGCCAACCGGTCGTCGATGAGTTGGACATCGTCTATATCTCGGATGCCACCTCGCGCCTCAACGCCGTCCTCACCAAGCAGGTCGACCTCGCCCAGGCGCTCCACCCCAAGGACTACCGGCAGCTCTCCAACACGCCGGGCGTCCAGGCGATCGCCCTGGACACGGGAAGCTGCCAGTGGAACTACCTGGGAATGAACTGCACCAAACCGCCCTTCGACAACCCGAAGGTGCGGCAGGCCGTCGCCTACGCGCACAACCGGCGGGCGATCGCCGACAACGTCTACTTCGGGCAGGCGATCCCGCTGACCGGTGGCATCATTCCCCAGTGGAGTTGGGCCTACGCGGCAGACCTCAATCTCTACCCGGAGAGCCCCGACGTCGACAAAGCAAAGTCGCTGCTGGCCGAGGCGGGCTACGCCGACGGGTTCGAGACGACGATCAAGGTCTCGCCGGCCTACTGGCAACTTTCGGGAGAGGCGGCGGTCGACCAGGAGGATCTGAAGGCGATCGGGATCGATGCCAAGATCATCAACCTGGAGTGGGGCACCTTCATCAACGACGTTTTCGGCAAGAACGACTTCGACATGCAGGTCTGCGGTTGGGGCGGACCCTTCATCGAACCCGACGAGTTCCTCTACCCGGAGTACCACTCCAAACAGGGGTTCAACCCCCATCTCTTCGCCGATCCCCAGGTCGACCAACTGTTGGAGCAGGGGCGGACGACCTTCGACCGCGACGCGCGCAAGGCGATCTACAACCAGGTCGAGCAACTGATCTTCACCCAGGCGCCGACGGCGAACAGCACCAACAACCGCATCATCCAGGCCGCCCAGGACTACGTGAAGGGCTTCACCCCGTTGCCGACCGGTCTGATGAAGTGGGCGCGGGAGACGTGGCTGGATAAGTAAGTGCGCCCCCAGCATTCGGGGCGCGGCTTCGGCGCGGGGGTGACGGCGCGGGGGTAAATCGCCCAGAGGGCACCCGCGCGCTCAACCGACGAAGCCCCCGGAAAGGGGCTGAGGACGGAAGCGACCAAGCGGTTGTGACGGGTGCTCGAAGCAAGGAATGAGGGGTGGGAGGAACGGTATAGCCGTTCGGCCGTGTCGAGTTCTCCCGCCGCCCCCGTGCACGTAAGGACGCGCATGCTCCACTACATCCGGGTGCGGCTGATCGCGATGATTCCGGTGCTGGTCGGGATGTCGATCCTCGTCTTCGTGACGATGCGGCTGATCCCGGGCGATGCGGCGGTGGTCTTTCTGGGGACGAAACCGACGCCGGAGGCGATCGCCGCGTTCCGACACAAGGTCGGGCTCGACAAGCCGATGTACTTGCAGTACTTCGACTGGATCGGGCGGCTGGCCCGCGGTGATCTCGGTATCTCGATCACGACCGGGACCGACATCCGGCACGAGCTGGCTGCCCGGTTGCCGGTGACGCTGGAACTGACGGTGCTGGCGATCGCGATCGCGATCGTGATCGCGGTGCCGCTCGGCGTCATCGCCGCGCTCAAGCACAACACAGCGATCGACCTCGGTGTCACCAGTCTTGGCATGATCGGGTTGTCGCTGCCGAATTTCTGGCTCGGGACGATGCTCGTCTACGTCTTCGCGGTCAGGCGCCAGTGGTTCCCGCCGGGCGGCTACGTGCCGCTGACCGAGGACGTGGTCGGCAACCTGAAGGCGATGGCGTTGCCCGCGATTTCGCTCGGGGTGGTTTCGGCGTCGATCATCATGCGGATGACGCGGTCGTCGATGCTCGAAGTGGTGCGCCAGGACTACGTGCGGACGGCGCGCGCCAAGGGGCTGAAGGAGTCGATCGTCACCCGCCGCCACCTGCTGAAGAACGCGCTGATCCCGGTCATCACCGTGGCGGGGATGGAGGTCGGCTACATCTTCGGCGGGGCGTTCCTGATCGAGGCGGTGTTCTACCTGCCGGGGATCGCCACCTACGCGCTGCTGGCGGTCAACCAGCGCGACTACCCCGTCCTGCAAACGGTGGTCCTGCTGGTGACCTTCGTCTTCATGATGATCAACCTCGTCGTCGACGTCGTCTACACCTACCTCGACCCACGGCTGCGGATCCAATAGCAGGCGGACAGGCGGACAGACGGACAGGCGGACAGACGACTCGTTCAGGAGCGGGCATGGCGGCCGAAACGACGATGAGCCTGGGGGCGCCGGCGAGAACGGTCCGCCGGTACCAGTTCTTCCGCCGGTTCCGAGGCAACAAGCTCGTCGTCGCCGGCGGGACGCTCGTCGGGTTGATCGTGCTCGCCGCCGTCTTCGCGCCGGTGCTCGCCCCCTATTCGCCGTACCAGCAGCACAACGTGGACCAGTTGATCGGTCCGAGTTCGACCTACCTGCTCGGCACCGACGAGTTCGGGCGCGATGTGTTGAGCCGGGTCCTCTTCGGCGCGCGCATCTCGATGGAGGTCGCCCTGATCTCGGTCTCGATCGGGCTCCTCTGCGGCGGGATCCTCGGGCTGATCGCCGCCTTCTACGGCGGTTGGTGGGATCTGACGATCATGCGGTTGGCGGACATCCTCTTCGCCTTCCCGGCCCTCCTGCTGGCGATCGCGATCCTGGCGCTGCTCGGGCCGTCGCTGGCGAACGTGATGATCGCGATCGGCATCATCTTCATCCCGATCTTTACGCGGGTCGTGCGGGCGGCGGGGATGGTGCTGGTGCACGAGCCGTACGTGGAGGCGAGTCGCGCCTGCGGGGCGGGCGATCTGCGGATCATGCTGCGCCACGTGCTCCCGAACGCGGTGGCGCCGCTGATGGTGCAGACGACGCTGGCGATCTCCTACGCGATCCTCGCCGAGGCCGCCCTCTCCTTCCTCGGTCTGGGCGCGCAGCCGCCCGAACCGAGTTGGGGGACGATGCTCAACACCGGGCGGGGGTTCATGACGTTTGCCCCCTGGACCGGCATCGTCCCCGGTGCCGCGATCTTCCTCGCGGTCCTCGGTTTCAACGTGCTCGGCGATGGGCTCCGCGATGTGTTGGACCCGCGGATGAAGGTGTAAGGTGTGGCGTGATGTTGGGCGGGACGGCGCGGGGGTAAACGCCCCGCGCTCAACCGACGAAGCCCCCTGAAGGGGGCTGAGAAGGGCGCGTGGCACAGGCGGTATTGAAGGCCACTCGTAGAAAGACCGGAGCGATTCATGACGGCACCCGACTGGTATCTCGACGAGTTCGCGCATGCCGGACCCGAGCACCTCGACGAAGCGTACGTGGCGGCGTACGACCAGAAGGCGGGGGTCGACTGGGAGGCCGAGTTGGCGGACCTGCGCGGGCTCGGTCTCGACGGTTCCAGCACCCTGGTCGACCTTGGGGCGGGTACCGGTGGGCTCGCGCTGGCGGCGGCGCCGGTTTGCCGGCGGGTGGTGGCGGTCG
>DATBFX010000316.1:0-2106 GCA_036558305.1 Thermomicrobiales bacterium | reverse complement strand
GATCGCCAGAGAGCGCCCGAGATCCGACGCCGCAACCAGGTCACCGTAGCCCACCGTCGTCAGCGTGCTGTACGAGAAGTAGAGGAAGTCGTCGCGACCCCCGTGGTCGGTGGTGAAGAAGTCCGTACTGCCCACCTCCTGAACCACGTCAAAGGCGACCGCGAAGAGGAGCCCGATCAGCAGGTAGAGGCAGAGCACCCCGAACATCGAGTGGATCGTGACGCCGCCCTCCTCCCGGAACTGCTTGACGACCCCCGTAGCGATTGCGGGGGGCGTCAGTAGGACGTAGAGCAGGGCGACGATTGCCGCCGTGCTGTTGCCGAACTGTCCGGTGCCGAAGAGGGCGGCCGCAGAGCCAGCGACGCCCACCACGGCCGCGACGACACCCAGCGTGATCAGCCCGCGATGCACCTTGGAGGCGATTAGCGCAGCAATCAACACGAGGGCCTGAAGCGTCACCGAGACAAACCGGCCAACGTCACCTTCCGGCGCCGCCATCGCGAAGAAGATGGCGATGACGATGAGGACGAGGACGTAGCCGAAGCGGTAGTGGATCCGCCGCACGGCGAGCATCATCCCCGGCGGGCAGGACGAATCTCGACGCTAGACGGGGCGTCCTCAGCAGGACTTCGGGCGTGGATCGATGCGCTTGTCGCGCTTGGCGCCCTCGAGCCGCCTCGGGCCGGGCCCGCAGCTGATCTTGACGTCACGGTGCCCGTCGCGGGCGTTGATCCGGTCGATCCCGGTCTTGCCCTTCATCACGTCGTGACCCGTGCCTCCGCGCAGGAAGTCATCGTCAGGGCCGCCCGCCAGTCGGTCGTTACCCGACTTGCCGAACTCCCGGTCCGCGCCGGGACCGCCGCGCAGCAGGTCGCTTTGGCTCCCGCCGATCAGGAGGTCGTTACCGTCGAAGCCGAGGAGTGTGTCGCGGCCGCTGTTGCCGACTATGAAGTCGTCGCCGCCGAGACCGAACAGCGTCTCGGAGCTGTGGTCCCCGACGAGCGCGTCAGGAAGCTCGGTGCCGATCACGACCTCGACGTCGCCGTGGACGTTGTCGCGCCTGCTTCCCGTCTGGTCCTCGGGCCCGCCGTCGTTGTTGCTCCCGGCACCAATGGTCACGTTGACACCGTTGCTCCTGCCTGGATAGATCAGAGTGTCTGTGCTGCTGCCGCCGGCGATGTCGTCTGCGCCGAAGCCGCCGTCGAGCGTGTCCTTGCCGCTGCTGCCGCGGAGGTTGTCGGCGAGTGGCGAGCCGGTGATCACGTCATTGCCCGAGCCTCCCAGTAGGGTGCCCCGGCCCGTCACCTGGTCGTTCCCCGAACCACCGGTGAGATTGCCGGGCGAGTTCGCACCGGAAACGGTGTCGTTCCCGGAGCCCGCGTCCAGGCTCTCCGTGACCGTGCTTGGAATCGTGGCTGCGTCGAGCGCGATCGAATCGTCGCGGTCCCCGGTTGCCACGTTGACCGTCTTGATCCCCGCGCCGGGACAGGTGGCGCTGTGGGCATCGACGGCGACGCAGGTACCGCTCGGCGTCAGGTTGGAGGCCGCATCGGCGACCGTGTAGGTGTCGGTGCCGGCGTCGTACGCGACCGTGATCTGGTTCGCCTCGTTGCCCGTCTCGGCCACCCTGACCGTGTTCCCGCCGCTCACCGTGACCGTCGAGGCGAATGCCGGCGGTGCCGTGGAGAGCGCCACAAGGGCGCCCCCGATCGCGGCTGCGGCCACCTTCCTGTTTATGCGTCCCACCTGCATCCTCCCTCGCTACAACACGCTCCTACCCGGGAACGAGCGGTCGCACGCGGAATGAGGTCTCATTCACGTTCGTCCTTAGCATTGCGCCCATGCCGAGCGAACGGAATTTGCGGATTGCCGCCCTGATCCTGGCCGTGGTCGGCATCGGAGTGGCCACCTACATCGCGATCGCGGAGAGCGGGGGAGGGGCCCCGAAGTGCATCGCCGGGGGCGGCGGATGTGAGACGGTGGCGAACAGTCACTACTCCCATCTGGCCGGCATCAACGTCTCCGTGATCGGGATCTTCGGCTATGTGGTGCTGCTCGCCTGTGCCCTGGTGCCGGGCGACCCGGGGCGCTTCGGCGGATTCCTCA
>DATBFX010000315.1:0-2352 GCA_036558305.1 Thermomicrobiales bacterium | reverse complement strand
TCGAGACGGCGTCACCGAACTCGACCGTGTTCGCGCCCTCGTCGTCCTCGATGACGTCTTCGCCGACGTCCGCATCGACGATGTACGTGTCGTTGCCGGAGCCGCCGAGCAAAAAATTGCGCCCTGCGCCGCCCGAAAGCGTATCGTTTCCCGCCTCTCCGAACAGCACATCGTCGCCGTCGTTGCCGGCGAGATCGTCGTCGCCGTCTCCGCCCTGCAGCTGGTCGTCGCCGCCGTTGCCGCGCAGGCGATCGTCGTCGTCGCCGCCCCAGCCGACGTCGGACGCGTTTGCGCCTTCGATCAGGTCGTTGCCAATGCCGCCGTCCATTCGCGCCGCGGCAGCGGCGTCCGCGCTCAGATGATCATCACCCGCCTCGCCGAACAGTGTGGGTGAGCCCAACGCCGCGCGGAGTTCGTCGTTGCCGTCGCCACCGGCCGCCTGCCCGGAGCCGTAAACGGTCAGCGAGTCGTTGCCAACGCCGCCCCAAAGTTGGCCGTTGGCCGTAATTCGATCGTCACCGGCGTCGCCCCAGATCGTGTCGTTTGCGTTGATCTCGCCGATGATCACGTCGTCGCCATCGCCCCCGGAAGCGAGCTCCCCGCCGCCACCACCGAGGTCGATGTAGTCGTTGCCTGCTTCGCCGAGGAGCTGGTCGGTGCCATCGCCGCCGAGCAGCGTGTCATCGCCGGCGTATCCCCGCAAATAGTCGTTTCCGAATCCGCCATCGAGATAGTCGTCGCCCTGATACGCCGCAGGTGTCGCGTCCGAGTCGCCGAACAGATAGTCGTTGCCGTTGCCCCCGACGATCGTATCGTCGGCGCTGTCGCCGATCAGCGTATCGTCGCCATCACCGCCGCTGATGTAGTCGCCGCCATCCTGTTCCGGCAGCATGGCGTTGCCATTCTGGTCTGCCCGGTCGTTGTTGCCGCGGATGGAATCCCTGCCTGCCCCGCCGAGCAGCGTGTCGGCTCCGCCATCCCCGTAGATGCTGTCGTTGCCTTCGCCGCCGTCGATGTAGTCGTCGCCGCAGGGCACGAGCGACACATCGCCGACCACCTTCGTATAGGTGTCGCCCGTGAGGCGATCGTCGCCGCGCCCGCCGAACACGTCGTCGTTGTCGGCGCCGCCGGCCACGGTGTCGTTGCCGTCGTCGGCAAAGATCGAATCGTCGCCTTTTTGCCCAAAGACGTAATCGTCGCCCGAGCCGGCGTGGATCTCGTCGGCGTCGCCGACGTCCTCCGCAAAACCGTGGACCGCGACGGCCGAGAAATCGTGTCGAAGGGTGCGCCCGGCCCGACGCCGGGCTGAATCACGACGTTGGTGACGTCGCCCGCGCCGTAGTCGTCGTCGCCATCGATGACGTCATGTCCGGCGCCCCCCACCAGCAGGTCCTTGCCACCTCCGCCGAACACCACGTCGCTGTTGTCGCTGGCGACCACCGTGTCGTCGCCGAGCCCGCCCTGGAGCCATTCGGTCTGCGTAATCAGGAGTTGTGCCGGCATGGCGCCGGGTGTTGCCGAGGTCGCGGAGCTGCCGATGTAAGCGCGCAGTGCCGCCTCCGTGATCTGGCCATCCGCGTAGACGGCGTCATTTCCGTCACCGCCGCCGACGATGTCCGCGCCCGCTCCACCTTCGGCGACGTCGTCTCCGGCAATTCCATAGACCTCGTCATGACCGGCAAGCCCCTGCACGCGGTTGCCGGCACCGTCTCCGTTCACTTCGTGGTGACCGCCGGCGGCCAGGCGATTGTCGTCCGCAGCAGTGCCGGCCATCGTCGACGTCACGCCTGGCGACGATTCGACCACGGCGTCGAACGCGATGGACACCTCGGCGTGCGCGTGATGGCTCGCCGCGCCGGAGAAATCGACGAGCTGTGCGGAAAGCGAAAGCGTTGCGTCCGAGTCGATGTCCTGCTTGGCATGCAGACCGAACGCGAGCCCGCGCTCGCCCGACGGCACCGTCAACTGGAACGAGCCATCGGGCGCAATACCGAGCGCGCCGCTTTCGGTCAGTACCTCGTATTTGTCGCTGTTGGGACCACCCAGCGTGAGCTTGACGCGCTGGCCGGTTGACCCGGCTTCGTAGGGCAGGGACAGCAAATATCCGGCGACGCGGCCCTCCCGCAAGTCGCTGCCGACCACCGCATTCTCGCCGCCGAATCCCGGCGAATCGAAGGGGTTCTTCCGGCTCGAATTGTCGTCAAGTGACGTGATCGCGACCCACTGACCTTTGGTCTCGACCGTTTCGAGCGCATCGCCGAGTGGCGTGCCTGCGCCGTCGTATGGGCCTACGAGCGCAGACAGCGCGTCGTGATAGGCATCGTATTCGGCAAAAGTGAGCGTGCCCGACCC
>DATBFX010000314.1:0-22343 GCA_036558305.1 Thermomicrobiales bacterium | reverse complement strand
CGCGTCGCTCCTGGCCGCTCAGGGAGTACCGCTCCGGACCATCATGGAGCAACTGGGCCATTCCCAGATCTCCCTCACGTCCGATCTCTACGTCCACCTCGCGCCAGCGATGCTCAAGGACGCCGCCAACGCGTTGGACGCAGCGATCGCGGTCGGTGAGTAGGGCGGTCCGAAACCGGTTGCTGTCACGGTTGCTGTCAAACGCTCTGAAGGGCCGGGAGTTCATCACTCCCGGCCAGTCGTTTATGGCTTGTTTCTGCGGTTTTTGGTGGTGAGCCGCGTAGGACTCGAACCTACAACCAGCTGATTAAGAGTCAGCTGCTCTGCCAATTGAGCTAGCGGCCCGGACGCATGTGGGGGCTTCGGTCTCTCCGATTTCCCCCATCACCGAGTAGCCTGACCCGTGGATCATCGACTACGCTCCGAAGTATAAACCAGGAAGTCGGCGCCTGCCAGAACCGACCGCTTAGTTCGTGCTGGGGCCGGCTGCCGCGGCGCAGAACCTGACCATTGAATGACCGTATCCTACGATCTAGACTCCGTGGCGCGACCGCCGGAGCTCGGCGCGCGGCTCCCGCCTCCGCGCCTCCCGAGAGCAAGAAGGGAACGACCGATGGTGACCGCGCTGGGGGTGATCGTCGTTGCACTGCTCGTCCTGGTCGTGCTGGTCGTCGCCGTCGTCCTGGCGATCGCGGTACCGATTGGCCTGGCCGCCAGGTTCGTCCGGCGGCGTGCCATCGACCTCCCGCTCGCCCGACCTCCCTTTCGCGTGCGTTGCGCGTCGGTGCCCCGTGCCGCCGCGCCCGACGAGGCCGAGGCCCTCCGGGCTGCGCTACGGCGTGAGGCAGCGGCCGGTCGGCCCGAGGCGCTCGCCCGGCGTTTGCGTCGCTTTGCCCCGGACTGGCCCGCCGTGACGGCATTGGCCGATGTCGCGGCCGAACTCGGCGCGCTCCAGCGCAACCTCGCGGTTGCCCGGGCGTCCGGTATCCCCCAGGCGGTCACGGAGCGACTCGATCGGGAGGTGCGGGCGGCCACGCTGGCACTCGCGGCGCGAGCGGACCGGCTGGCGGCGACGGCCGCTTTCGGTGTCGACTCGCCGCTGCTGCGCGAGGGCCTGGCGCGCGAGGAACGGGAGTTGAGGCGGATGGTGCCGGCGATCCGCGAGGCCCGCGCCGGTCTGGCCGAGTTGACCCTGGCCGGTGCCGACGGCGCCGAGGCCTGCCGGCGCGCCGAGGGTCAGTTCCGAACGCTCGCGGAGGTGACACGGGACCTGCTCGACCTCGCGCGCACCGATTGGGAACGCGAGTTCGCCCCCGCCTAGAACCCCTATCGGGCCCGGCCGGGGGCACGGAATCGCCAGCCCGACACCCATACCAGGCTGTGATCGCCGGCGACGCTCCGGCCCTCGTCGATCCGTACCCTGGAACACCTTGCAAATCTGCGCAGGTCGCTTCGTTCTCAGACCCCTTCGGGCGGGTGCCCCCTGGGCGCTTCAGCCCCGCGCCCGGGCAGATGCGCTCCGACGTCCCACCGCGCGTGCAACAACCAGGTGAGCCGCGGAGGTCGACCGTGATTGGCGCCGTGTCGCAACCACGACAGCCACCGTGCGGCCCATCGGCATGCCGCATGCGACACTCGCCCTGACGATTCTGGAGCGCCGAACCTCTCCCTCGGCGATGCCCGTCGGGAGTGGGACGCACGAGTACCTGGAGATGCCGAAGATGCCGCTGACCGGAGAATACGAACCGAGCACGTCCGATTGGGCTCGCGAGCAGGCCGAGCGCTACGAACAATCCGGCGGGACCGAAAGCACGACCCTCCGCGGGATGCCCGTCGTCGTCGTCACCTCGGTCGGATCGAAATCCGGGAAACTCCGCAAAACCCCACTCATGCGCGTCGAGCACGACGGGACCTACGCCGTGGTCGCCTCACTCGGCGGCGCCCCCAAGCATCCCGTCTGGTACTACAACCTCAAGAAAAACCCGCACGTTGAGCTCCAGGACGGCCCGGTCAAGCGCGACTACCGCGCCCGCGAGGTCACCGGCGACGAGAAAGCGATCTGGTGGCAACGCGCCGTCGCCGCCTACCCCGACTACGCCGACTACCAGGGGAAAACCGCCCGCGAAATCCCCGTCTTTGTCCTGGAACCGATCACCGGCGCCTAGCCGCCGCCTTGGCTCGACCGGCACCTTCGCAAACCCGCACCGAATCCGCTCGAGAACCATTTGACAAAAAAGTTCACAAGATCTATATTGCCCCCAATCGGTCGCCTCCCGGCATGGGTGGGCGGGCCTGGGCAGGCAGCGGGAACCCTCTGGGTGCCGCCCAGGCCCGATCGCCTGCGCAGGGCAGCCAACGGTCCCGGCCGCACACGCCAGTCACGGGTGCCCCCTGGGCGTTGAACCTCCCGCGGTCGCGCCGCAGCGGACCCCAACCCCCGCCGGCGCCGCGCCCGCTCCGCCACCCACCACCCCGCCCCTCACCCCCGGCCCCTCTCCCGCGCACCGGGAGAGGGGCCGGGGGTGAGGGTTCGAGCAGACCGCGCGAAATCCACCGCGGCCCCCACCCGAGCGCCGGCCGATGATCCGATCCGGAGGGTAACCATCCGCACCCCTCTCGCCGAACGCCGAACGCCGAACGCCGCGCGCATCCCTATTGCCCCCTTTTCTGTCAACATGTTATCCTCCGCCCGTTGTTCGCCTCGACCCTCATCGGCAATCGCGCGGCGTTTGGGCGCTTTGCCCAGCCCCCTCGGCCTCGCCGGTGGGTCAGGCACCGAATCGGTCGCCGCCGGCGGTGCCGCTGCGGACGACGCGCGTTCGCGTTGCGAGAGGAGCGACCATGGCCGTAGACGCTCGCACCCAATTCGGGGTCCAGACTCGCGTCGGCAGGAGCAACGGCGACGGACGCCCCTTGCTCGACGTCAAGGGTTTGAAGACCCAGTTCTTCACCCAGGACGGCGTCGTCAAGGCCGTCGACGACGTCTCCTTCTACATCATGCCCGGCGAAACCCTCGGCGTCGTCGGCGAGTCCGGGTGCGGCAAGAGCATGACCGGTCTCTCGATCATGCGCCTCATCCCCAACCCGCCCGGCAAAATCGTCGCCGGCGAGATCGTCTTCGAGGGTGACGACATCCTCCAGATGTCCGACAACGAGGTCCGCAAGATCCGCGGTCACCACATCGCCATGATCTTCCAGGACCCGATGACCTCCCTCAACCCGGTCCTGACGATCAACCGCCAGATCAGCGAGGCCCTTCAACTCCACCTCGGGATGTCGAAGGACCAGGCCCGCGCCCGCGCCGTCGAGCTCCTCAAGATGGTCGGCATCCCCAACGCCGAGGAGCGCATCGACCAGTACCCGCACCAATTCTCCGGCGGTATGCGCCAGCGCGTGATGATCGCCATGGCCCTCTCCTGCAACCCGAAACTGATCATCGCCGACGAACCTACTACTGCCCTCGACGTCACCATCCAGGCCCAAATCCTCGACCTGATGCGCGTCCTCCAACAGGAACGCGACACCGGCGTCATCCTCATCACCCACTCGATGGGCGTCGTCGCCGGCATGGCCGACCGCATCCAGGTCATGTACGCCGGCCACATCGTCGAAACCGCCAGCACCGAAGAGATCTTCGCCAACCCCCGCCACCCTTACACCGTCGGTCTCCTCAAGTCGATCCCGCGCCTCGACGCCGAGCGCAAAGAGAAACTCGAACCGATCCGCGGTCTCCCACCCGACCTGATCGACCTCCCCGACATGTGCCCCTTCGTCCCGCGCTGCAACTACGCGCGCGAGAAGTGCGAACAGAAAAACCCGCCCCTCCTCCAGGTCGGCGAAGGCCACCAGGCCGCCTGCTGGTTCTGGGAAGAGGTTAGCAAGGACGCCGAACCGCCGAGGAGGACGGAATAATGGCCGTCGATCGCCGCACCCAACCGATGCCGACCACGAACGGAGCCACCGGCAGCAACGGCAATTTGCTTGAAGTCAACAACCTCGTCATGCACTTTCCCCTCACCCAGGGGATCATCTTCCAGCGCAAGGTCGGTGCCGTCCAGGCGGTCGACGGTGTCAGCTTCGCCGTCAAACGCGGCGAGACGCTCGGGCTCGTCGGCGAGTCCGGCTGCGGCAAGTCCACCACCGGTCGCGCCATCCTCCAACTCTACAAACCGACCGCCGGCGAAGTCGTCTTCGACGGCCGCGACCTGACCAAACTCGACGGCGGCAACATGCGGCGGATGCGCCGCCACCTCCAGATGATCTTCCAGGACCCCTACGCCTCGCTCAACCCGCGGATGACTGTCGGCAACATCATCTCCGAGCCGATGCAGATCCACCACCTCGTCCCGAAAGGGCAGCGCAATCAGCGCGTCCAGGAACTCCTGCAGACCGTCGGTCTCAACCCCTACTTCGCCAACCGCTACCCGCACGAGTTCTCCGGCGGTCAGCGCCAGCGCATCGGCATCGCCCGCGCCCTCGCCGCCAACCCGGACTTCATCGTCTGCGACGAGCCGGTCTCCGCCCTCGACGTCTCGATCCAGGCCCAGATCGTCAACCTCCTCGAAGACCTTCAGGAGCAGTTCGGCCTCACCTACCTCTTCATCGCCCACGACCTCTCCGTCGTCAAGCACATCTCCGACCGCGTCGCCGTCATGTACCTCGGCAAGATCGTCGAGATGGCCGATCGGGTCGCCCTCTACGAAGAACCGCTCCACCCCTACACCAAGGCGCTCCTCTCTGCCGTCCCCATCCCCGACCCCGTCATCGAGAAGCGCCGCGAACGCATCATCCTCTCCGGCGATGTCCCCAGCCCGATCAACCCGCCCTCCGGCTGCCACTTCCACACCCGCTGCCCCTACGTCATGGACGTCTGCAAGCGGATCGACCCCATCTTCGCCGACCAGGGCAGCGGCCACTACGTCGCCTGCCATCTGTATCCCGGTTCCGGAGCGTAACTTGAGGCGGCAAGGCGGCAAGGCGGCAAGGCGGCAAGGACGAGTCACTTCCTTCCTTGCCGCCTTGCCGCCTTGCCGCCTTGCCGCCTCGTCCTTCCGCCTCTACTTTGTCCAGCGCGGCGACCCCAACTCCGGTCTCTACCTGATCCTGCTGCTCATCCTCGCCGGGCAATTGCTCCAGCGGCATTCCTTGCCGCCGGGCGAGCAGATCGTGACTACCCTCCTCTGCTTCGTCATCGCCACCACCATCCACGAGTTCATGCACGCCTACACCGCCTGGCGACTGGGCGACGACACCTCTCGCGACCTCGGCCGGATCACCCTCAACCCCGCTATGCACTTCGAACCCTTCGGTTTCTTCGGCATGGTCATGATCTCCCTCGGCTACAGCTTCATCGGTTGGGGCAAACCGGTCCCCGTCAACCCCAACCGTTTCCGCGCCGCCAACTTCGTCGACCGCAAACGCGGTATGGCCCTCGTCGCCCTCGCCGGCCCGGTTTCCAACATCGTCCAGGCAACGGTTGCGGCCATCTCCCTGCGCCTCGCCGGCTACGGAGAGAACGACCTCTTCAACCTCCTCTACGGCAACGCCGACCGCGGCACCGCCGCCTATTTCCTGGGGTGGTTCTTCTGGGTCAACGTCCTGCTCGCCTCGTTCAACATGATCCCCATCCCGCCGCTCGACGGCCACAAGATCCTCGTCGGCATCCTGCCCAATTTCTGGTATCCCGTCCTCGCCCCGCTGGAGCGTTACGGGTTCGTCATCCTCTTCCTGATCTTCTTCCTCGGCGGCCGTTTCAGCTCCTCTATCACCACCGAACTGTTCGCGCCGCTGCAATCGCTCTTGATTCGCCACCTGTTGTAGTGCTCGCTGCCGCGCGTCATCGACTCCATCAGGGCCTGGCCGCCCTCCGTCCCGTTCCGCCCCAACACCGCGACGCGATCCTGTCTCGTGTCCTGACGGATCGCCAGGCCGATGCCTTCTGCCGGTTGCCACACTACGACCAAGCCCACCTCTGCCGAATCTACGAACTCCTTCGCTCGTCGGGAGCGCGGGACCACGATCTCCTCGCCGCCTCGCTCCTGCACGATCTCGGCAAGGTCGACGAGATGGGCACCGTTCGGCTTCCCCATCGGGTGAGCCGCGTCTTACTCAGTCGGTTTGCGCCACGGGTTCTCGCCTGGCTTGCCCGGTTGCCGGCACGTCGCTGGCGCGCTGGATTTGCGCTCGCCGTCCACCATCCGGCGCTGGGGGCCGAGCGTGCGAGGCAGCTCGGTTGCTCCGACCGAACCTGCTGGTTGATCGCCCACCACGAAGACGACCCGCCGCCCGACGACGAACAACTCCGTCGCCTGATCGCCGCGGACCGCGCCGCGTGACCGAGACGGTGTACGGACAAATCGCGTACACTTCGCCGGTCGTGAGTGTCTCCGCCCTCGAACCACACGGAACCCTCGGTTACCAACTGCGGCTGCCCACCTTCGAGGGGCCGTTCGACGTCCTGCTGCGTCTCATCGAGCGCAACCAACTATCGATCACCGACGTCTCGCTCGTCGCCGTCACCGAGCAGTTCCTGTCCTACGTCGCCGAACTCGGCGGGGCGGCGCCGGAGGCGATCGCCGAGTTCGCGAACGTCGGCGCCAGGCTGGTCCTCTTTAAGTCGCGTTCCCTTCTGCCGCGACCGCCGGCGGCGGACGACGAACCGGCGTCGAGCGATCTGGCGCGGCAACTGATCGAATACCGGGCCATGAAGCGTGCCGCCGACGATCTTGCGGAGCGCGACTGTCGCGGCGACGGCGCGTTTGCGCGAGCGACCGGGGCGGTTGCCGTTCCGGCCGCTGGCATCCCGCCGAAGTTGGCCGCACACGAACCGGTCTCGCTGGTGCGTGCGCTCCGGCGCCGCCTGGCCGCGATTCCCTCTCCACGCGAACTCATCAGTGCACGGCCGCAGATCTCGTTGGCGGCGATGATCGAGCGGCTGCTCGGGTTGCTGACCGGGTTCGGCGAGACCCGATTCAGCCGCCTGACCGGCGACTGCCGCGACGGGCACGAAATGCGGACCGCCTTCTTCGCGGTGCTGGTACTCATCCGCCGGCGCATCGTCGATGCCGAGCAGACCGCTCCATTCGGCGAGATCACGCTGCGGAGGCGCTGGGACTGCCCCGTCGAGTACGCCGCCGGCGAAGCCGCCGACGACTGACGATCGGAGCGATGGCACCACGATCCAACCGCAGGCCGGAGCCCGACGGCTATCCTCCGAACCGCGCACCGTCGCGGCAGGTGCCACTGCTCGGTGACGAGGAGTTGACCCCCCTGTCCGACGGCGATCTCACCGCGTTGGTCGAGGCGCTGTTGCTGGTCGCGCCGACGCCGGCGACGGCCGATGAGTTGGCGCGCGGCGCGGGCGTCGAACGCCACCGGATCGAGGCCGCGCTGATCGAGTTGGAGCAGGCTGAGGATCGCGGCTGGACCCTGCAGCGGCATGGCGAGCGGGTCCAACTCGCGACGTCGCCGCGGTTCGCGCGGCAGGTGCGGCGGTTTCTCGGTTTGGAGCGGGAGGCGCGCCTCTCCACCGCCGCACTCGAGACGCTGGCCATCGTGGCCTACCAACAACCGGTGACTCGCGCCGAGATCGAGGGCGTGCGCGGGGTCGATTGCGCGGGGGTGCTGACGACCCTGCTCTCGCGCGGATTGATCGAAGCGGTCGGGCGACTGTCGGCGCCGGGCAATCCGTTCCAATACGGGACGACGCCGGACTTTCTGTTGCACTTCGGTCTGCGATCGCTTGCCGAATTGCCGCCGCTCGGACAGATCGAAGGACGCGACGGGCGTGTCGTGCTCGAAGCCGTCGCCTCCGCCGCGTTGATCGAACGTGACGAAAAATCGGGGGCAGCCTAGCCCTCAGACGACGCCGGCCAACGATCGGATGCGGCCGGCGACATCGGCGAGGACATCGATCGTCTCGTCGATCTGCTCCTCGGTGTTGCTCCACCCCAGGGTCAGGCGAAGACTGGCCCGGCAGCGCTCGTCGTCGTAGCCGAGCGCCTGCAAGACGTGGCTTGGCTGCGAATTCCCGGTCGTGCAGGCGGAACCGGCCGAGGCGGCGATGCCTTGCATGTCGAGGCTGAGCAGTGCGGTCTCGCCCTGGACTCCGCGGATTGAGACGTTGAGATTGTTCGGCAAGCGGCGGTCCCAATCCGATGGTCCGTTGAGTTCGAGATCGGGAATGGCCTCGGCAAGACCGGCATAGAGACGGTCGCGTAGCGTGCCGCAGTGGCGGTTGTACTCCGCCCGCGCTGCCTCCGCGCGTTCGAGCGCCGCGGCCAGACCGACGATGCCGGGGACGTTCTCGGTGCCACCGCGGCGGCCCGATTCCTGGCCTCCCCCGTGCTGCTGGTAGGCGATGTCGGTACCGCGGCGGACGTAGAGGAGACCGACGCCCTTCGGACCGTAGAACTTGTGCGCGGAGAGGGAGAGGAGGTCGACGCCGAGAGCGTCGACGTCGAGCGGTAGGGCGCCGGCTGCCTGAACGGCGTCGGTGTGGAATGGGATTTCCCGGTCGCGAGCGATGCGAGAGATCTCCGCGATCGGCTGGATGGAGCCGATTTCGTTGTTGGCATACATGACGGAGACGAGACAGGTCTCCGGGCGGATTGCCCTGGCGACGTCGTCGGGGTCGACGAAGCCGTCCGCGTCGACCGGAACCCGTGTGACCGCACAACCCTGGCGTTCCAGCCAGTCGGCGGTGTGGAGGACGGCGTGGTGCTCGATCGCGGTCGTGACGATGTGGGGTGGCGGGCCGTCCGGGTTCTGGAGGCGGCGATGCCAGGCGATGCCGGAGAGGGCCTGGTTGTCGCTTTCGGTGGCGCCGCTGGTGAAGAGGATTTCGGCCGGCTGGCAACCGAGGACGCGGGCGACGGCGGCGCGGGCACGGTCGAGGGCGGCGCGACCGTCCTGGCCGAGTTGGTAGATGCTGGACGGGTTTCCGAAGCGCGCGGTGAAGTACGGGAGCATGGCGTCGAGCACCGCGGGGTGAACGGGTGTGGTGGCGGCGTGATCGAGGTAGATCGTATCGTCGGTGGCTTCCATCGAGTCGTTCCTAACGTTGGCCACGACCGATACCTCGACGCCGCGTTGGCCGCCGAGGTCGATCACCGGTTGGGATCAGAGGAAGACGGGCAATCAGGCAGGAACCGGTTCGGCGGCGGTGCGATGGGCCCGCGCTTCGCGGCGGGCGTCGCCCTGGCGGACGAGGTCGGCGAGGGTCATCGAGTCGAGGGTGTTGGCGATGGAGTCGCGGACTTTCAGCCAGACGGGGCGGGTTTCGCAGCCTTCGATCAGGGGACAGGTCTGGTCGGCCTCGTTCTCGGAGACGCAGTCCATCGGTGCCACCGGGCCTTCCATGACCCGGTAGACGTCGCCGACGCGGACCTCGTCGGGCGGTCTGGTCAGTTGGTAGCCACCCTGGGCACCGCGCTTGCTCTCGACCAGTCCGGCCCGGCGGAGGGGAACGATCAACTGCTCGAGGTACGCGTACGGCACCGAGGATGCTTTGGCGACCGCCGCGATCGACATCGGCCCGACCCCATAGTTGTGGGCGAGGGCCACCATTGCCCGGACCCCGTATTCACCCCTCGTCGATACTTTCATGGCGCCTCCGGGAGGCCGCCGGAGCCGGAACCCGGCTCCGCTGGATTGATCCTACTCCTGCAAACGATATGGGTCAAGGACCAAAAGGTCGTCACACCAATCCGATTCGGCCCATTCAGCGGCCGGGGACGCGGAAGAGACCGCTGAGGGCGCCGGCGAATTCGACGAGCCGGCGGCGCTCGGGCGATTGGGCGTTGAGGTAGCGGTAGACGTGGATGAAGCGATCGGCGGTGAAGATGCCGCGGTACTGGCCGTCTTCGGTAACGGGCATTGCCCAGCGGTGCGTTTGCTGCATCTGCTGTTGGACGTCGTAGACGGTGTCGTCGACGTCGACGGTGACGACGTCGCGGTCCATGACGTCGCCGACGGTGCGGTTGCCGGCACCGCCGTTGAGGATCTGGAGGAGCTGGCTGCGCCAGATCATGCCCACGACGTGGCCGCCGTCGGTGACGGCGACGTCGCGGAGACCGCCGCCGAGGGCGATGGTGAGCGGGAGCTCGGCGGCGACGCCGCCGCGATCCCAGACGGCGAACTGGCCGACCCGGAGGCGGCGCATCGACTCTTCGAGGCGGACGATCCGGCTTTCGCCGTAGGCGGCGACGATGACGAAGACGGCGATCAGGGGGAGCACGAAGTCCTGCCACCAGAGCCCGAACGCGGCGATGCAGAGGGCGGCGACGACGCCGAGACCGACGGCGATCCGGGTCGCCCGTTCGCGACCGATGACGTAGCTGAGACCGGCGCGGACGAGGCGACCGCCGTCCATCGGGAAGGCGGGGAGGAGATTGAAGAGGACGATCATGATGTTGGTCAGGAAGAGGTAGATGAGCAGACCGCTGGGAGCGATGGTGTCGAGGTTGGCGAAGTAGTCGCCGACGGAGTCGTAGCCGCGGACGACGCCGAGGACGAGCAAGAGCGGCAGCATGGCGACGGCGATGGCGACGTTGACGGCGGGACCGGCAATCGCGATGAGCGCCTCGGAGCGGGGACGGTGCGGGAGTTGCTCGAGGCGGGCGATGCCGCCGAAGGGGACGAGGGTGATGTCGTGGACGTTGATGCCGTAGTGCTGGGCCATCAGGCTGTGGCCGAATTCGTGGAGGAGGACAAAGGAAAAGACGAAGGCGAAGAGCACGGTGCCGTAGAGGATCGACGAGGCGCCGCCGCCTTCGACGACGCCCCAGTTGTAGAGAATCCAGAGGGCGACGAGGGCGAAGGTCGGATGGACCTTGACGTCGATCCCGCGGACGCGCCCGAGTGTGAGCGATCGCATGATGTCGTTCCAGCGGCGGCGATGTCGTCGGGCTTGGGAACCAAGAGGCGACGAACCGGGTTGACGAGCGGTGCCCGCGTTGACCACGGGCGTTCTTATCTCAACGTACGTAGATCGAGGCAAATCGGACGTTCGCTGCCGCCGGCGTAGGGGCGATGTCGCTCCGCGGCCGGCGAGAACCGTACCGCGACCGGTCGTGCAGGAGATGCGGACCGCTCCTGCCGATTACCCGGCATCGCTTCTCGTCACGAAAGCATGATACCAATGCGATGGATCGCTACACAAGCGTTTTGACGATCGACTGGGTGGTCCTGGAATGGATGGGTTCCCTCCGAGTCGGATCGTGGGATTTCGCGGAGAACCCTCACCCCCGGCCCCTCTCCCGATGCGCGGGAGAGGGGAGCGCGTTCATAAGCGCGGCGCCGATGTGGGTGGCGGCCCATTGCGGCGGGACCGGGGAGGGGCAACGCCCAGAGGGCACCCGTCACCGGTGTCTGCGACCGAGACCGTTGGCTGCTCTGAGCGCAGGTGGCCTTCCCTGGGCGCGTTCCCTGCCTGCCCAGGCCCGCCCACGCGCCGGTAGGTGATCGCTTCGAAGAGATAATAGATCATACGAACGTGTTTGTCAAATTCCTAACCGGGCGAGCGGGGCGGCTGGTTCGCACGTCGGCATGCGGTTCAACCGCCGCTGCGATCGGCGGGCTGTTGCCGCGGCGCACCGTCAATGAGTGGGTTGTCGAAGGTGCGCTGATGAGCGACCGAGATGGCGACGAAGCGCCGTCCGACGTAATCGCCGCCTTCACCGGCGCTGGCCAAGACGAATGCGGTGAAGCGATCGCGGGACATCCTGCATCCCCTTTCGGTGACGCCTCTGAGGCGAAGATGACGTCCGCTGCCTCTGCGCGCATTGATCGCGGTGATGAGGCGAGCCACCAGCGCCGTGGCTTAACCGAACGTGAAGCAATACACCTCCACGCCCGCCTCGCCGAACTCGATCTCGAACCGGCGGGAGGCGATCGGCGCCGGTTGGCGGATCAGTTGGTACGTGCGCTGGTCGGCGGCGATTCCGCTGCCGTCGGAGTTCACGTCGACGCCGTACGCGCCGTCCGCGGGCTGACCGTCGAGGGAGACCCGGAACGGGATCGACGTTCCCCTGGTCGGCGGTCCCATGACGAGGTTGAGGTCGCGCGCATGGAACTGGAAGGCGACGCGACCGCCGGGCTCGTTCGCCGCCGCGGCGTGCTCGGCCACGGTCCAATGTCCAGAGAGACCCCAGGAATTGAGCGGGAGCCGTTCGGGCGCCGTGTAGAGGTCGGGCTCGTCGAACCGGGCGATGTCGTCCTGCGCGAAACCGGTGCTCTGGCGGTAGCCGAGGTACGTCTCCGGCGACTGCAGTGACCGCCAGTCGGCGGCCACTTCCAGACCGTGCGGATCGACCATCACCAGGTCCTGATCGACGTCGTCGGCGCCGGCCTCGGTCAGCAACTGCTGGACCGCCATCTCGGTTGCCGCGTACTCGCCTTCGCCGATGTGGTGATACCGGATGCGGCCGTCGACGTCCGCGAGGTAGACGGCTGGCCAGTAGTGGTTCGCGAAAGCGTTCCAGACCCCGTAGTCGTTGTCGAGGGCGATGGGGTAGCCCACGCCGAAATTGCGAGCCAGCGCGGTGACGTTATTGACGTCGTGTTCGAAGCCGAACTCCGGAGTGTGGACGCCGACGACCGTCAGATCGGCGTCTGCGTAGTTGGTGGCCCAGGCCCGCACGTAAGGGAGGGTGCGGAGCCAGTTGACGCACGTGTAGGTCCAAAAGTCGACGAGGACGACGCGGCCGCGCAAGCCCTCCGGCGTCAGCGGCGGGGAGTTGAGCCAGCCCGTCGCCCCGGCGAACGACGCCAGGGTGCCCTCGACCGGGAGGGCCGGCCGCTCGCCCGCCAGGCGATGGGCGATGGAGCGGATCAGCCCGCGCTTCCTGGGAGGCACGGACATCGTCGCGGCGATCGAGGAGGCGCCGAGCAGGAGTTCGGCGCGCGTGAGCTTTGTTTCCGAGGCGTCGATCGGCTGCTGCGAAGGTGCGTTGTGGTCGTTTGACACGGTCTTCCCTCCTTGGTGCGGTTGCCTTCTCGGTGAAAGGACGAAGAGACGTCATCGCCGCGCGGCGACCGACTGCGCGTCGACCGCGCCGCCCCAGGCGGAGGATACGGGCATCCGCCGTGCCCGCGTCCGGGTACTGCGCCCGGTGCAGAAATAGGCGAGTTCGTCGGTCATGGAAGGAATCTCCTCGCGTCTGGACGACCCGATACTCCAGCCGGGCATCGTCGACCCGGCCGTGCCTTCCAAGGTGTTCTGACCACGCACGAGGAAACAAACGCGCGAGGCAGTGTGTGCGGCGGTGGAGGGGGCGAGGGAGTCTGAACAGGGCCCCCGACGGTGAACGACCGCTTGGCCAGCCGAACGGCAGCGCCGAATGCGTTGACCCTGAACAACAGCATACTTGGCTGGCAAGGCCGCGGCTGTGTATTGTAGGTTACCTCTACCAGGAGAGACGGACGGCGAAGGCGGACTGGAACTTCGCGGTTAGCCGGCCGTCGGTCGATGCCGCGAACTCCGGACGGAGGACCGAGTCTTGGGCGCGAACGGTGAGCGGCGCACCCTTTGCGCTCGACCGCGCTGCAGGCTGAGCCGGTAAAGCGATTTTGAGTTCGGTGCCTTGAGCGGTGGCAGGACACGCTCGTCTGAGCGCGCCGTTGGAGGATGCCGCGATGACTGGCCAATCCGTCCACCAGACCGAGCGGAGCCCGTCGGAGGCCGCGACGGTCGCTGCGCAGCCGCGGTCGCTCCCGTCGGCCGACCGTGGATTGGCGAGAGCGCCGATACCGCTGCCGCGAACGCCGCTGATCGGGCGAGAGGCGGAGATCGGCGCCATCGGCGGGCTCCTGAGCCGACCCGGATACCCGGAGGGGTCACGGCTCGTGACCCTGAGCGGTCCCGGCGGGATCGGCAAGACCCGCCTGGCGTTGCGGGTCCTTGAGGCGGCGCGGGAGCAGTTCGGCGACATGGTCGCGTTCGTCCCGCTGGCGTCGATCCGCGATCCGGACCTGGTGTTGCCGACGATCGCCCAAATCCTCGGCGTGCACGAGACGCGAGACCGCGCCAGGGCGACGGACATCGCCCGTGCACTGGCCGGTGAGGCGTTCCTGCTCGTGCTCGACAACGTCGAGCAGGTCGTAGCGGCTGCGCCGGAGATCGATGCGCTCCTCAACGAGTGTCCACGGCTGACGATCCTGGCCACCAGCCGGGCGCTCTTGCGTCTCTCCGGGGAGCGAGAATTCCCCGTGCCGCCGCTCGTTTCCGATGCCGTGCGACTCTTCGTGGAACGCGCCGGTCGTGTCCGGCCGGGGTTCCGCCTCGGGCCGGGCGACGGCGAGGCCGTGGCGGCGATCTGCGCGCGGCTCGATGGGTTGCCGTTGGCAATCGAACTGGCGGCGGCGCGGGTCCGGTTCCTTTCGCCGGCCGGCCTCCTCGCACGGCTGATCGCCGGGCCGGACGCCACCGCTCACGGTCGGGCCGAGTCGCGGCCTTCCGCGCTCCCCTGGCTGGAGGGCGGACCGGTCGATCAGCCGCCCCGGTTGCGGGCGATGCGCGATGCCATTGCCTGGTCGTACGAATTGCTCGACGCCGACCAGCAGGCGCTTTTCCGCCGTCTCGCCGTCTTCGCCGGGAGCTTCTCGCTGGCGGCGGTGGGCGCGGTCTGCCGCATCGGCGACGAACTTGACGCGCTCGACCGGATCGGAGCGTTGGTGGATCAGAGTCTGGTCGGTGTCGAATGGCGAGGCGACGAGACCCGCTACGCACTCCTGGAGACGATCCGCGAGTTCGGGCTGGAACGTCTGGAGGAGCGTGGCGAGCTCGAAGAGACGAAGGCGCGGCACGCGGCTTTCTTCATCGCTCTTGCGGAGGAAATCGCGCCGCGCCTCGTCATCACCGGCGGTGCCGGGTGGCTCCATCGGGCCGACGCCGAGCACGACAATGTGCGAGCCGCTCTCGCCTGGCTTCTGGCGGCGGAGAACGCCGAAGGGAGTCTGCGCCTGGCCGGGTCGCTGGTGTATTACTGGCGTTTCCGGGGGCACTACGGCGAGGGCCGGCACTGGTTGGACCAGGCGCTGGCGCTCGCGGAACGACAAGGGCCCGTGCCCACGGACCTCCGGGCGGCGGCATTGACCGGGTCCGGCTCGATTGCCTACTACCAGGGCGAGACCGAGACGGCCCTGGACCTTCTTCAGTCGGGTTTGGCACTCTGGCGCCAAACCGGCCATGCCCTGGGAAGCACCGCCGCCCGCAGCGTCACCGGCGGGGTCCTGGTCGCTCAGGGCCGCTACGACGACGCCGTCGACTTGATCGAGGCGGAACACCGCCGTTTGCGGGAAGCGGGCGAACTCGTCTGGAGTTCCTGCGATCGCCTCCAACTCGGTTTGGCGGCGTTCGCGCGCGGCGACCACGACCGCGCCCGGACCTTCTGGGAGGAGTCGCTCGCCGGGTACGAAGCGAACGGTGCCCGCTACCTCGCCGTCGATCCGCTGCGCTGCCTCGCCCTGCTCGCCTCGCTCGCCGGCGATGATGCCGGCGCGGACGGCTGCGTGCGGGAAGTGATGGTCCGACTCCGAGAGCAAGCGAGTCCGGCGGCGTACGCCGACGGGCTGGCGACGATCGCGACGCTGGCGGCGGCGCGCGGCCGGCGGATCGAAGCCGCGCGCTTCTTCGGAGCGGCGGAGCGGTTGCGGGAGGCGGTCGGCACGCCCTTCCCGCTTCCCGAGCGCGAGACCTACGACGCGGCGATTGCCGATCTCAGGGCCAGCCTCGGGCCGGAGGTATACGAGTCCGAGTGCCGGGCCGGCGCCGCGGCGACGTTGGCCGAGATCCTGGTAGAGGCGGAGTCGGAACTGCTGCGGCCCACCATCGCATCCCCGTGTCGCGACTCCTCGGCCGATGGCGACTCGCCGGCTGGTGCCGCGGACGGCCTGACCTCGCGGGAGCGAGACGTGCTGCGGCTCCTGGTCGAGGGGCGTTCCAACGCGGAGATCGCCGACGCCCTGTTCATCGGGCGGGGCACGGTGAGGACGCACGTCTCGGCGATCCTGGGAAAACTGAACGCCAAATCGCGGACCGAGGCTGCGCACGTGGCGATGCGGTCGGGGCTGGTCTAGGCGGACGGTTCGGCCCCCCCGGCGTCGGCCCCCCCGGCCCCCCAATCCTGGGGGGAGACGAAGGGGGGCGGCCTTCAGGGCGGCTCCTCTGGGCACGACCCGTTCACCCCCCAGGATTGGGGGGCCGGGGGGGGCCGACCGCCGGCAGGTCTGTCATCTGACAGATGTTGATGATCGAGGGGATTTCTGCGCGTTGACAGATGTGCGGCAGGTGGCGCGGCGGCAGGATGGGAGCGTCCCCGGAGACCGAGTCGCCGGTGCGACGGATCGATCGTTGCCGACCCTGGCACGGCAGTCGCCGGGGCACAAAGGAGTACGGAAGTGAGCGCGACGCAGACACTCGACGTCGAAAAGGCCCAGCAGTTAGGCATGAAACTCATCGGCGACACGACCGGAGGGCTGATGGGGGTGCTGATGGTGGTCGGCGACCGGCTCGGGCTTTTCGACGTCTTGGCCGCGGCCGGACCGTTGACCAGCAGCGGTTTCGCCGGCCGTGCCGGTATCGCGGAGCGGTACGCCCGCGAATGGCTCTCGGCGATGGCCTGCCAGGGCTACGTCGCCTACGACGGCGCGACCGGGACTTTTTCGCTGACGCCGGAGCAGGTCTTCTGCCTTGTAAATCAAGACAGCCCGCTCTACCTGACCAGCATCTTCGGCGTTCTGCCCGACTACTGGCGAAACGTCGACTTGCTCACCGACGCGTTCCGGCACGGTGGTGGGGTGCCACAGGAACGTTTTGGAGACGACTGGTTGTGCGGGTTCCAGCGCTTCAGCCGAACCGCGTTCGTCAACTACCTCTGCCAGGATTGGCTCCCGGCGATGCCGGACATCGAGGCGCGGTTGCTGACCGGCGGATCGATGGCGGACATCGGCTGCGGCAACGGCATGGCGCTGGTTCAGGTCGCCCGCGGCTACCCCGCGGCACGGCTGGTCGGTTTCGACCACCACGCCCCGGCGATCGAGGCGGCGCGGGCGAACGCCGTGGCAGCCGGGGTCGGCGACCGAATCCGCTTCGAGGTCCTCGACGCCGGCCGGGGCATCCCCGGCACGTACGACCTGATCACCTGCTTCGACGTCGTCCACGACATGCCGTTTCCTCGCCAGGCGCTGCCGCAGATCCGTGCGGCGCTGGCGCCCGGCGGCAGCTTCTTCGTCCTGGAATTCAACTTCTCGGACGAACTGCAGGCCAACATCGACCACCCCTTCGGTCTCGGTTCCTTTGGCTACGCGGCCAGCGTTAACTACTGCATGACCACGGCGTTGGCCGTGGGCGGCGAAGGGACGGGCACCTGCATGGGCGAGCGCCGCCTGCGCGCTTTCGCCGCCGAGGCCGGCTTCTCGGAGGTGCGGCGGCTCGACTTCTCGCAGAACCCGCTCAATTTGATCTTCGAGATCAAGCCCTGAGGCGAGGGGTCTGGGGACAAGGGACGAGGGTCAGGCAAAATTGACCCCCGTCCCCCGCACGATGTTAACGCACGTGGAGGAGTGGCAAGATGTGTGGCACGCTGAGGCTGATGGCGGTGCTGGCCCATCCCGACGACGAATCGCTGGGGTTCGGTGGGACGCTGGCAAGGTACGCCGCCGAGGGGATCGAGACATCGCTGGTCTGCGCGACGCGCGGGGAGCGTGGTTGGACCGGGGACGCTTCAGCCTACCCGGGACCGCTCGCTCTGGGGCGACTGCGGGAGGCAGAGCTGGTGGCGGCAACAGCGGCACTGGGCGTCGCGGACGTCAGATTCCTTGGCTACGTCGACGGTGACCTGCGGTGCGCTGATCCGGCCGAGGCGGTCGCACGGATCGTGACCGAATTGCGTCGCATTCGACCCGACGTCGTCGTGACGTTCGGGCCCGACGGAGCGTACGGTCACCCCGACCACGTGGCCATCTCGCAGTTGGCGACGACGGCGCTGGCCTGCGCCGCCGATTCAACCTTCGACGATGGGTCCGGTGCCGAATCGCACCGGGTGGCGAAGTTGTACTACCGGGTCTGGACGGCCGCTGAGGGGGACCTCTACGAGGCGGTGTTCGGCAAGGTGACGATCAAGGTCGACGGGGAACGACGCGGGGATGTCGTTTGGCCCGACTGGATGGTGACCACCCGGCTCGACACGGCGGCGTACTGGCCGGCGGTTTGGGCTGCCGTTTCCTGCCACCGGAGCCAGGTCGGCGGGGTCGCGGCGCTCGCAACCCTGCCCCCCGAGGCACATCGAATCCTGTGGGGGCGACAGCACGTCTACCGCGCGATCAGCACGGTCGACAGCGGCCGTGGTACCGAGGACGACCTGTTCGCGGGCCTGAGTTGAGGGAGTGCTCGAGCGGCGGCGTTCACCCGTCCGCGGAGTCCTGATCGGAGGGTGCGGAACCGTCCGGAGAATCGGGTACTGGAGAGGTCTCGTCGACCGCGTGGGCGGTGAAAGGCGGGACGTCGTAGGTGCCGTAGGCGATGAGGGCGAGGCGCTGGATGATCTGGGTGGCGTGGTCGTCGTTGGGAGGGTCCTCGATCATGGCGGCGAGGATGACGGGGCCGGTCGGGGTCCAGATGATGCCGACGTCGTGGACGACGTGGTCGAGGTTGCCGGTCTTGTGCGCCATCTCCACCCCGGGGAGAAACTTGGGGAAGGCCGTGTCGATGGCCTGCTTTTTGAGGAGGGCGAGGATTTCGGCGCTGACCGCGGGGTCGATCACTTTGCCGTCGAGGAGGAGCTGGAAATAGCGGCACATGTCGCGCGGCGTCGTGATGTTGACGGGCCCCTCTTTGGCAAGCCGGTCGACGAAGGCGACGGCTTCGCCGACGTTGGAGCTGGTGGCGGTGGCGGTTGCCGAAACCCAGTCGGTGACGGCAGTCGGATCGATGAAGAGGTAGGTGTCTTCGAGACCGAGTGCGAGGGTGGTCCGGTCGAGCGAGGCCGTGTCGGTGAGGGAGAGGAGGGCCTTGGCGGCGACGTTGCTGGAGTAGGACGCGGTGGCGAAGACGAGGTCGTCGATCGAGGGGGTGGAACCGACGGTCGTGCGGTCGTAGAAGCTGTCGACGAAGTCGCCCGGCTCCGGGAAGTACTCGGGCAGGAGTTCGACGTCCTGGTCGAACGAGAGTTCGCCGTGCTCCCGTTTCTCGAAAATGTTGGCGAGGAGGACCAGTTTGTAGAGACTGGCGGCGATGAAGGGGGTGTCGGCGTTGAGTTGGTATTCGACGGCCCCGTTGGGATGCATGAGGAGGATGCCGAAGACGCCGTCTTGGTTCTTGAGCAGTTTCGCGATCGCGAGCGGAAGTTTGGGATCGACCGCCACGGTTGGGACGGGGGTTGAGGTGACGGCGGCGGTGGGAGGCGCGGCAGAGGTGGCAGTCGCGGGGGGATTCGGTGGGACGACGGGTGTCGGCGTGGTGGTTGGCGTGGCGGTTGGTTTTGGCGCCCCGTTGCCCGAACCGCCGCACGCGGTCATGAGGAGGGTGAGGGCGATCAAGGCGAATCTTGTGGTCCAGGGAACCCATGGTTGGAATCGCCGAGAGGGTATGTGGCGGACGCCACGAAACCCCATCCGGGTTCGGAGGGCGCGCCGTCGTTGATGGGGATGGATGGCGCCGAAATCTGCCAGACTTGAATGGTGTGGGCTGTCGTCGTTTGGTCGTGGATTGGCCTTGCCCGAAAAAGGTGTCACGAACTTCCTGCATGGCACTGCGATTCCCCCGTGCGGGACGGTCGGGAATCGAATTCGCGGTAGGATTCGGGAACGAGACGACGAAGCCTTGTCAAGTATAGCAGCGGACCACGGCCTTTCTCACGGGTCGCCCGAAAACGAGCGATGGTTCCCGCGACTGTCGGCGGGGCGTACGTACCGTATAACCGGGCAGACGGTGCCGGCAAGGTGATTGGCCGAAGACGAGGGTGACGGTGGTCACAGAGGGAACACGACGGCTCGCACGGGCCGACGAGCAAAAGTTTTGGGTCGGCTTCCATCGGGTGCCGTTCATCGGTCCGGCACGCATTCAGCGGTTGCTCGATCGGTTCGAGACGCTCGATGCGGCCTGGACGGCGTCGCCGAGCGAGCTGGGGACGGTCCTGGACGAGCGATCGGTCGAGAGTCTGGTGCGGACGCGGTCGCGGTTGTCGCTCGACGGGGAGATGGAGCGGATCGCGCGGCTGGGGTTGCGGATCGTGACGTTGGGTGAGACGGGGTATCCAAGACTGCTTGCGGAGATCCCATCGCCGCCGCCAGTGCTCTATTACAAAGGAACGCTGGAACCGGAAGATGCGCTTGGGGTGGCGATCATCGGGACGCGACGGTCGACGGCGTACGGTCGCCAGGTGGCGAACCAACTGGCGACGGAGTTGGCGGAGGCCGGCGTGACGATCGTCTCCGGTCTGGCGCGGGGGATCGACGCGGTCGCGCACCGGGCGGCGGTGCGAGCGGGCGGGCGAACGCTGGCGGTGCTGGGGAGCGGGGTAAACGTGATCTATCCGGGCGAGCACGCCGACCTGGCGGAGCAGATCGCGGCGCAGGGGGCGGTGCTGTCGGACTACGCGCCGGACACGAAACCGGACGCGGTGAACTTTCCGCCGCGGAACCGGATCATCTCGGGGCTGTCGCTGGGGATCGTCGTCGTGGAGGCACCAAACCGATCCGGGGCGCTGATCACCTGCGATTTCGCGGCGGACCAGGGGCGGGAGGTGTTCGTGGTGCCCGGCAGCGTCCTGTCGCACGCCAGTGAGGGATGCAACCGCTTGCTGCGGGACGGAGCGCGGCCGGTGACGAGCGCGGCGGACATCCTGGAGGACCTGAAGCTGGGGCAGCGGGCCGCGCAAACGGAGGTCCAGCAGGCGTTGCCGGAGACCGAGGACGAGCGGCGGTTGCTGGCGCTGCTGACGGGAGAGCCGCAGCACATCGACGAGGTCTGCGCGGCGGCGAATCTGGCGATCACGCAGGGGTCGGCGTTGCTGGCGATGATGGAGTTGAAGGGGTTCGTGCGGAACGTGGGGGCGCAGCATTACGTGCGGGCGTGACGTGAGTCGCCCCGCAAAGGGAATGACCGTCGGTTATCTGGACTCGCCCGGCCAGCGAACACGGGGGACCGTTTCGGCGCGGTCGATGTCGCCTCCGGGTACGAACAAGCCGATGGCCAGGTCGGCTTCGATGGCGCGGGCCTCTTCGCTCAGGCGGGGGTTGAGGAAGACGCTCTTGCCGAATTCGCCGAGGTCTTCGACGATGCGCTCGTCGCGGTAAAAGGCAAGGGCGGTCGGGTCGATCTCGGTCGGGCCGTAACCGTCGAAGAAAAGGTCCTCCTGGCGGGGTTCGACCGGTCGGGCGATGCGCGAGCCGATCACGAAGAGGAGGTCGCGTTCGCGCGGGGCGACGAGCGGGCTGTCCCAGTCGATCAGCCAGATGCGGCCGTCGTCGCCGACGAGGATGTTGGCGGTGTGGATGTCCGAGTGGTAGAGCACCAGTTCGAAGGACTTGGATTGAAGGGAACGTCCCAGTTCCTCTGCCCGCGCGAGGAGGCCGTGGATTCGTGCGGTATTTGCCCGCCAGAAGGCGGCGAGACCCGACGCGGCGCCGGATTCGAACTCGCCGGCATCGACCATTGTTTGGATCTGGCGGACCAGTGCGGCCGAAGGAAGGGCGAAGTCCTCAACCCGGAGTTGCCCGCGGAATCGATCGCCAAGACCGCTGGCGTGGACGGCGCGCAGGGTCGAGCCGAATTCCTGCCATTGGCTGTCGGAGAGCCCAACGATCTTCGCGTCCTGGTCGTAGATGAACGGGTAGAGGACGACGGAATGGCCGTCGTCGTCTTCGAGGGGGCACCAGAGTTCGGAGGTAAGCGTGCGCAGGGGAGCGAGGATGTTGGGAACGCCGGCGTCGATGAGAGCTCGCGGCACGGCCAGGCCGGGTTTGAAAGGGGGTGCGAAGCGGATTTTGAGGAAATAGGTGGTGTCGTCGCCCGCGACGACCCGATAGACGGCGGCGTAGGCGTCGTGGCCGAGGGGGAGGAACGCGATCGAGGAGATGCGGATGCCGTAGTTGGCGGCGAGACAAGCCGGGATCATGCCGGCATCTAGCCCCGGATCGTCGAGCATCCAGCCTCATCTCCTTCGGCTACTTGTGCCGATTTTCCTGCGCTTGGTGGACGGCCAGGTGACCGCGTCGAGCGACGACGGGAGAGCTTCCTTCCAGGACAGGATCTTCGTTTCGCTCAGGATGGCATTTCGCAGCCGCGCGTCGATGGCCAGCCTGAGCGAAGCGTAGGAGTTCTCGGTGTCGGGGCTCTACGGCAC
>DATBFX010000313.1:0-24013 GCA_036558305.1 Thermomicrobiales bacterium | reverse complement strand
CGGGTCCGTTCCGGCGCCGAGCTCGTCGAGCAGCACCAGGCTGTCGGCCGTGACCTGACGCAGCATCGCGATCACGTTGCGCATGTGTGCCGAGAAAGTCGAGAGACTTTGGGCGATGCTCTGCTCGTCGCCGATGTCGGCAAAGACCGCCGGAAAGACGCTGACCACCGACGTGTCGTCCGCCGGCAAGTACAGCCCGGCCTGCGCCATCAACGTCAGGAGACCGACCGTTTTCAGCGCGACCGTTTTGCCGCCCGTGTTCGGACCGGTGATCAAGAGAACGCGGTACGTCTCGCCGAGGTGAATGTCGATCGGTACGACGGTCGCCGGATCGAGCAGCGGATGGCGGGCCCGCACGAGCGAGATGCGGTGCGACGGATGCCCGTCCGTGCCGGCCGGCGCACCGCTCCACAGCCCTGGACGAGTCGCCTTCATCGCGAAGGCCAACCGCGACTTGGCCATCGCGAGGTCGATCGCTGCCACCGCCTCGACGGTCAGGTCGAGTGCCTCGGCCCGTGCCCCAATCCGCTGGCTCAACGCGTCGAGGATGCGGTCGATCTCGCGCTGCTCCTCGATCTGCGCCTCGCGCCATTTGTTGTTCAATTCGACGACGTCGAACGGCTCGATGAAGAGTGTCTGTCCGCTCGCCGAGGTGTCGTGGACGACGCCCGGCACCTGCGACCGCGCCTCGGCCTTGATCGGCACCACGTAGCGCCCGTCGCGCGTCGTGATGATCGCGTCCTGGATGGCCGAGGCGTAGCGCCCACCGGTGAGGATGCTGTTCACCCGCTCCATCAACCGGGAATGGGCGACCCGAACCTGGCGCCGGATGCGCGACAGCGCCTCGCTCGCCGTATCGAGGACGTCGCCCCGCGGCCCGATCGAGCGGGCGATGTCGGTTTCCAGGTCGGGCAGATCGGCGAGGTGCGTCACGAATTCGAGGAGGGAGGGGAAGCGGGAATCGACGTCCGGCAGTCGCAGGAATGAGCGCCGCAGGTTGCGCGACGCCGAGATCATGTCGGCGACGGTCAACAGTTCGCCCGCCTGGAGTCGACCGCCTTTTTCGGCGCGCTCGACCAGGGCCCGAATGTCCTTCGCCCCGCCGATCGTGACGTCGGGAAAGTCGATCAGGAGTTGGACGGCTTCGGCGGTGACCCCGAGGAGGTAGCGAACCTGCTCGACGTCGCCGCTCGGGCCGAGTTCGCGCGCCCGTTCCGCGGCGACCGAGAAGCGGCAGTGGTAGGCGAGCCGTTCGAGGACCGCCGGGAATTCGAGTTTCGCCAGGACGGCCGCGTGCGCATGATCGGTGTCGGACAAAGGAGACCCATCATCACGTGGGCACGGCAGACAGAATCGGCGGCAAACCACCCGGGAACCACGGCGAGATCATCCGTGCGAAGAAGGGCGTCATCCGAAGGAAGATCGGCATCAGCGTCGAATTGTGGATCTGCCCCCGCACCGTCGTCAGCACCGCGTCCCGGTCTGCGATCACGATCGTCTGGTTCAGTGCCTGCAACGTAATCGCCAACAACATCGCCGCCAGGGTCAACGCCAGTCCGGACACGACGATCCCCAGGGCGGCGCCGCCGATATTATCCACTACGGCGACCCGCCGCGGCAGCTTTACCTCGCCCAGCCAGCGCGAGACGAACATCGTCAGCACTGCCGAGAAGGCGAAGAACAGCACCAGGAAAAACACCAGGTACCCCGTCTGCTCACCCATGGTCGTCAGATGGTGGCGCGCGACGTCCGCGAGTGGTCGGTAGAATGCCGCCGCCAGGACCGCGCCGAAGTAGAGGGCCACGATCGCCGAGGTGACGCGGGTGATACCGCTGAAAAACCCGAACCCGACGATCGCCAGGAACGTGATGATGATCGCGAAATCCAGGCCGTTGAACATCGCTCGACCGTCCTCGTCGCGCGCCGCACGGCGTCTCCGCACGCGGGGCCGGGCAACAGTGCAGATCCTGATCCGGATTCTAGGCAGACCTTCGGTACGCGCTTATCCCCCATTGGTGCCAAGTGGTGTTGACACGAACAAGTGTTCGTTCCTATAATGGCGGCGCCGGCTGCCATGGGGTGCCGTGCCAGCCGAGCTTCCTAGCAGCGAGGGGATAAGACGATGCGAGACCTATCACGACGCCAGCGCGCCATCCTGGCCTTTATCGAGGACTTCCTGGCCGAGAACGACTATCCGCCGACGATCCGCGACATCCAGCGCGAGCTCGGTATCTCCTCAACGAGCGTCGTCGATTACAACCTGAAGGTACTCGAGCAGCGGAACATGATCCGCCGCAACCGCAACATCTCCCGCGGGATCGAGCTCGTCGGCCGCACCGGCGTCCGCCGCAACGTCATCACCATCCCGGTCATCGGCCAGATCGCCGCCGGCCAGCCGATCCCGGTGCCGGGCGATCTCGAAGGTTCCGAGGTCGCGGAGTCGATCGAGCTGAGCACCGAGTTGGTGCCGGATCACGGCCGCGGTCTGTTTGCGCTTCGGGTCAAGGGCCACTCGATGGTCGACGCTCTGATCAACGACGGCGACATCGTCCTTCTCCGCCCGCAGGAGACTTGCGAAAACGGCGAGACGGTCGCCGTCTGGTTGAGGGATCAGAAGGAAACGACCCTCAAGAAGCTCTACCACGAGGGCGACCGCATCCGCCTCCAACCCGCGAACGTGACGATGGATCCCATCTACACGACGTCCGACAACGTCGAGATCCAAGGCAAGCTCGTCACGGTCGTTCGCTCGGTCGTGTAGTCTCTCCGTCCGGCAATGCGACAGGCGTCGACGCCCCGGTCATCACCGGGGCGTTCCGCGTTGCCGGCGGCGCTCCTCGCCGCCGCGGTCGTCTATCTCGCCTGTCTGGCCTGGCTGCCGTCGCTCGAGCGCCGCCTGGATCCCCTGACCGGCGACGAACCCTTCTACGTGATGACCTCGATCAGCCTGATCGAGGATCACGACCTCGACGAGCAGAACAACTACGACCAGCGCGACTACGACCGCTTCTATCCCGCGCTCGGTCCCACCCGCCACGGATGGCCCGCCTACCCGGATCCCCTCCCGCCCCACAAGTCCCACACCAGACGCGCCGGCCTCTACAGCAAGCACGGTCTCGGCCTGGCGGTCTTGATCGCGGTCCCCTACGCGGTCGGTGGTCGTACGCTGACCCTCCTTGTGCTCGCCGCCATCGCCGCCGCCGTGGCGGCCAACATGACCCTGCTCGCGGCGCGCTACACCCAATCACCGTCACTCGCCTTTGCGGTCGCCATTGCCCTCGGCCTGACCAATCCCCTCTTCTCGTTTTCGCTCCTCATCTTTCCCGAAATGACGGCGGCGCTTTGTATCGCGTATGGCGTGCGGCGCCTCCTCGAACGGCGCAACAATGCCTTTCAGTGGTTCCTCCTCGGCGTCTGCGCGGCGGTGCTGCCGTGGCTGCACGAGCGTCTCGCACCCATCAGCGTCGTCCTGGCCGTCGTCGCGATCACCAAATTCCGCCGCAAACTGCGGCCTCTCCAACTCGTCGCGGCGGCGGTCCCGCCGGTCGTCAGCGCCGTCGTCCTCTTCTGGTGGTACCAGCGGCTCTACGGTCGTCCGCTGCCACCGTCGTCGGACCACGCCGGTTTCTCCGGTGTGGTCGGGACTTTGAACGGACTGGCGGGCACATTCCTGGATCAACAGTGGGGCGCTTTCGTCCACAGCCCCTTGCTGCTGGTCGCCGCCGCCGCATTCGTGCCGTTTGCCATGGTTCGGCGCCGGGACGCGCTCGTCCTGGCAGTCGTCGTCGTGCCGTACCTTTTCGTCATCGCTAACTATCGGGTCTGGTGGGGCGAGTGGAACCCTCCGGCGCGATACCTGACCGACATCGTCCCGCTGGCCGCGGCGCCGCTTGCCTGGTGGCTCGGTCGGCTCGACCGGGCCTGGCGCTGGACCATCCTCGGTCTCGGCGCCTTTCCCGCTGCCGCGATCATGGCGACGTTCGTCGCCGATCCGCAACGGATGTACAACCAACCCGACGGCACGAGTCGCCTCTTCGAAACCTGGCAGGCGTGGACCGGGCTCGATCTCACCGGTGTCGTTCCGTCGTACGTGTTCTACAGCGCGTCGCCCGCTTCCGGGCGATTGATCTTCGGTCTCCTCGGTCTGGCCTGGCTCGGCACCCTGGCGACGGCGGCCTATGCGCTCACGTCACGGGTGGGCTCGGTAGCGGTTGCGGAGTGCGCCGACTGACGAGAAGAACGCCGCTTGGTATGCTGCCGTGACGTTTGGCGCCGTTAGCAAGGTGGTAGGGCGGGTTGAGCGAACGACTGAGGATCACCGGCGTCCGCACCGTCGTCGTCGGCGCAGACCGGCGCGATTGGGTGTTCGTGCTGATCGACACCGACGCCGGCATCACCGGTCTCGGCGAAGCGTCTCTCGCCGGGCAAACCCACGCCGTCCTCGGTGCCGTCAAGGATTTCGAACCGCTCCTGATCGGTGCCGACGCGTTTCGGACCGAGCACCTCTGGCAGTTGGCCCACCGCGACGTCCGTGTGCGCGGCGATGCGACATTCCATGGCGCACTCGCCGGTATCGAAGTCGCCCTCTGGGACATCAAAGGCAAGGCGCTCGGTGTGCCGCTCTACCGGCTGCTCGGCGGGGTCGTTCGCGATCGGATCCGGGTCTCGGCCAATGGTCCCCGCGGCCAGACGCCCGATGAGTACGCTCGTTCGGCCGCCGATTTGGTCGCCCGCGGCTTCACCGCCCTCACGTTGACCCCGTTCGACCCGACGCCGACTCTCGATGGCAAACGCCTCGTCGACGCCGGCATTGCAAGAGTCCGCGCGGTCCGTGACGCCGTCGGTCCGGACGTCGACCTCATCGTCGACGCAGGGGGCAGCCTCTCCCCGCCGCTGGCCGTGCGCTGCGCGGCGGCACTGGCGCCGTTCGGCATCATGTTCCTCGCGGAGCCGTCCCGTCCCGACCATGTCCCGGTATTGATTCGGATTGCCGAGAAGTCCCCCATCCCGATCGCGCTCGGCGGCCCCTTCGCCACCCGATCGGTCGGCCCCGCCCTCCTGGCGTCGCGCGCCATCGCCGTGCTGCAGCCCGACATCGGCCGGACCGGCGGACTGGCCGAGGCTCGCAGAATCGCCACCCTTGCCGAGTCCCACTTCGTCTCGATCGCGCCGCTGAACTCCGGGAGTTTGGTCAACACGGTCGCCGCCCTGCACCTCGACGCGGTGACGCCGAACTTCCTGATCCAGGACGTCAGCGCGGTGGCCGAACCGTGGCACGACGTGATCGTCGCCCCCCCACGGGTGGACGCCCGCGGATACATTCAGCCCCCCGGCAGACCCGGTCTCGGCGTCGAACTCGATCTCGAGGCCGCCAAGCGCTTCCCGCCAGGCAACCGCCGGGCGCGGTACGGACACCAAGCCGGACCGAGCACTGGCGTATAGGGGACGAAGTTCGATGGAAACGACAAATCGATATGGGGGCCGGCCCGACCTCAAGCTGACCGTTACCGACGTCATCCCGCACGTCCTCTTCGGCGGCCGGACCAACCTCATCTTCGTCGAGGTCACGACCGACGCGGGTATCACCGGCATCGGCGAAGCGAGTCTCGAGGGCAAAACCGAAGCCGTGGTCGGCGCGATCAACGATGTCAAGGGGTACTTGATCGGTCGGGACCCGACGCTGATCGAGCACCACTGGCAGACGATCTACCGGCACTCCTTTTGGCGCGGCGGTGTCGTCATCGGCAGCGCCATCTCCGGAATCGAGCAGGCGCTCTGGGACATCCTCGGCAAGGCGCTCGCGGTCCCGGTCTACGAGCTGCTCGGCGGACGGGTCCGCGACCGGGTGCGACTCTACGCGAACGGCCCCCGCGGGGAATCGCCGGAGGAGATCGCCGAGTCCTGCGCCCAACTCGTCGAAGCAGGCTGGCGCGCCCTCAAGCTCAGCCCGTTCGGGGCCGTCCCGGGCGTCGCCGGTCAGACCGAGGTGCGGGCAGCACGACACCAGATGCGGCTCATCCGCGACGCCGTCGGACCGGCGGTCGACGTCCTGATCGATTGCCACGGCAGACTCTCGCCGGCGGCGGCTATCCAGATGGCCGAAGCGCTCGACGAGTACGACATCTTCTTTTTTGAGGAGCCCGTCTTGCCGGAAGACCCGGCGGCAATGGCGCACGTTGCGGCGACGATCACGATCCCGGTCGCCACCGGCGAACGCCTCTTCACGAAGTGGGGTTTTCGCGACATCCTCGCTCTCGGCGCTGCCCACATCCTTCAACCGGATCTCGCCCACTGCGGGGGGATCTGGGAGGGACGCAAGATCGCAGCGGCCGCCGAAATCTCCGCCGTCGACGTCGCTCCCCACAATCCGTATTCCTGGTTGTTGACCATGGCCAGCGTCCAGCTCGATCTCGCGATCCCCAATTTTTCGATCCAAGAGTTTCTGGTCGACCACCCACCCGACGTCGAGCGCCTCTTCGCCAATCCTTTCACCTGGCAGGCAGGCGGCTGGGTCGACCCACCCGCCTCCCCCGGACTCGGCATCGAACTCGACTGGGACGCCGTCCACGCCCACGAACAACTCCCCTACGACCGAACCTACCAACCTTCCCTCTGGCACGTCGACGGCTCGGTCGCGGATTGGTGACGGCGAACACCTGGCTCAACGTGCTTCGCCCTCCGCCCGCGGTGCTATACTCCGCCGCTCGGCGGAACACTTCGCCCTGGCCGTTCCAAGAACGAGGGGCCGTCACGTGGAGAACGCCGTCCTCACCGGTCTCGGTCTGGCCCCCCCGGCCGGACTCAACGCCTACATTCCGCTCTTGATGTTGGCCCTGGCCGACCGATTCACCAATCAGGTCACCCTCGAGTCCCCGTACGACTTCATTTCGTCGATCCCCGGCATCGCCATCCTCATGGTGTTGCTCACGATCGAGATCGTCGCCGACAAGATTCCCGGTATCGACCACGCCAACGACTTGCTCCAATCGGCGGTCCGTCCGGCAGCCGGTGCCTTTCTGATGATGGCTTCGACCAGCCACGGCGACGCGCTCAACCCCTTCACTGCCATGGTCATCGGTCTCATCCTCGCCGCCGGCGTCCATGGGTTCAAGGCTACGGCCCGACCGATCGTCACCGTTTCCACCGGCGGTCTGGGCAATCCCGTGATCAGCATGGTCGAAGACGGTATCGCCTTTATCGTCTCGCTGATGGCCATCCTTGCCCCGATCGTGGCCATCTTCTTGATCCTGCTCGGCGGTCTCTTCCTCTGGTGGTTCTACCGGAAGATCCGGCACCTGACGTCCTACATGAGCCGCTCGGCGAAACCGCGCAATGCCCCCACCTTGCGCTAATCCGTATCAACTTTTACAATACGGATGATGCAAAGGAGTGGGGTGGACAGATGCCTGCGGTACAGTTCAAGGACTACTACAAAACGCTTGGCGTCGAGCGGACCGCCGACGAGAAGGCGATCCAATCGGCCTTCCGCAAACTCGCCCGCAAGCACCATCCCGACATCAATCCGGGCGACAAGCAGGCGGAGGAGCGCTTCAAGGAGGTCAACGAGGCGTACGAGGTCCTCTCCGATCCCGAAAAGCGGAAGATGTACGATCGCTTCGGCGAGGACTGGCAGCGGTACCGCGACGCCGGCTTCACCGGCAACGAACCGGCGGGCGGGGGACGTCCCGGCGCCAGCTTCGACGACTACGACTTCGGTCGCTGGTTCACCGGTCAGAACCAGGGGGACCAATCGTTCCGCGTCGAATACGGCGACAACGCCGGCGGTTTCTCCGACTTCTTCCAGACCCTGTTCGGCGGTCTCGGCAGTCGCCGCGGCGGATTCTCCGCGAGCCGCCCGTCCCGCCGCCGCGGCGAAGACGTCGAGGTCGGCGTCGAGGTCTCGTTTGACGAGGCATTTCGCGGCGCCAGCCGCCGGTTCGAGGTGCAGACCCACGAACCGTGTGCGACCTGCAACGGCACCGGTCTCGCCCGCGGCGCCACCTGCCCTACCTGCGACGGCACCGGTGTCGTACCCAAGAACAAGACGATCGAGGTCAAGATCCCGGCCGGTGTCACCACCGGTTCGCGCATCCGCGTTGCCGGCCACGGCGGCGCCGGGCAGAACGGCGGTCCCAACGGCGACGTCTACCTCAGGGTCACGGTCCAGCCCGACCCCCGTTTCGAGCGCAGCGGCGACGATCTGCGCACCGAGGTCGACGTTCCGCTCTACACCGCCGTGCTCGGCGGGGAGGTCGTCGTCTCGACCCCGACCGGCCGCGTCGCGCTGACCGTCCCCCCCGAAACGCAGTCCGGCAAGCTCTTCCGGTTGCGCGGCCAGGGCATGCCCCGCTTGAAACGGGGCAAGAGCGAGCGCGGCGATCTCCTCGCGCGCGCCCGCGTCCTTCTGCCAACGAAGCTGACCGACAAGGAGCGCGACCTCTTCGCGCAACTCCGCGATCTGGCGAAAGGGGGAAGCTCATGACTCGGCCCGCCTCGCCGAGGAGCACCCCGGCTCTCGCCGACGCCAGGCACGTCCGTGAGCCACGGTACACCCTGGACTTCGTCGCGATGCTGACCGGAGTCGGAACCTCGACGATCCGGCACTACGAGCGCATCGGACTCATCGATCCGACCGCGCCATCGACGGGATCGCATCGATTTTCCGATCTCGACGTCGAGCGCGTCCGCCAGATCAACCGCCTGCGCCATGATCTCGGCGTCAATCTCGCCGCGGTCGAAGTCATCCTCCACATGAGACAGCGCATGGTGGAGATGCAGGACGAACTCGCCCGCCTCCGCCGGCTCGGCTAGGGCTCCCCTCGTCGTCCGTTCACCTCGGGTCTTCGCCTCGGGTATAGTGCTTGCCGACATCGACCGGGCCGATGCGGCGGCGCTACCCGACCGAGGACGTGCAGATGCCAGCGACGATCATCATGGGCGGTCAATGGGGTGACGAGGGCAAGGGGAAACTGACCGACGCGCTCGCCGCCGCCGCCGACGTGGTCGTCCGTGCCAACGGCGGCAGCAACGCGGGACACACGATCTCCACCCCGGCCGGTGTCTTCAAGCTGCACCTGGTCCCCTCCGGTATCCTCAACCGCGACTGCGCCTGCGTGATCGGCGCCGGTGTGGTCGTCGACCCCCACGCGTTGATCCGAGAGATCGACGAGTTGCGATCGCGCGGGGTCTCGGTCGACAACCTCCTCATCTCCGATCGCGCCCACGTCGTCCTTCCCTACCACCCGCTTCTCGATCAAGCCGAAGAAGCCGCCCGCGAGGACCAACGGATCGGAACAACGCTGCGCGGGATCGGCCCGGCCTACGCCGACAAGGTTGCCCGCCACGGCATCCGCATCGCCGACCTCCTCGACGAGGCCTCCTTGCTGCGCAAACTGAGTGTCGAGATCGACACGAAGAACCAACTCCTCGTCCAGGTCCACCGGATGCCGCCGCTCGATTTGACCGGTGTCTACGGCCAACTGGTCGAAGTCGGTGCCCGCCTCCGTGCCCACGTCGTCGAGGCCGAAATGGTGGTCCAGGATGCCCTTGCCGCCGGTCGCGAAGTGCTTCTCGAATGTGCCCAGGGCGCCATGCTCGACGTCGACTACGGCACCTATCCCTACGTCACGTCGTCGTCACCGACCGCCGCCGGTGCCTGTCAGGGGGCCGGCGTCGCTCCGACCCAGGTCACGCGCGTCGTCGCCGTCTACAAAGCCTACGGAACCCGCGTCGGCAGCGGCCCGATGCCGACCGAATTGTTCGACGACGTCGGTCAGACGATCCGCGAGCGTGGCAAGGAGTACGGCACCACGACCGGTAGGCCCCGCCGAACCGGCTGGTTCGACGCCGTCGCCGCCCGCTACGTCGCCCGCCTCAACGGCGTCACCGAGGTTGCCCTGACGCTTCTGGATGTCCTCGACACCTTCGCGGAGATCAAGGTCGGCACCGCCTACCGGCTCAACGATGTCTCCGTCCGCTACCTGCCCGCCCGCGACGACCTCCTCGCCCAGGTCAAACCCGAATTCGCGATCGTCCCCGGTTGGAACGCGGACACCTCGGGGATTCGAACCGCGAGCGACCTGCCGGAGAACGCGCGAAACTACGTCTCCTTCCTCGAGAAGCAGATCGGCGCACCGATCACGATGGTTGGGGTCGGACCGGACCGCGAGCAACTGGTGCCGCTGACGGACGACGCGGCGATCATGCGCGGAGCAGTCGGGGCACCGAGGTGAGGGCGTCGCTCGTCAGGTGCGTCCTCGGGTGGTGACGGTTGAGAGGGAGGGTCTTCGTGAGCGAGGAGCAAACACCCACGGTCCTTGATGCCCGTGCGATCCAGCAGATCATCCCGCACCGCTTTCCGTTCCTCTTGGTCGACCGCATCGTCGAGATCGATCCAGGAAAACGCGCCGTCGGTCTCAAAAACGTTTCGATCGGCGAGCCGTATTTTCAGGGTCACTTCCCCGACTATCCGGTCATGCCGGGCGTGTTGATCGTCGAGGCGCTCGCCCAGGTCGGCGCCGTCGCGATGCTTCAGATGGACGAATTCAAGGGGCGGATCGCCTTTTTTGCCGGTATCGACAACGTCCGCTTCAAGAAACAGGTCAAGCCCGGCGACACCCTCCGCCTCGAAGTGGAACTTGGTCAGATCAGACGGACGATCGGCACCGGCACCGGCACCGCAACCGTCGACGGCGAAGTCGCCTGCCGCGGCGAATTCGTCTTCGCGATCGGTCCGGCCATGGGCGACCTCTGAGCTCGTGATCGGCATCGACGGCAGCCGCGTGACCGTCGGCGAGCGGACCGGTACCGAAACCTACACCTACCAACTCCTCCGCGCCCTCGCCCGGCTTGGCGTCCGTGATCCGATCCGGCTCTACCTCAACGCGGCCGCACCACCCGTCGATCTCCCGACCATCGGCGAGCCGATCTGCATCCCGTTTCCGCGCCTGTGGACCCACGCCCGCTTGTCCTGGGAGATGCTTCGCCGCCCGCCGGGCGTGTTGTTCGTTCCCGCCCACGTCGTTCCACTGAGACACCCGGCAACGGTCGTCACCATCCACGACCTCGGGTATCTCGGGCATCCCGAGTCGCATCCCGCCTCCGATCGGCGCATGCTCGATGTCACGACCCGGTGGAGTGTTCGCGTCGCACGCCGCATCATCGCCATCTCCGACACGACCCGCCGCGACCTGATGACACACTACGGGGTTCCGGCATCACGCATCCAAGTCATCCCCCACGGCGTAGATCACGCAATGCGTCCGGCGACCGGCGAAGCCATCGCCGAGCTCCGTCGACGACTGGACTTGCCGGACGCGTACGTCCTGTTCGTCGGCACGGTTCAGCCGCGCAAGAACCTGGGGCGGCTCGCCCAGGCGACGTCGGTTCTGGCGCAGGCGAGTTTGCCGCACCGACTCGTGATCGCCGGCAAGCGGGGGTGGATGGCAGACCAGGTTGACGCGGAGATTGCCGCCTCGGGGATGGCCGAGCGAGTTCGCTTCCTCGGTTACGTCGCCGCCGCCGATCTACCGACCCTGTACTCCGGTGCCGACGCCTTTTGTTTTCCGTCGCTGTACGAGGGTTTCGGTTTGCCCGTGCTCGAGGCGATGGCCTGTGGGACACCGGTGGTCGCCTCGCACTCCTCCGCGATCCCGGAAGTTGCGGGCCACGCCGCGCTCCTCGTCGATCCCACCGATCCGGCGGAGATCGGCCGGGCGCTCTGCCGCGCGATCGGCGACGGATCGCTTCGAAGCAAGCTCGTCGCGTACGGTCGAGCGAGGGCCGACCAATTCACCTGGGAAAGAACTGCCCAGGAGACGATCACGGTACTCCGTGACGTGCGCGATGGGGTGACCCGCGCCGAAGGCGGACCGTCGGACGAGGATGGCACGCACGGCGCATAATTGGCACGACCGGGCGACGCCGACTCGGTGGTGAGTCGGTCGCCGGTGGACGTGTTTGACGGGATGTGAGGAGCGATGGCAGCTTCGGGTCGATTGGTCGGAATCCTTCTGCTGGGGTTCGGGATCATCCTCGGCATCGCCATTTCGCTCTGGCTCGTGTTCGGCGTTCTCGACAACAAGACCGAGCGCACGGGGGCTATCTTCGGCTTCGTGCTCCTCTTCGGTTGCCTGGTCCTGCCCCTCGTCGGCGGCGGTATCTACTTCCTGGTGAAGGGGCAAGCCGAGGCCAAGGACCTCGCGCACGTGCAGGAGCAGCGCCGCCTCCTCGACATCGTCACCACCCGCGGCCAGGTCTCCATCCCCGATCTCGTCCTGGAGATGAACACAAGCCGAGACGTGGTCCAGCGCGACCTCAACGAGCTGGTCGGCCGTGGTCTCTTCAGCGGGTACGTCGATTGGAACAAGGGGATGCTCTATTCCGTCGAGGCATCGAAGTTGCAAGGGCAAACGCATTGCCCGAACTGCGGCGGCGCGTTGCAGTTGGCCGGTAAGGGTTTGATAAAGTGTCCCTACTGCGGCGCCGAAATCTTCTTGACCGGCTGATCACGTACACCCGCCCCGTAAGGACCCGGAGGATTTGATGGCATCGTCCGCAAGCGCCACGAGCCGAATCGGCGGTCTCCTGGCATCGATTCCCGGCTACCGCGGCTATCGCGAGAAGGAAGACCGTCGCGACGCCGACCGCCGCGTCCGCGAGCGCGTCGCCGCCGCCTTTGCCGCCCAGGCCGATCGCGTCGAGCGCGTTGGCCGCGACGTGGCGAACCAGCGGCGCCTCCAGGACATCGGTGCCGTCGACGCTTTCGCCCAATCGATCCGCCATCTGGTCGACCGCATCGACCACGCGACGTATGGCTACGGCGGTCTGTTCGGCGACCGCAACGTCGACGAAACGGCGCTCGACCAACTCCGCCTATTCGATGAGGCATTGATGACCGACGTCAACGACCTCGAAGGTCCAGTCGCGGCGCTCGAGCAGGCACATGCGGCCAACGGCGATCTGGCAGCCCCATCGCAAGCAGGCGTCTCGGCCACGAACAAGATCCTGGCCCACCTCGATCTGCGCAGCGAGGTCATCGAAACCGGCCGCCCCGCCCCGGAAGACAAAATCCAGGACATCCTCTCGCCGAAACCTCCGGAGGAACAGGGTCCTCCGCCCGCCTACAACGTGAATCTCGGCGACGCGATCGCCGTGCTCGGCGACAACTTTGTCGTCGACGGACGGATCGACCTCCAGGCCGGTGGTCAGGCGCTGCGACTCTTGCGCGTCGCGACTTCGCCCGAACGCTGGCTTGCCGTCCCGGCCGAGCGGGACCGGTCCTTCGCCCTCCTCGACGTCAGCGACCAACCCTTCACCGCCGGCACGGAATCCACGATCGGCGGCGAGGCGTATACCGTCAAATGGTCCGCCGCCGGAACGGGCGAAGCCACCGGCAAGGGCGGCTCGACCGGACAGCGACCGGCGACGGTCTCGGTCCTCACCGGCACGACGAACCCCGGTTCGCGCGCGGTCGTCGTCGACTGGGGCAACGAGCGACAGGTCCTCGTCGGCAAGGAAGTGCATCCGGACGACGTCGAAATCTACGGCGCGCCGGGCAAAGCAGGCTAGCGACCGTCCGAACTCGGACGGCACTCATTGTGCGTTCGACCGCACACCGACCGCGACGGCGCGGCATGGCGGGAACGGAGGAGGAATCACTCGATGGGTATCATGGACCGGCTGTCGACCCTTGTTCGGGCCAACGTCAACGACCTGCTGGACCGGGCCGAAGACCCGGAGAAGATGATCGACCAGATCCTACGGGACATGGAGTCCAACATCGGACAGGCACGCGAACAGGTCGCCTCGATGATCGCCCAGGAGAAAGAACTCCAGGCCGACTACGACGAAACGTCGAAGTTGGCCACCGAGTGGGGCGCCAAGGCGCAGCGCGCGGTCGATGCCGGGAAAGACGACCTCGCCCGCGAGGCCCTGCGCCGCAAGCGCGACAACGAACAGAACGCGACCGTGTACCAGCAGCAACTCACGGTCCAAGAGCAGACCGTTGCCAAATTGAAGGAGCAACTCCGCCAGCTCGAGGCCAAGTATCAATCGACGATGAGCCAGCGCGACACCATGCTTGCCCGCGCTCGCCGCGCGCGCGCCCAGGAGCAAGTCGCGCGCACCCTGACGACGTTCTCGCCGATGGATCCGTCTGCCGACCTCGAACGGATGGAGCGCAAGATCCGGGGTTCCGAGGCGAAGGCGGCCGCGATGGTCGAGATGGGCGACGAGTCGTTCGACACCCAGTTCCGCGAGCTCGACTACGACACCGACATCGAGGCCGAACTGGCCGCCCTCAAGGGCGAGGCGCCGCCGGCGGGTGCGATTCCCGAGAGCAGCAGCACCGCGGCAAGCACCGATCAGACCGCTGCCGCGTCCTCTACCGCCAGTTCGTAGCGCCGAAGACCGGACTCGAATCGGAAAGAGATTCCTCCCAGCAGCGAGGAATCTCTTTTCATGTCGCGCGTGGTGTGGCACCATCGTCGAGTCGTCTCGAAAGGAGTCTTCTGATGGCCATTCTCGACCTTATCCAAAGTCCGGACGAGCGTGCGGACGAGATTGTTCGCCGCGTACCGGAATCCGGTTCCGGTGAGTTCCGGCTCGGTTCGCAACTGGTCGTTCGCGAGGGCCAGAAAGCCGTCTTCTTCCGCGACGGTAAGGCACTCGACGTCTTCGATCCGGGTCGCCACACCCTCTCCACCAACAACCTGCCCTTCCTGACCGGGCTGTTGGGTCTCCCCTTCGGTGGCAAATCGCCGTTCACCGCCGAGGTCTACTTCGTCGCGATGCGCGAATTCACCGACATGAAGTGGGGGACGCCGCAACCGCTCACCTTCCGCGATCAGGACTTCGGCATGGTCCGCCTGCGCGCATTCGGCACGTATTCGATGCGCGTCGCCGATCCCCAACTCCTCGTCACCCAGTTCGTCGGCGCGCGCGGGGCGTACACGACCGCCGCCATCGACGAATTTCTCAAGAGCGTGATCATCAACGAGTTCAACGACATCCTCGGCGAGGCCAAGACTCCTCTGCTCGATCTCCCCGGTCTCACGCGAGAACTGTCCGACACGGCCCGCAATGCCCTGACCGACGATTTCCAACGCATGGGGCTTCAACTCACCACGTTCCAGATCGGCGCCATCACCCCACCAGACGAGGTCCTCAAGCGGATCGACGAACGTTCCGGGATGGCCGCCCTCGGTGACATGAACACCTACACGCAGTTCCAAGCGGCTCAGGCCATGCGCGACGCCGCCCAAAATCCCGGTGGCGCCGCCGGTGCCGGGGTCGGCATCGGCGCCGGTGTCGCCATGGGCAGCTCGATGGCCCAGGCCATGCAACAGGCGATGCAACCGCAGGCGGCGCCCGCGCAACCGGCTCCACCGGCGGCGCCGGCCGCGCCCGCGGGTACCTCCGCGGTCGAGGAACTCGGCAAATTGAAGAGCCTGCTCGACGCGGGCGCCATCGACCAGGCCGAGTTCGAACGGCTCAAGCAGGATGTTCTCAAGCGACTGGGTTAAGCCGCGGCGGTCACGGGCATTGAGCGTGCGAAAGGCTTGTCAGGGATCCGCCACGGCGTGGGGCACCAGACCAAACGGTCGCCGTTTGTCCCATAGACTACCTTGGCCCGGACGCCATAGACTTGCTGTTAACACTCGATCGCCGGAACCGCCCGTGCGATCGTCTCGCCACCCCGCGGCTCACGCCCGGCTCGTTCAGCGCGAGTTCGAGGCCGAGAAACAGGAGCGTTCCCCATGGCCAAGTCAGGCAGCGGTCGCAGCAACGGTCACGGCAGCAACGGTCACTTCAAACGCGACGACGCCAAAGTGCGGGTCGCTATCATCGGCGTCGGCAACTGCGCTTCGTCGCTCGTGCAGGGTGTCCACTACTATCGGGACGCTCCGGAAGACCAGGACGTCCCCGGTTTGATGCACGTCAACCTCGGCGGCTACCACATCCGCGACATCGAGTTCAGCGCCGCTTTCGACATCGACGTCAACAAGGTCGGCAAAGACCTGAGCGAAGCGATCTACAGCGAGCCGAACAACACCATCAAATTCGCCGACGTCCCCAATCTCGGCGTGCCGGTCCATCGGGGCATGACCCACGACGGGCTCGGCAAATACGTTTCCCAGATCGTCACCAAGGCACCCGGTCCCACCGCCGACATCGTCGGCATTCTGAAAGAGACGAAAACCGACATCGTCGTCTCGTATCTCCCGGTCGGTTCGGAGATGGCCACCAAGTGGTACGTCGAACAGATCCTGGAAGCCGGCTGCGGGTTCGTCAACTGCATCCCCGTCTTCATCGCCAATTCGGAGTACTGGCAGAAGCGTTTCCGGCAGCGCGGCGTCCCGATCATCGGCGACGACATCAAGAGCCAGGTCGGCGCCACCATCACCCACCGCGTGCTCGCCCGCCTCTTCGCCGACCGCGGCGTCCGCATCGACCGCACCTACCAGCTCAACTTCGGCGGCAACACCGACTTTCTCAACATGCTCGAACGCGAACGCCTCGACTCCAAGAAGATCTCGAAAACCAACGCCGTCACCTCCCAGATCGACTACATCTTGCCGAGCGCCGACGTCCACGTCGGTCCCTCCGATTACGTGCCCTGGCTCCAGGACCGCAAGTGGTGCCACATCCGCATCGAAGGCACCACCTTCGGCGACGTTCCCCTCAACATGGAACTCAAGCTCGAAGTCTGGGACTCGCCGAATTCCGCCGGCGTCGTCATCGACGCCGTCCGTTGCGCCAAACTCGCGATGAACCACGGCGTTTCCGGCCCCCTCCTCGCCCCCTCCTCCTACTTCATGAAGTCACCGCCCGAGCAGTACCACGACGACATCGCCCGCGACCGCGTCGACGAGTTCATCAAGACGTACGGGCGACGTTCGGCGCCCGAGGGAGTATCTGCAGCGCCGCTGGCCGCCTCGGAAACGGCGTAGCCCCCGATATCCGACAGACAGGTGCCGAGGCCGGCAGGGTCGCACCTGCCGGCCTCATTCACTTGCCGTAGAATTTGGTCAAAGCTTGGCGGAGGTGACGACCGTGTCTGTGCCTACGATTGCAATGACCCGAGAGGAATTTGAACGACTCGTGCTGGAGGATCCCGATCGTCCGTGGGAGATCATTCGCGGCCAGTTGCGGGAGAAGCCTGCGATGTCGTTCGCTCACAACTACGGGTCATTGGAACTTCGGGACCTTCTCCGGGACCAGTTGGATCGGAGCCGATACTACGTCAGCGTCAACCTCGCCCGCCTCCACAATCCCCGCGACACCTACGTGATCCCTGATGTCGTCGTCATTCCAATAGATATGACCGCAGGTTTGCGCGCCCGACCGCGATCCGTCGAAATCTACGTCGATCCGGTTCCCCTGGTCGCTGAATACCTGTCTCCTTCGACTGGCAAGTACGATGTCGAAGGCAAACTGGAAGCCTACAAGGAGCGCGGCGACCGCGAGATCTGGATTGTCCATCCCGACGATCGCTGGCTGACGGCCTGGCGCCGACGACCTGACGGTACCTATGGCGAATTGACCATCCGCTCCGGAACAATCACTCCAATCGCGCTGCCCACCGTCACAATCCCCTTGGAGGCCATCCTCGTCTGACTGATTGCCCCGAAGGTTGTCGACCTGTGGACGGCTGACGAATGCCGATTTCGACGCCCATCTTCGACACCCAATACCAGCGTCCGTACGCCCCCTTCTTCGCTGCCAAGAAGTGAGCTTCGTGGTATAATTCACTGTCGTTTTGGTGCGTCTTAGCCCGCGTACAGAAGGGGTCTGCAACGGTGGAAATCGGGAACGTCCGCATTGCCAGCATCGAAACCGAGATGCGGCAGTCGTACCTCGACTACGCGATGAGCGTCATCGTGCAGCGCGCGCTGCCGGACGCCCGCGACGGTCTCAAACCGGTCCACCGCCGCGTCCTCTACGCGATGCACGAGATGGGTCTGCGCTCCAATGCGCGCTACCGCAAGAGTGCCGGTATCGTCGGCGAAGTCCTCAAGAACTATCACCCCCACAGCGACACCGCCGCTTACGATACCCTCGTCCGCATGGCCCAGAATTTCAACTTGCGTTACCCCCTCGTCGACGGGCAGGGCAACTTCGGCTCGATCGACGGGGACAATCCGGCGGCGATGCGCTACACCGAGGCCCGCCTGACCGCCATCGCCGACGAGCTCCTCGCCGACATCGACAAGCAGACCGTCGACTACCAGCCCAACTACGATGCCTCGCTCCAGGAACCGAAGGTCCTGCCAGGCCGCTTGCCCAATCTCCTCATAAACGGCAGCGCCGGCATCGCCGTCGGGATGGCGACCAACATCCCCCCCCACAATCTGAACGAAATCTGCGACGCCATCGTCTACCTGATCGACAATCCCGAGGCGACCGTCGACGAGTTGATGGAGATCGTCCAGGGTCCCGACTTCCCGACCGGCGGCACGATCCTTGGCCGCGAAGGGATCCGGGCAGCCTACGCGACCGGCCGCGGTCGTGTGGTCATCCGCGCCAAAGCCTTCGTCGAAGAGGCTTCCCGCGGCAACCGCTACCAGATCGTCGTCACCGAGTTGCCGTATCAGGTGAACAAGGCTGCGCTTCAGGAGCGCATCGCCGAGATGGTCAAGGACGGCAAACTCGACGGCATCAGCGACCTCCGCGACGAGTCGGACCGCAGCGGCATGCGCGTGATCATCGAACTCAAGCGCGATGCGCAGCCGATGAAGGTCCTCAACAACCTCTTCAAGCACACGGCACTCCAGCAGACCTTCGGCGTCAACATGCTCGCCCTGGTCGAGAACGGGATGCAGCCGCGCGTCCTGACGCTCCGTCGTGCGCTCCAGGAGTACGTCTCCCATCGCCAGGAGGTCCTCACTCGGCGGACGCAGTACGAACTCGATCGCGCCAAGCGCCGTGCCCACATCCTCGAAGGTCTCAAGAAGGCCCTCGACATCATCGACGAGGTGATCAACGCCATCCGCCGCTCCCGCACGACCGAGACGGCCCGCCAGAACCTGATCGCCAACTTCAAGTTCACCGAGATCCAGGCGAACGCGATTCTCGACATGCGTCTCGCCCGCCTCGCCGCCCTCGAACGCAAGAAGATCGAGGACGAACTGAAGGAGGTCCTCAAGGAGATCGCCTATTTGGAATCGCTCCTGGCCGATCCCCAAAAGATCCTCGGTCTGATCCGCGACGACATGGCGATGCTCAAGGACAAGTACGGCGACGAGCGCCGCACGCGCATCCAGGACGTGTCCGGCATTCTGACCGAGGAAGACCTCATCCCCGAAGTCGACGTGCTCGTCACGATCACGAATAAGGGTTACGTCAAGCGCATCGCCAACGACGTCTACCGGACCCAACACCGGGGCGGAAAGGGCGTCACCGGCGTGACGATGCGCGAGGAGGATGGTGTCCAGCACATCCTCGCCGCCAACACGATGGACTCGCTCCTCGTCTTCACCAACCGCGGCAAGGTGTACCAGGTCAAGGTCCACGAACTGCCCGACGCCGGCCGGACCGCGAAGGGACTCCCGATCATCAACGTCGTCAACATGCAACCCGACGAGACGGTGACCACCCTCCTGCGGGTCGACGATTTCACCTCGGCCAACTACCTGTTCTTTGCGACGAGACAGGGCACGGTCAAACGCGTCAGCCTGGACCAATTCCAGTCCGTCCGCTCGACCGGTTTGATCGCGATCACCCTCGACGCCGGCGACGAACTCGCCTGGGTCAAGATGACCTCCGGCAAGGACGACGTGATCCTCGTCAGCCAGCTCGGGCAGGCGATTCGGTTCAAAGAGACCGACGTCCGGGCAATGGGTCGCCCCGCCGCCGGCGTGATCGGCATCCGTTTGGCTCCGAAGGACCGCGTGATTGCCTTTGAAGTGATCGAACCGGGCGGGGATCTCCTCGTCGTGGCCGCCAACGGGCTCGGCAAGCGAACCGCGGTCGATCAATATCCGAGTCAGGGCCGCGGTGGTAAGGGCGTGACCGCGATGAAGCTGTCGGCCAAGACGGGCGACATCGTCGCCGCCGGGATGGTCCGGCCCGACCAGACGGTGGTCATGCTCAGCACCGGTGGTCAGGTGATCCGCATCCCGGCCGCGCAAATCTCCCGGATCGGCCGCGCCACCCAGGGCGTCACCTTGATGCGCCTTGGTGCCAAGGAGACCGTCGCCTCGATGACCGTGGTCGAGCCAAAGTCCGAACGGGACGGCAACGGCGTCGTCGGGCCGAACGGCAGCCATGGCGCGGACGGCTCCGAGAACGGCCGCGTCTCCTGACGGACACCCGCCGGTCGTGCTTACTTTGGAATGCTGCCCCCGTCGGTTTCGCGCCGACGGGGGTGCTCTGCCTCTTCGAGGTGCTCGATCGCCCGCCTAAGCCACGCCGAGACGACGGGCGCCACGACAATCAGGGCCGCGGTCGCGATCACGGTGATCCAATAGAGCGACGTCACGATGTTGCCGTTCGTCTCTGGGAACGAGGGCCCGCGACCGGCCGCCCACAAGAGGGCGACCTGTGTGGCCAGCGCGATCGGCGGTACGAGCGATCGCACCCGGCGAGGTAGAGACCACGCCAACACCGTCGCCCCGGCCGCGAACAGCGATGCCTCGGCGAGCGCCTGCAAGGCCGTTCGCTGGCCGATCGTGTCTTGAACCCCCAGAAGGGCCGGTACGAGCAATGCCAACGGCCCAAAACTGAGCGACGTGACCTCGGAAACCGACCAGAGCGAAACGATGCACCAGACGGCAACGACGACGAGAAAAAGGACGACGATCGCTGTCGCGATGACCGAAGGTGTCGCCGAATGCCGTTCCATCGAAACGTACGGTTCGCGCAGGAGACTCGCCTGGAGCGAAACCAGGGGCAGCAACCCCGCGGTCGCCACCAACATGATCAGCCAGGCTTTCGAGAGGATCGCGACGTCGCTGTTGCGCGTGGCCAGGTAGCCGACGATCTGGACGACGCAAACGAGAAAAACGCCGAGCGGTATCGAGCCCGAACCGCTCAGCGGACCGACGAACGCCAATACCAACGCGACGACGCCCGTCACCGCCGGCGCGATCGCGAAGCCAAGAACAACCGGCCGGTCCGGATCGATTGCGCGCGAATTCGCCGCGGTTCGCACCGTCGTTCGGGGGCCACGTCCTGTCTTCGGTCCGAATGCCGTTGCGTCGTCTTGGTGTGGCGCATGCCACGGCGGCGGAACCCATTTGTCCCGGCCGCCGTCAGGGATCACCGTCACGTCGCGCGCCACCGTCGCCAGGCATCGGACCGGCCCGGCCTATGCCGAAGGCGAGACCGATGCCGGCCGCAAATCCGCGATGGGCACCAGCCGCGCCGATCGCCCGCGAAACGAAGCGACCGCATCGATCCCGCACAATGCCAGCATGTCGAGAGTCTTGGCGACGCCCGCGCCAACCGTCTGCGCCGCGTGTGAGTCCGTTCCGGTCGTGATCCTCGTGCCGCCCGCGTCGGCGTACCACCTGACGATCGCGGGACCCGGCATGCTGGTTTTCGGCGCCTGACGCAAGCCAGACGTGTTGATCTCGAACGCGACTCCCTTCTCGACCATGAGCGCAAAGATCGAGTTCAGGCGGTCGCGATAGACCAACGGATCGTACGTGCGGTGCGTCCGCGGCGCGTAACGCTTCGGGATGTCCAGGTGCCCGATCGTGTCGAACCAACCCGTCCCCACGGCCGCCTGGACCTGATCGAAATACGGCAGGAAAACGTCGTCGAGTGTGCGACCCGCGAACTCGTCGGGGAAGATGATCGCCCCACCCGGCCCATAGTGGACCGATCCGATCACGAAGTCGTATTCCCGCCCGTAGCGCGCCATGAACCGCTGGACCGCATCGGCGGTGTCGGTGTGGAAGTCCACCTCGGCGCCCGCGAGGATGGTCAGACGGTCGCCGAACTCCTGCCGCGCCAGGTCGAGCGCCCGGAAGTAGTCCTCTGCCCGATAATAGCCGTACCCCATGTCGGCGGGTTGGTGGTCGACGTGGTCGGTAAACGCGATCTCGGTGACGCCGGCCGCGATGGCGGCGCGACAGGAATCGGCCATCGGCACCTTGCAATCCACGGAGAATTCGGTGTGGACGTGGTAGTCGAACACGCGTCGCCGTCCTCCCTTGCTTCCCGACTCTCGACGGAACTATACCAAGGGTGTCGCCCTCACCGAATCGTCCGGGCGGCGCCAAGCGATGGAGACCGCATTGGCCGAGGAGATTAGCCACGCTCCGGTGCGATTGCCGCGGATCGGCGTCTTCGGCGGGACCTTCGATCCGCCGCACGTCGGGCACCTGATCATCACCACGGAATTGCGCTTCGCCCTCTCCCTTGACCGCGTCCTGTTTGTCCCCGCGGGACGCCCGCCCCACAAGGCGGGGCAGATCGTCGGCGATGACGCGCACCGGCTCGCGATGCTCCGCCTCGCGCTCGTCGACGCGCCCGAATTCGAAGTCAGCACCGTCGACCTCGAGCGCCACGGCCCGTCCTACACGGCCGACACCCTGGGGCTGCTCCAGGATCGCCTGGGACCGGCCGAGCTCGTTTTCTTGATGGGCGAGGATTCACTGCGCGATCTGCCCACCTGGCATGAGCCCAATCTCATCGCCACCCGTGCGGGGTTCGGCGTCGCCCGCCGGCCGGGAGTCGTCGTCGACCTTGACCTCGTCTTTTCGGCGGTGCCGGCCGCGAGGGGACGGGTTCACCTCGTCGACGTACCCGAGATCGACATTTCTTCGCGCGACCTCAGGCGGCGGGTTGCCAACGGTCAGCCGATTCGATTCCAGGTACCGCGCCCGGTCGAGGAGTACATTCGCGATCGCCGGCTCTACCTGGAGACGGCGCCGCCGGAGCACGCGCACGAACGCCAGGCCACGGTTTGACCGGCCCTTCGCCGCGCCCCTATACTCCGCACCTGCCGCCCACCGCCAGGTGGGCCCGATCAATGTGGACTCTTCACCGGCCGACCGTCGCCCGCAACCACGATCGCCGGTGACTTCCGGGAGCAAGACGCGTGCGACTACGTCCCTGGCACATGCTGATCTTCATCATCGTCCTGACGACCATCACGACCTGGATTTGTCTGCCGGGCCATGCCGCCGACATCGCTGGGATCAAACAGAACGTCACCGTCCACGAGGGTCTCGATCTTCAAGGCGGTGTCCAGGTCTTGCTCCAGGCCCAGCCCGCCCCCGGTCAAAAAATGGACAGCGACGTCCTCAACGGCACCCGCGACGCGGTCGAGCGCCGCGTCAACGGTCTGGGCGTCAGCGAACCGGTGATCCGCACCCGCGGCAACAACCAGATCAGCGTGGAGCTTCCGGGCGTCAACGACGTACCGGATTGCCTCAAAGACGGCAATGCCTCCGATTGCCAACCCTCCGACCTGGAATTCGACCGCAACGGTGACGGCAAGATCGAAGCGGACGAAAAGCTGGCGGACAGCAACGGCGACGGAATCCCGGACTGCCTGGACGACGGCGACGCCGCGGACTGCACCCTCCCTGGTCTCGGTGCCGAGCGCGCCGTCAAGGTTCTGCAACGGACGGCACTCTTGGAAATCATCGATCCTCAGGGTCAATTTCTGCCGGAAGGCACCCGTGTCAGAACCAGTCTCAATCCGAACGACACCGGCGAGGAGTCGGATCAATCCTTAATCGCCTCGCCCGAGGCCAGCCCGGAAGCATCGCCGCAGGCGTCGCCGGCCGCTGGTGCCGAAGCGACTCCGACCGGACCCATCTACCAGACGATCATCAAAGGCGACGATCTCAAAGACGCCTATCCAACGACGAATTCCCTGGGACAAATCGTCGTCGGCTTCGAGCTCAACGGCGGTGCGGCCAGCAGGTTCTACGACTTCACGAGCAGCCACGTCGGCCAGCCGATGTCGATCGTGATCGACAAGGAAGTCATCTCCTCGCCGGTCATCAACAGCGCCATCAGCAACCAGGGCATCATCGAGGGCATCCCCGCGGCG
>DATBFX010000312.1:0-8524 GCA_036558305.1 Thermomicrobiales bacterium | reverse complement strand
ACCCCTTTCGGCGTTATTGCTCACGGCGGCGCCCGACCGCTCGACGCGCCATCTCGCGTTGGGGCCGCCAGGTGTTGGGAGTGCGGGCGCGACGCCGCCCACCGGGTAGAATGCTTCGGCACGGATCATGGGGTACCGCGCGAATTACGACCGGAGAGGAGGTGGTCTTGGCAGCCTACGTGATCGTTGATGTCGAGGTTCTCGATCCCGAGCCCTACAAGGAGTATACCGCCGCCGTCCCGGCCACCCTGGCGCCCTTCGGCGGTCGCTTCATCGTCCGCGGCGGCCGCTCCGAAACGCTCGAAGGCGACTGGAATCCGGTCCGAATCGTGGTGATCGAGTTTCCGGATTTCGACGCGGCCAAGGGTTGGCATGCGTCGCCCGAGTATCAGGCGATCCTGCCAATCCGATTGAAGCACGCCCGGACCAACTTTCTGACCGTCGTCGAAGGCGTCTGACGCCGGGTCCAATCCGAACCGCAATCATCCGGCAAGTGCTCACTGGGTATCGTGGAAGGAAGACGGCACACCTCCGCAGCTCCCGCCGTTCGTGTGCGCGCTGCAGCGCGTCGATGTGGTAGCGTTCCTTGTCGCAGTATCGTCTGGAGGTAGATGATGGCGAAATCGGTCTCAACGGGAGAGGCGAAGAATAATCTCGACGATCTGCTCCAATCTGTTCGCGTCACACGCGAACCCGTGGTCATTGAGGGCGGGGGCGAACCCTTAGCCGCCATCATTACGCCGGCAGACTTTGCGCGTTTCCTACGCCTCGAAGCCGAGACCGATTGGGAGTCTTTGGACGCCCTTGCGGCGAGAAACGCTCACAAGGATCCGGATGAGGCCTTCACGGACATTACCGCGGAGATAGAGGCGGCACGGCAAGAACGTCGCGCTGCGTTCAAGCGCCGTGCTTAAGGTTGTTCTGGACACGAATGTGATCATCAGCGGGACGGTGCTACTCACCGGGATACCCCGCCAGGTCGTGGTCGCGTGGTGAGATGGACGCTATCGACTGGCCGTTTCCTCTGCCCAGCGAGCAGAAATCGCGGATGTCCTGCAGCGTCCCAAGTTCATTGGCCGCTACGGAGTCATTACCGCAGACATTGGACGGTTACTCCGGCGCCTCAATCGTGATGCGACGGTCGTCGAACCGCAGTCCGAACTTCCAATCACTGTGCGCGACACAGACGACGCGATCATCTTGGGGACGGCACTCGCAGCCGACGCCGATGTGTTGGTGACCGGCGACAAGGATCTGCTCGTGTTCGCAGGCGATGAACGGCTCGGTCGTCTGAGCATCGCTACTCCGACCCAGTTCTTGGCGCTCTTGGCGACGACCGAAGAGCCATGATCTAACCGCTGATCGACCGTGGCTGCGGAGCGTCGTCAGATACCCCTTTCCTCATCAACCGAGCCCCGTCCCGGCGCAAACGGTGCAACCGAAACCGCGGCACGAGGGACAGTCGGCATCGTGGAGTCGCATCAGGACGATCGGGCGCCGCGCGCGGATGGGTTTGACCGGCATCGGTCGTACCATGGGAGGGTGTTCCTCGCGGGACATGGCCGCGTGCCGACCCTGCCGCAGACTCAGGAAGCGTGTGATCCGACTCCGTGCGTCATCAATACTCGACATAATCATCTTCCCTCGCGAAAACTCGAACCGTACCAGCAATACGCGTCGTGCCTGTCCCGACGACCGCATCGCCCGCGCAGACCGTTCGATTGTGCTTCAGAGGCGCCTACGGGGTTAGCTGCTGGGTTCGGACCGGAAGCTCGTCGGCCCTACGCGCCCTCGTGGCGCGATTCACCCCGGTGAAGCGTGGCTGCTTCCCGACCCCACGGCAGGTTGTCGTCCCGCGGGTGGTTCCCCCGTCCGCCGGTCATGCGACCGGGTCGGTTCGGCGCGAGTCGTCGTGCGTCGCCGCGTCGTGTCGGCGTGACCCGCTTGCCCTAACTGTAGCCCGTTTTGCCCAGGATGACATCATCACGAATGCACAATCGACGCGATGAGACGTTGGGACGGGCTCGCTGCCGTCGCGATCCATGTGACCGGGGTTTGGACATGAATCGTTCGTCCTTTGGGCTCGTCTTGATCAATTCCGTGCAACGAGAACCGCGCAGGGCATCCATGACGGCGCTTACTTCTTTCGTGTCAGTGATTGGTATACTCTTTCCCATGGAGGAGGTGAAGTTAGGTATGTCCGCTGCCCCAAAAACGATCACCGTCCAGCCCGACAGCGAGGTCGCCCGATTGCTGGATCAGGCGGCTGAGCGGCCCGTCGTGATCGAGACCGGTGGCGCCCGGTATCGCGTGAGCCGCGACGTCGCTCCCGCGCCTCCCGGTTCGGCGCGGCGCCCGCGCCATGACCCCGCGCGTCTGCTGAACATCATCGGCCTGGGTGCCTCGACCGAGGGAAGCGACATTGCCCGCCTGAAGGATCGCTACGTCGCCGATGCCGCCGCCCACGGCGGCGGATGAGATCGCCCGCGACCGATCGTCGTGTCTTCGTCGACAGCTCGGCCTACTATGCGGCCGTCGACCGCGGCGATGCCGGTCACGCTGCGGTCGTGGCCACGATGCGCCGGCTGGTTGACGACCGCCGGCGGCTCGTCACGACCAACGCCATCCTTTTCGAACTGCATAGCCTTCTCCTCAACCGGCTCGGTCGCCACGCCGCATTCGCCGCCCTCACCGAACTGCGGGCGAGCCAAACGGTGGTGCGGGTGCGACCACGGGACGAGGTCCGCGCCGAGGCGATCCTCGTAGGGTACGACGACAAGGAGTTTTCCCTGACCGATGCCCTCAGCTTCGCGGTAATGGAGCGCCTCGGCATCGGAACCGCGTTCACGTTGGACCGCCACTTCGCCCAGTTCGGCTGGGTGCTCCTCCCGCTTGAGGAGGCAGCACAGACCGGACGGTGACCGCGGAGTCCTGTAACGCATACCGGCGTGACCGCGCCACGCGATCTACGCAGAGGTAACTGACACGCTGCCTCGCTACCCCTCATCGGAGACCATCCGGCCCAAACGCCGCAACTCCGGCCAGGCCAGCGCCACCACCGGCACCACCAGCAGCGTGCCGATCCCGCCCGCGATCACCGCCCCCACCGCTCCGATCAACGCCGCCAGCATCCCCGATTCGAATTCGCCGAGTTGGTTGGAGAGCCCGACGAAGACGAACTCGACGGCGGTGACCCGCCCCCGCAACTCGTCGGGCGTCCGCGTCAGCAGCAACGTGTCGCGGATGACCATGCTGATCGCGTCGAGCCCACCGAGCGCCGCCAGAAAGAGGAGCGATAGCGGCAACGACCGCGAGAGGCCGAACCCGATCGTCGCCAGACCAAACCCCGCCACCGCCGACAGCAGCGTCCAACCCGCGTGGCGGAACGGCGGCCGGTGCGCCATCACCAGCGCGGTCAACACCGCGCCGGCGGCCGGCGCCGCCCGCATGAGACCGAGACCGGTCGGCCCGACGTGCAAGACGTCCTCGGCGAAGATCGGCAGCAGCGCCGTCGTCCCGCCCAGCAGCACCGCGAAGAGGTCGAGCGTGCTTGCGGCGAGGATTTCCTTCGTCGCACGGACGAAGTGCAGACCGGCCAATAACGAATCGACCGTCACCTTCTCCGCCGACCGGGTGAACGGTCGCAAACGAAGACTGCCGATCAGCGGCGCCACCGCCAGCAGCGTCGCCGCGTTGATCGCGTAGACCGCGGTCGCCCCGCCCGTCGCCGCGATCATCAATCCGCCCAACGCCGGCCCGCCGATCGACGCCGTCTGCCCGACGCCGCTCTGCCAGGTCGCCGCGTTGCCGAACCATTCGCCTGGCACCACCTGCGCCAGCATCGAGGCGGTCGCCGGCGCCTGCACCGACGACGCGGCCCCCATCAGCGCCAGGCAAAGGTAGACGAGCGGCAGCGGTCCGTCCGTCCACGACAGCAGCGTCAGTCCAGCCGAGCAACCCGCCAGCAAGAGCGTCGTCGCGACCGCGATCCGCCGGCGGTCGAAGCGATCGGCGACGTGACCGGCCGGCAGCGCCAGCAGCACCGCCGGTACGATCTGGACCAATCCGACCAACCCGAGCGCGACCGCCGAATGCGTCCGCGCGTACAACTCCCACCCGACGGCGACGTCGACCATCCGGCTGCCGATCGACTCCGCAAACCCGGAGACGACCAACCGCCGGAACCCGGTAAAGCGCCAGGCGGCGTAGGAATCGTCGTGGCCGATCTTGCCGTGAATCTCTCGTTCCGAATCTCGAAGACCCGTGGATGCGTCCGGCGATGCCCCGCCCGAATCTCGATGCTCGTCATCGGACACGGACATGTCCCCGATTGCCGATGCTCAGCACAGCTTTCCTTTTCACCCCGGCAGCGTTGTTTCCGTCATGATCGCCTTGTAATGGACGGCTGGACGCACGTCAACCAGTGGGCCGGACGTAGGGTGTCCGCCATCGTTTTGGCACGTGCCAGCCGGACCGGCGTGTAGGGGAGGGCCCTGTGCCCTCCCACGTCCGAAGGCATCGAGTCCCACCGGAACCGATGCGCTCATCGGACCGGGAGGGCACGGGGCCCTCCCCTACGAAAAGGAGCCCGTGCCGCCGTGCGGACCAGGCTGCCGCCAATCCCATCGCCGCCAACTGCTTCCAATTGGTCCCTTTCGTTCGATGCGGCGCGTTGCGCTCCCCCGCGATGATGCATCCCGAGCACCGGGTGACAACCCGAGTTCGCCGCCGATACGGATCAAAGACCGTCGCGTCGTTTGCTGCCTGGTCTATGCGCGGGCCAGCCAGTGCGCCGATCGAATCAGGAGCCGGCTTCGTGCCGAAGCGCTTCCAATTGTCTCCGTCCATCGTCCTGGTCCTCGCCGGCGTGGTCATCGACGTGACCATCGGCCAACTCGTGCGCAACGTCTTCGAGTGGCCGTTCTATCTCGACTCGATCGGGACGGTCCTCGCCGGCGCGCTCGCCGGGCCGCTGGTCGGCGCCCTGACCGGCGCCCTGGCGAACGTCACCTGGGGTCTCGTCTTCAACGATTCGGACATCATTCCCTATGCGATCACCGCCGCCTGCATCGGCGTTGCCGCCGGGATCGCGGCCTCGCTCGGCGCCTTCAAGCGCCCCCTCTGGTCCGCCCTGGCGGGGCTCATCACCGGCGTCGTCGCCGCGCTCGTCTCCGCACCGATCTCGGCCGATCTGCTGGGGGGCAGCGGCGGCGGCGGCGGGCAGGCCGTCCAGGAACGCCTCCGCGAGACGGGCGCCAATGCCCTCCAGGCCGCGTCGCTGCAAGGGTTCATCTCCGATCCCTTCGACAAGACGGTGACCTATCTCATCGTCTGGCTGATCCTCCTGCGCCTGCCCTCGTCCGTCCGGCAGCGCTTCGCGCTCGCGGACGCCGGCGGGCGCAGTCTTCGCTCGTCCTCGCGCTACGGGGTGGCGATGGTCCTCAGCATCGTCGCCCTCGTCTTCGCCGTCGCCTTCCTCCCTGCCTTCGGCCGCAGCGTCTACGCCGTTTTCTACATCGCGGTCGTCCTGAGTGCCTGGAACGGCGGACTCGGCCCGGCGTTCGTGGCGACGGGGATCGGCGCCGCCGCGGCCGTCCTCCTGCCGCTCTACCGCTCCGATTCGGGTGGGTTGGCGGCCGAGGACTGGCTCAGTCTCTGCATCTTCCTGACCGTCTCCTTCCTGATCGCCCTGATCACCACCGCCCTCGATCGGACGAATCGCGCCCTCAACACCGCCCTCGTCGCCCAGCGCCAGAGCGAGGCGGAAACGCGGGCGGTTGTCGACAGCGTCGTCGAAGCCCTCCTCCTCGTCTCGCCCGCGCAGCGACTCGTCAGCGTCAACCGCCGCTTCGAGGAGTTATTTGGGCTGCCCGCAAAGGAGGTCACCGGACGGCGGATGGACGAGTTGCGGCCGCTGGTCGAGCACGTCTTCGCCGATCCCGCCGCCCTCGCCGCCCGCGTCGGTACGACGATCGACGACACCGGCGCCCACGTCGCCGAGACCTTCGCCCAGGTCTGGCCCCAGGAGCGGCAACTGGAACTCTTTTCGTCGCCGGTGCGTAGCGACGGGCGGTTCCTCGGCCGCCTGTTCGGTTTCCGCGACGTCACCCACGAGCGCGAATTGGACCGGATGAAGACCGAGTTCGTCTCCCAGGTCTCGCACGAGCTGCGCACGCCCTTGACCGCGATCAAAGGCTTCACCGACATGATGCTCGACGGCGACGCCGGTGACGTCAACGAGGAACAAGCGGAGTATCTCCAGATCGTCAAGCAAAACGCCGACCGCCTGGTGACGCTGATCAACGACCTGCTCGACGTCGCCCGCATCGAGTCGGGTCGGATCAAACTCAAGATCGAGCCGATCGATCTCGGCGCCATCGTCGCTTCGGTCGTGGCGACACTCCGCCCCCTCGTCGACGGCAAGAACCAATCGCTCTCGGTGGAGATCGAACCCGGTCTCCCCCTGGCACTGGGCGATCACGACCGCATCCTGCAGGTGGTGACGAACCTGATCAGCAACGCCCACAAATACACACCGGCCGGCGGCGCCATCCGCGTCGAAGCGACGCACGCCGGCGAGCTGGCCCGCATCGCCGTCCACGACACGGGCATCGGTATCGCTCCCGAGGACGTCGCCCGCCTCTTCACGCGCTTTTTCCGCGTCGACAGCTCGCTGACGCGAGAGATCGGCGGCACCGGTCTCGGGCTGTCGATCGTGAAGTCGATCGTCGAGCTCCACGGCGGGACGGTTACGGTCGAGAGCACGCCGGGTGAAGGCTCGACCTTCGCCTTTACCCTCCCGCTCGCCGAAACCGCCGCCGTGGAGACCGCCCCCGCCGAGGCGCTGCCGCCGGTGGCGGAACCCATGGCCGAACCCGACATCCTTCCCGCGGCAACCGAGCGAACGATTCTCGTCGTCGACGACGACCAGGCGGTCACGGCCGCGATCGGCGAGCGGCTCGGCCGGGCCGGCTACCGCGTCGAGACGGCCTGCAGCGCGGAGGACGCGCTGGGCCGCATCGGCGAACAGCAACCGGATCTGGTCGTCCTCAGCGTCAGGATGCCCGGCGGGCAGGGTCTCAACCGCACCAGCCGGCTCGCCGAAGCACCCGAACTCCGCGACGTCCCCATCCTCGTCCTGTCGCTCCTCGGCGATCAGCCTGCCGTTGCGGACTCCGCCACGACCGAACCGGTCGATCAGGAGCAACTGCTGCAGCACGTCCATCGCGCCCTCGGCGAGTCGGACCGGCGCCGCGTTCTGGTGATCGAGGACGATCCGTCGGTCCGCGAATACCTCAGCGTGGCGTTGCGTAAACAGGATTTCGAGGTTTTGGCCGCCCCTGACGGCGAGACCGGTCTCGCGCTTGCCGGGCAGGAGCTCCCCGAGACGATCCTGCTCGATCTCCGCCTGCCGGGGATCGACGGCTTCACGGTGCTGCAAACGTTGAAGCGGTCGCCGGTCACGGCCGAGATCCCCGTCATCGTCGTCACCGGGAGCGAGGGGCTCCTGGTCAACGCCCGCGCCCGTGTTCTGTCGTTGGGTGCGGCCGACTTCGTCGCCAAACCGTTCGAACTGGACACGTTGATCGAGGAGATTCGGACGTTGATGCACGAGGAGGAGGTACACCATGTCGATTCGGGTGCTGGCCGTTGACGACGAACCGGACGTGCTGCGTCTGGTCGAGATCAAACTCAAGAAGGCGGGATTCGAGGTCATCACCGCCCGCGACGGGGAGGAAGGGCTCAACAAGGCCATCGCCGAGAACCCCGACGTGGTCCTGCTCGACGTGATGATGCCGAGGATGGACGGATTCACGGCGGCGAGCAAGATCAAGGAGCAGATGCAGCCCGCCCCGCTGATCATCATGCTCACGGCCAAGGGCCAGGAGTCGGACGTGATCCAGGGGCTCACCGGCGGCGCCGACGACTACGTCATCAAACCGTTCGCCCCCCGCGAGTTGATCGCCCGCATCAACGTCGCGCTGATCAAGGCGGGCAAACCGGCGGTCGTCGCCCAGGAAGGATAGAGCCGATGGCCGAGGTCACCGCCGCCCCGCGCGGAGCAGGCCGCACGTATTGGCAGGCGCAGGGTATCGCCGAGTTGACGCTCAGCCACTTCGCCCTCGCCTCCGCGCAGGGCGACCGCGCCGCCCAACGCCGGGCCTTCTACGCCCTGGCCGGCTACTACGGGCGGACGCGCCGGATCGTGCGCTCGGCCCTCGCCGGCGGCAAGGAACCGCTGGCGCAGGCGGCCCTCCGCAACCTCGTCTCGCTCCACCGGCCGCTGACCCAGATGCACCGGACGGCGCCCGATGCCGTTCCCCTCGCGATGATCCTGGAGCGCGACGCGCGCGACGACCTCGCCCGCGATCTCGTCGTCCGGGTCCTGAGTGAGAGCCCGGAACCGCTCCGCGACGCCACGATCGTCAGCCGGATCGACGAGTTGGACATCCTCGGCCCGGTCAAGCCGGGTACGATCCGTCGCCACCTGACCGACCTCGAAGCCTCCGGGCACGTGGCGCGG
>DATBFX010000311.1:0-2678 GCA_036558305.1 Thermomicrobiales bacterium | reverse complement strand
TCCTGACGCCCGACTACGTCTACACCAACCAGAACGGGGAGATGGCGACCCGGGCCGACATGATCTCCAGCATGAAGTCCGGCGGCACCAAGTACGACACGTTCACGGTCGAGGACGTCAAGGTCCACGCCTATGGCGACGCCGCCGTTGCGACCGGACAGGGCTCCATCAAGGGCAAGGAAAATGGCAAGGCGATCGACCAGGCGCTGCGCTTCACCGACACGTGGGTCAAGCGAGACGGGCGCTGGCAGTGCGCCGCGACACAAGTGACGAGCGTCCCGAAGAAGTAGCCCGGAGGGGTCAGTCTCGCTTCCACCTAAGCGAAGTCAGCAAATCAGGACTGACCCCCTCCCCTTTCCAACTCGTCAGGACTGACAAGGACCGCCGGCGCGGGCCTACGGGCCGTAGAGCTGGACCTGGAATCCGTTGGCCAGGAACTTGGCCATCGCCTCGCGCGTGACCGGGTCGTTGGGGCAGTACGTCGTCGCTCCGCAGCCCGAGATGATCCCCTTCGCCCAGAGGAAGTGCGCGTGCTTGCAGAAGGAGTTCGCCGCGGGCACGTCGGTGAAGAACGTGCCGGGGCTCGCCTGGTCGCAGGAGTAGGAGCGATTCGTTACGGGGTCCGGCCCGTAGGTCAGGGGCACCGCCGTTCCGCCGCCGGGCGCCACGACCGCGCGCGCCACGAAGGCCGACATCTCGAGGCGCGTGACGTTGGGGGTCGGGCAGTACTCGGTCGCCGAGCAGCCCGAGGTCACGTTCTGCGTCGCGAGGTAGTGGACGCTTCGGCAGAAGATGTCCGTCGGAAGGACGTCGGTGAACAGCGACGTGCCGCCCGCGCCGCAGGCGTAGGCATTGGCCCCGATCGTCCCGCTGTTCGGGATCCCGGCCGAGCCGCCGGCCACGCCGCGAGCGAGGAAGAGCGACATCTGCGACCGCGAGACTTGATCGCCCGGGCAGTAGGTCGTCGCCGTGCACCCGGTCGTGATGCCGGCGTGCAGGACCGACTCGATAGCCCGGTAGAAGAGCTGCGACGTCGGCACGTCGGTGAAACTCTCGCCGACGTGCAGAGACCATGTCTGCGAGAGATCGTTGCTCAGGGTCTCGAGGAAGGTCGCGTCCCAGTGCGTGGTGGGGCGCGGCGTTCCGGAGATCGTCACCTGGTAGCAGTTGCCCGTCGCGGCCTGACAGTCGGCCGATTCCCCCTCGTCGAGAGAGCCGTAGTCGGCCGTCGTGTCGTCGAGGTTGTAGGTCCCGCCGGCGGGCCCGGCGAGGTCCGAGGCCGTGCCGGTCAGGGCCAGTGTGCCTTCGAGCGTGTTCTTCCAGGTCGGCGCGACCGCCACGGACTCACCGGGCTCGATGACGCCGTTGCCGGCCGCCTGCGGCGCGCGGACGGTGATCGGGCCTGCCGGCGGTTGGTTGATCGTGATCAGCTGCGCGGCGTTCAGCTCCAGCCGCCTCGCCCAGACCCCGCCCCCGAAGCTCCCCGGAGGCGTGGGGGGAACGTCGTCCGTCTCGTTCCACTTCGCGATGACGTTGCCCAGACTGTTTGCCGCCACCCGCGGGCGGTCCGGGCAGTTGAGCGCCGGGTGCTGGCAACCATTCGGGCCGAAGTTCGTCACCTGGAACTCCCGGGTGACGATCCGGAAATTCGATTCGATGCGCCGTCCGAAGATCTGTCCCCGGGCGCCGCCGTAGAACCAGACCGCGACGAACTCATCGCCGGCGGCCGCGACGTCGGGTCTTGGTGCTCCCGTCGCGGTGGCCGGCGTGTTGATCCGGAAGTCGGTTCCCTGAGGCGTGCCCGCCTGGTCGACCCGACGGCCGAACGCCCCGATGGCACCGCCGGGGACGTCCTCCTGCCAGACCACGAGGTAGTCACCGTTGGCGTTGACGGCCACGTGCGGCTCGTCCTGGTCCACACCGGCGGGAGTGACCTTGATCTCCGTCTCCGGAGTCGGGGTGCCGTTCTTCGGGAACAGACGGCAGACCACCGAGAGGTCCGCCCTCTTCCAGACGACCAAGACGTCGCCGCCGTCGTTGATCGCGACGTCCGGGCGTTCGTTGAACGCGAAAGATCCTGGGTTTCCCGCGGTGGTGTTGACCTGGAACTCCGCGCCCGTCTTGTTGGCCGAGCTGTCGAAGAGCTGGGCCTGGATGGAGACGTCGCCGCCGACAGGTTGGCTCTCCCAGACGACGACGAAGTCTCCATTGGCGTTTCGAGCGACGCTCGCATGACCCTGGTAGCCGGTGGCGTTGGTGTTGACCTGAAACTGGCTACCGGGCGGGGTGGATCCATTGAAGAGCCGGCCGAAGACGTCGCTGTCGACGCCGCCGGTCTCCCCCGTCCAGACGACGACGTATTTCCCTTTCCCGTCCCCGGCGACGTCCGAGTCATACTGGTCGTTGGCGTTGGGCACCGTGTCCACGTCGAAATCGCCGCTGACGTTCCCGCCCACGGGGTCCAGCCGATTCCCTTCCAGGTCCAGCTGGAAAGCCGGACCCCGCATCTCCTCCCAGAAGACGATCGAGTTCGCCGCGACGCCGGCGTTGGCGGGATCGTCGATCGCCACGCAACCGTTCCCCTGGCTCCCGGCGATCGAAGTGTTCGCCACGCGAGGAGGGAAGACCGCCTGTGGCAGCGCGGAAACGGCGCAGAAAAGAACTCCCGCGGCCCCGAG
>DATBFX010000310.1:0-43391 GCA_036558305.1 Thermomicrobiales bacterium | reverse complement strand
ATCGGACGTCGTAGAGACGATCCTGGATCAGACGAAACTCGTCGAGCCGTTCCAGATTGGCAGGAGAGGAGATGGTCAACAGGACCAGGGGTTGATCGCCCCAGTCGTGGGCGTATTCTTCGTAGCGCAGGCGGTCCGACTTCCTGGCCAGTTCCCGGAAATAGGAACACATCGGTGCCCAGCGGACCAGGCGACGGTCGGAGCCCATCCGAAATCCGAAGCGGTCCTGCGGTGAGGCCAGGGCGCTGGGTGGCGCTTTCGGGTTCGTGACGACCAAGCGGAACGTCCTCGGATTCATGGAATGCGGGCTTGGCGCGACGGCGCACGCCCAGTGGCTGATTGTACGCCGCGGATCGTCTGCAAACGTGACGGCACGAGAGAACGCGAGTTGAATGGACGAGGAGAACGCATGGTCGTCGAGACGAACGACGAGGAGACCGAACAACTGATCGCACGATACGTGGCCAGGCTCAACCTGCCCACGGACGACCTGCGAATTACGACCGATCGGCAGACGTTCGAGCGGTGGTTGGGGCGGCGAGTCTCTTCATCGATTGGCGGCGCCTATGCGTTCTCCTCGGCCAAACGCGCTCACCTCGTCTTGATCAACCTTCCGCGCATCGATCGGTCGCAGCCGCGTGCGCTGGAGATCGTCGTCGCGGAAGAATTGATCCACATGCGGGACCGTCTCGACGGGGATCTGCGGCGGCACGCGAAGCACGGTTACGATCGCATCGCGGTTCGGGTCGCGGCGATGACCGGGGCGAGTCTCGACGAGATTCGGCGGTGTCTGGTACCGGTCGAACGACGGCCGCTTCGCTATCTGTACGCCTGTCCGAAGTGTCAACACACGGTTCGGCGGCGGCGACGCGGTGTCTGGTCGTGCGGACGGTGTTCGCGGCGATTCGATCCGAAGCTGGTGCTGCGGCTCGTCGCCGACGATCTCAGCGCGGACTGAGGAGGGATGACCAGGCTCGGCCCAAGACGACGCCCCGGTTCAGATCTGCTTCAAAGTGCGGCCGGCGAGGTGTTTTCGGTCGACCGGCGGCGGGGGGAGGTCGCGACCGCGAGGAGGAGTGACTCGACGGGAAGGACGATCAGGACCGCCACGACCTGAAGCGGACCGGGAACGAGGGCGACGACCGAGGCGAGGAGGGCGACGCCAACCAGGAGGCAAAGGAGAGATCGTCCGATTGCACCATACGTCATCGCGGCGCTCCGTGCGGGGTTGTAACGGGTCGAACCAACGCGTTTCATACTAGAGACGGGCCGATCGACCTGCCAGGGAGCAGGATGACAGGAAGGTCCGAGAAGACGCGAGTACGAAGGTATCGGGAATGCCTTCCGGCGAGTTGGAGAACGAGCGGGGACTGGCGGCGGTCAACCGCCGCGAACTGTCCGAGAGCAGTCGCGGCAAGACGTCGAAGTGGCCGCGAACGTCGAGGCGACAGCAACGGATTGCCGAGGTGCTGAACCGGCGGCAGCCGGATCTGACGGTCGTGCTCGAAAACGTCCACGATCCGCACAACGTGAGTTCCGTCCTGCGCTCCTGCGACGCGGTGGGCGTGCTTCGCGTGCATCTGGTCTATTCGATCGAAGAGGCGCCGAAAGGGCCGTTCGCGAGGACGACCTCGGCGAGCGCGGCCAAGTGGATCGAGGCGATCCGGCACGGCTCGATCGACGACTGCTATCGGGCGCTACGGCAGGAGGGGTTCACGATCGTGGCAACCGCCCTGGTGCCGGGGGCGGTCGAACTCCACGAGGTCGATCTTCGGACGCCGTCCGCACTCGTCTTCGGCAACGAGATGCGGGGTCTGTCTGACGAGGCCGTCGCCCAGGCGGATCGCTGCGTCGCGATCCCGATGATGGGGATGGTGCAGAGTCTCAACATCTCGGTCGCCTGCGCCGTGACGCTCTACGAGGCGTTGCGCCAGCGTCGGGAAGCCGGGGACTACGCGAGGGCCAAGCTGCCCGCGGCGGAGCGGGAACGCCTGATCGAAGATTGGCTCAAGCGATAGCGTGCCGGGATCACTCGCCGTCTGGTTCGTCGCCGGCCGTTTCGGCATTCCGCATGCGGGAGAAGCGTATCCGCGGAGTCATGCGCGATTCGAGCCAGTTGAGGGGGCCCAGGACGAGGACCGTGGTGACGGTCGCGGCGATCGCCAGAAAGAAGAAGCCGGCCCCGATCAAGACGCCGATGGCCGCGGTGACCCAGATGTCGGCAGCCGTCGTAATGCCGTGGACGCGCCCACCGCGGGCGAGAATGACGCCCCCCGCGAGGAAGCCGATCCCCTGAACGACGGTTGAGGCGACGCGCGATGGGTCGTAACCCGCTCCGCCGGACCGGCGAACCTGCTCGCCGATCAGCAGGGACGCCATCATGAACAACGCCGATCCCTCGCAGACGAGCGCGTGCGTTCGGAGCCCGGCCGCCTTCGCCGACCATTCTCGCTCGAAGCCCAGCATCAATCCGGCCAGCAGCGAAAGGCCAAGACGCTGGAGGGTATCGAGATGGGAGAGGTTGTCCATTCGCCGCGCGATCCTCGTCGACTAGGCCGATACGCAGCGCAACCTGGCGACGAGGATCAGCATACTAGAACTGGAAGGTGGTGGTGTGCTCCTCCGGTCCCCGCAGGTAGCGAACGGAAACGCCCTCGCCCGCCTTCAGCGTTTCGACCAGGGTGTCGAGGTCGCGCATGGAGCGAACGCGCTTGCCGGCGACGGCCTGGATGACGTCGCCCCGTTTGACGCCCGAACGTTCGGCAACGCTGGCGGGGCGCACCTCTCCGACGTAGACGCCTTTGGTACCCGGCGGATAGTTCGACGCGGCGTCGGCATGCCGAGAGAGGTATTGCTCGGCATCGGCGGCCAGCAAACCGAGCGCCGGGCGTTTGGGCCCGGCGTATCGCTCGGCGATTTTGGCGAGGCGGACCTGGTCGAAGCCGACGATGACTTCGTCGTCGGCGGTGACGACGGGAACGCCCTGTTGACCCGAACGCCGGATCATTTCCATCGCGGCGGCGTAGTCGCGGGAGACGTCCTTCTCGACGAATGGCACGTTGTGGCGGCTAAGGAACTCCTTAGCCCTGTCGCACCATGGTCAGGTTTGGGTGGTGTAGACCGTGACTGGTGAACTGGTCGGTGCGGACATCTGCTCTCTCTGGTGGTTCAATCGTTCCGGTGAGTCCGGGCGAGTCGACCGCCCGGACTCGTAAACCGTGCAGATATGGTACCAGGATTAGCGGCGCTTGCGCTTCTTGGGTTTCTGCCGGGATTGCTGATGGGGTTTGCCGCGGACCGGCGGACCGGCCGGTTGGCCGAGGGCAATTTGGTCGGGGAGGCGGCCCTTCTTCGCCATACCGCCGAGTTCGGACATCATCTTCTGCATCTCGCCGAACTGCTTGAGGAGTTGGCCGACGTCGTCGCGGGTCGTGCCGCTGCCGAGCGCGATGCGCCGGCGGCGGCTGAAGTCGATGATCTGCGGATTGCGGCGTTCCCTGGGGGTCATCGAGCGGATGATGGCCTCGATCTGCTTGTAGTCGTCGTCGGAGATCTGCGCCTTCGCCTCGCGGAGCTGACCGCCGAGACCGGGAATCATCTCCAGGAGCTGGGTAAGGGGACCCATCTTCTTGATTTTCTGTAACTGGTCCAGAAAATCTTCCAGGTTGAACTGACCCTTGATCATTCGGTCCTGGAGGCGCTGGGCGTCCTCCTCGGTCGTCTGCTCCTGGGCGCGCTCGATCAGGGAGAGGACGTCGCCCATGCCGAGGATGCGGCTGGCAAGGCGTTCGGGATAGAACGCTTCGAGTGCGTCGACCTTTTCGCCGGTACCGATGAATTTGATCGGGACGCCGGTGACGGCACGGATCGAGAGGGCGGCGCCGCCGCGGGCATCGCCGTCCATTTTCGTCAGGATCAGTCCGGTGACGCCGAGGCGGTCGTGGAAGGTTTCGGCGACGCCGACGGCTTCCTGACCGGTCATCGCGTCGGCGACGAGGAGGATTTCGGTCGGATCGATTTTCGCCTTGACGTTGACGAGTTCCTGCATCATCCGCTCGTCGATCTGAAGGCGGCCGGCGGTGTCGACGATGACCGGGTTGTAGCCGCGCTCGCGGGCGAATTTGATGCTGTTGTTGGCGATGTCGACCGGGTTCTGCTGGATCCCCTCGTCGTAGACGGGGATGTTGACCTGACGGCCGAGTGCCTGGAGCTGGTTGACGGCGGCGGGGCGATAGACGTCGCCGGCAACCAGGAGTGGGTTGCGCCCCTCCTTCCGCAGGTGGACGGCGAGCTTCGCGGCGTGGGTCGTCTTGCCCGAGCCCTGGAGACCGACGAGCATCAAGATCTGGGGCGGCCGGGCGGGGATGCGCAGCGGTTCGCGATCGGTTCCGAGGACCTTGATCAGTTCCTCGTTGACGATGCTGATCACGGTCTGGGCCGGGGTGAGGGACTTGAGGACGTCCTGACCGACCGCGCGCTCGCGGACGGCGGCGACGAAGTCTTTGACGACTTTGAAGTTGACGTCGGCTTCGAGGAGGGCGCGACGGACTTCGCGCATTGCCTCGTCGACGTCCTGCTCGGTCAGCCTGCCTTTGCGCGAGAGGCGACCGAGCGTTTCGGTGAGTCGGTCGGAGAGGGATTCGAACATGGCGGGTGTCCCTGGTTTCCCCGGTTTCCCTGGGTTGAAACCCAGGGCTGAGGCAACGAAGCCCCTTCGGGGCTAGAACGAGGCGTCAGGTCGGATGAAGCGGCTCATCTACAAACCTTCCCCGACGCCGAAGAAGAGCGAGTCGACGTAGGTGTCCGGGCGGAACTCTGCGAGATCGGTGGCCTTTTCGCCGGTGCCGACGTAGGAGATCGGGGTGCCGAGTTCCTTGGCGACCGAGAAGGCGATGCCGCCCTTGGCCGTGCCGTCGAGTTTGGCGATCATGATGTCGGAGATCTCGACCGACTCGGCGAACTTCTTGGCCTGGACGAGACCGTTTTGACCGGTGGTGGCGTCGATGACGAGCAGCACCTCCTGCGGTGCGTCCTCGACGTGGCGCTGCATGATCTTGCGGAGTTTCTTCAATTCCTCCATCAGGTTGAACTTGGTGTGGAGGCGGCCGGCGGTGTCGACGATCAGGACGTCGACGCCGCGGTTGTGGGCGGCTTGCATCGCGTCGAAGACGACGGCGCCGGGGTCGGCGCCCTGGTCGTGGGCGATCACCGGCACCTTCAGCCGTTCTCCCCAAACTTTGAGTTGGTCGATGGCGGCGGCGCGGAAGGTATCGCCGGCGGCGACCATGACCGTGCGGCCGAAACCCTGGTGGTAGGCGGCGAGTTTGGCGATCGAGGTGGTCTTGCCGACGCCGTTGACGCCGACGACCATGATGACGAAGGGGACGCCGCGCTGCAAGATCTTGACCTTGCGGTTGCGGGTGGCGAGTTCGAGGAGCTCGATCATCTCCAGGCGCAGGATTTCGCGGGCGTCGGCCGGGTCGTTGATGCGGTCGCGGTCGACCCGCGCGCGCAGTTCGCGGACGAGACGCTGGCTGACGTCCCAGCCGACGTCGGCCTGGATCAGGAGCATCTCGAGGTCCTCGTAGAGTTCGTCGTCGAGGACGCCGCGGTCGAAGAGGCGGGTGATTTCGCTGAAGACGCCGCGGCGGGTCTTTTCCAGGCCCTTTTCGAGTTGGACGTCGGGTTCCGCGCGGCGACGGAAAAGGCGATTGAAAACCAACGGTAGACGCTCCAGGCCGGGGCAGCGAGCAATGGCGGACGGCGATTGCCCTCGATAACACGACGACGCGCCGCCCTGGGCGGCGCCCGCGAAGTATACCATCGGGGAGTTTCCGTTCCCGCACCGGTGCGGTAGGATAGACCGACGAAGCAGAGCGACCACCGACGCCAGACCGATGTGTTTCGGCATGCCTTGGGGAGAGGAACGTGGCGATTCGTCAGTTCACGTTGAAGGAACTGGCGCCCGACGAGCGACCGCGCGAGCGGTTGTTGATGCGCGGCGCGGCCTCGCTGTCGAACGGCGATCTGATCGCGATCATCCTCAACACGGGGACGCAGGGCGAGACGGTGACGGCGCTGGCGCAGCGCTTGTTGGCCGAGCACGATGGATTGCTCGGATTGATGAGGATGGACGCGGTCGATCTGGCGGCAATCCATGGACTCGGACCGGCCAAGGCGGCGAAACTGAAGGCGGCGCTCGAGATCGCGGCGCGTGTGGTCGCGCTCGGACCCGACCAGCGACCCCAAATCGGCTCGCCCGACGACGTCGTCAACCTCGTTGGGATCGAGATGGCGGCGTTGGATCAGGAGCAGTTGCGCGTCGTCCTCCTGGACACCAAACACCGAGTCCTGGCGATCCGAACGGTCTACCAGGGGAGTGTCAACCAGGCCCAGGTGCGGATTGCCGAGGTCTTTCGCGAGGCGATCCGGCACAACGCGGTGGCGATGATCGCGGTGCACAACCACCCATCGGGCGACCCGACGCCGTCGGGGGCCGACGTGACGCTGACGACGGAGATGGCGCGGGCGGGAGAGTTGCTCGACATCGAGGTGCTCGACCACCTGATCATCGGTCGCGGTCGCCACGTCTCGTTGCGCCGGTTAGGATTGGGTTTCCCAAGCGGTCGATAAGTCCCACTTCGGTGGCGTACGAAACGGAGCGAAAAATGCCGACATCGAGGGGCTACGGAATCGCCGGTGCGCTCGACCACCCCATCGTCGAGAAGGTGGCCGCGGCGGTCGAGGCGGCCGGCTTCGCCTCGTTCTGGGCGAACGACACGCCGGGTGGCGAGGGGCTGGCGTCGCTGGCGGCGGCGGCGCGAGTCACCAACAAGATCGACCTTGGCGTCGGCGTGATCCCGGTCGACCGGACGACGCCGGAGCAGATCGCCGCGCGCATCACCGAACTCGAACTGCCGATCGATCGACTCATCGTCGGTTTAGGGTCGGGCGGCGCGCGGACGGGCACGGTGGAACTCGTCAGAGATGCCGTGACGGATCTGAAGCGATTGGCGCCGGTTCGGGTCTACGTCGGGGCGCTTGGGCCGCGGATGTGCCGGCTCGGCGGCGAAGTCGCGGATGGCTTGCTGTTGAGTTGGTTGACGCCGGAGGCGGCGCGGGAGACCGCAGAGTTGGTGCGCCAGGCGGCCGAGAGCGCGGGTCGGGAAACGCCGACACTCTCCACCTATCTCCGGGTGGGATTGCCGGCAGGGGAGAAGCGCTTGCGGCAAGAGGCGGATCGCTACGCGGGCTACCCGGCGTATGCCGCCCACTTTACCAGGATCGGTGTGCCGGCGTTCGGGACGACGATATCCGGCACCCCGTCGGCGATCCAATCGCAATTGGCGGCGTTCGGCGGTATCCTCGATGAGGTCGTCGTGAGGGCAATCGCGGCGGCGGACACAGCAGAGGCGTACCTCGACCTCGTGAGCGCGTGCGCGCCACCCGCAGCGTGAGATGACCCCGTTTTGGATGACGGGAGCGTTTCGATGGTGGACCTGGGAACTCCGTACGATCGGCGGTCGGCCGTCGCCTGGTCGCGGGCGGTGATGGACACGGCCGAGACCGTGTTTCTGGACACCGAGACGACGGGGCTGGGGACGTCCGCCGAGATCGTCGACATCGCGGTGATCTCCGTGAGCGGCGAAGTCCTGGTGGACGCGCTGGTGAGACCGGATCGGCGGATTCCGTCCGAGGCGACGCGAATCCATGGCATTCGGAACCAAGACGTGGCGTTGGCGCCTTCCTGGGAAGAGGTCTTCCCATTGGTGAGCGCGGCACTGATCGACCGATTGGTCGTCGTCTACAACGCCGGTTTCGATCGAACGATGGTCCGGCAGTGTTGCGACCGAACCGGGGCGAATTTCCCTCGTGCGACGTGGCACTGTGCGATGAAAGCCTACGCGGCGTTTCGCCAGGAACCGTCGCGCGGGAGGTCGGCGTACCGGTGGCACAGCCTGCCGGACGCGGCGGCGGCGTTCGGCTTGCCGCCCGGCGGGCACCGGGCATTGGCGGACGCCGACGTGTGCCGGCGCATCGTCGCCGCGATGGCGGCGACGGGCTGGGTGTGACGCTGCGGATCAGGCACCGGGCTCGTAGAGGACGACCTGATTGCGGCCGGAGCGTTTGGCGGTGTAGAGGGCTTTGTCGGCACATTCGTTGAGCGATCCGGCGTCCTGGGCGTGCTCCGGGAGACCGGCGATGCCGATGCTGATCGTCAGGCGGATCGTTTGGTCGTCCGTCAGGTCGAAGGAGGTTTCCGCGACCGCGCGGCACAACCGCTCGCCGAGCGTGGCGGCGTCGACGGACCAGGTGCCGGGGACAAGGACGACGAATTCTTCGCCCCCGAAGCGGCCGACGAAGTCGATGCCGCGCGCGGTGCGGCGCAGCAGGGAGCCGACCTGCCGCAGCGCGGCATCGCCGGCGGCGTGACCGTGGTCGTCGTTGATCTGTTTGAAACGGTCGAGGTCGATGAAGCACAGGCTCAAAGGTTGCCGGTAGCGCTGGGCGCGCTCCACCTCTTCGGCGAGCCGGTCGTCGAGCGCGCGGCGGTTCGGTAGCCCGGTGACGGGGTCAATATTCGCCCTTGTGGCCAATTCGAGTCTGGCCTGTTCGAGTTGCTTCGCGGCGCGGGCGCTGTTGGTCTGGGCAAGCGTCTGGCGAAGCAGGATCAAGGCGGCGAAGACCAAGCTGACGACGACCGCGATGACCGAAGGAAAATGGGGCTTCTCCCGTGTCAGCAGCCCAATTGCGATGGCGACGAAGGCCGCGAACCCGACGTAGGGAAAGGTTGAACGGAGCCAAGGACGGAATTCCAACCCGGCGCTGCCGTTTTGCACCGTGACGGGGTGGAACAGGGATAACGTGCCGTTCGACCGGTTCTGCAGGATGCCGAGCGCCGACAGTGCCAGGAAGGCAGCCGACGGAATGGTTGCCCAACTTGTCCTCGGGCTGAGGTGACTGCCGACGAACAGGCGATCGAGCGCGAACCCGGACATCGCGACCGTCAAGCACAACCACCCCATCGCCACGCGGCGGGATCGGGATCCGATTTCTGGTTTCGGCATCGTCGACCACCAAAGGAGCGACGTGGTGAGGGGGAGGGCGACGGTCGCCCAGGCGATGAGCCAATCGACGTTCGCGCGCGGCTGGTTGTGCGAGTCGGCGATGCGGGCGACGAAGAGCAGGACGAGGCTTGAGAGTCCGGCGATGAGACCCGAGAGCAGGTAACGGCGGATAACCGCTTCGTCGGGGCTCTGGCGTCGGATCATGGGGTGGGTGGCGAAGATACCAATTGCGGCGCCAGCGATCCACAAGAGGTCGGTGCCAGATGAAAGTTCGGCGGGGCCCCGGTGTCCGATCACCGCGACGGTCGCCGCGAGCTGCGCGGCGCCGACAACACCGAGCGAGGTGGCCATCAGCCGCCAGGTGGCAATCCGATCGGATCGGCGTTCCAGCCAGGCGGTCCACAACCAGGGGATGAGGGCGATGCAGAGCGCGACCGAAGCAGTTGTGTAGGCGACGATGGCCGCATTTCGCGTGGTCTCACTGGCGGTGCCAAGGACGGTCGCGAGGACGATCGACGTTCCCAAAAGCCACTCTTCGGCCGACAAGAATTGAGGCGCCGCATTGCTGTTGCCGCTCGACGACGGTTGAGGGGAGGTATCCGACCACGTCGGCACGACGAACATCATGAGTACGCTCCGGTGCGCTAACCGGTCGGTCGAGACCGACAAGGCGCTGATCAGACTAGCGATGACGATGCGCACGTTCAACCCGAACGTACGCCCGATTTGGGAGGGCCGGCGGACGACGGGGGCTTTCGTTTTCCCGGCCGGTTTGCGAGAGTACCGCCATCGTCGCTCCGGTCGTCCGCTGCCATGTCGACCTGTCAGGAGGAGCCGTGCCAGAGGGGTTGCGCAACTTCCGGCACCTTCGGCGGATGGTTCAAACGGAGGCCGGGGCCTGGGGCGTCCTCTCCGCGATCAACAACTCGTTCATCAACCCGCTGCTGATTTCGCGGGGCGCCGGGGCGATCGCGCTCGGCATCTACAACAGCGGAGCCAACGTCTTCGGGTTCGGCTCGGGGTGGGTCGGGCCGCGATTGGCGGCGCGGATCGGCAGCGTCTCGCGGACGACGTTGCTGTGCCTGTCCGTGGCCCGACTGCTCTTCCTCTGCATCCCCCTGACGTTGATCGCCTTCGGCTCCGACAAGGTCGCGATCCTCGTCGTGTTGGTGCTGGCCTGGGCGGCGGGAGAGGGCCTGGCGTTGCCGCTCTGGACGTCCTTCCTCACCGGGATGGTGCCGACGGAGGAGCGCGGTCGCTGGCTGGCCATGCGGGCGACCGCGGCAACGGGGGCGTCCGCGGTCGTGATGCTCGGGTTGGCGGTTTTGCTTCGGTTTTCGTCGAAAGAGTCGGCGCTGCCGTTCGCCTACGGTCTGGCGGCCTGCGGCGGGTTCCTGAGTCTCTGGCAACTCCGTCTCCTGTTCGCCACGACGGAGGCGCCGCCGGTGCCTACGCCGCGGTCCGCCCGGTCGTTGCCACCCGACCCAGAGGTGCGGAGGTTCCTCAAAGGCGTCGCCTGCTTCTGGTTCGGCGCGACGCTCGTCGGACCCGTGCTGACTCCCTACATCATCAAGGACCTGCATGCGCCGACGGCCTATTTCGCCCTCACGGCGGTCCTGTCGTCGATCGCCGCCGTCGTCGTCCAGCGACGATGGGGCCACGTCGGCGACGAAAAAGGGGCCAAACGGATGCTGCTGCTGGGCGGGCTCGGCGCGGGGTTGGTGCCGGCGTTGTGGGCGCTGGTCCCCGTCTATTGGCTCGGCTTCGCGGTGGACGCGTTCGCGTCGAGTTGTTGGCCGGGGCACACGATGGGGCTGACGATGCGGTCGGCCGAACTGGCCGAACACGATGCCGACCGACCCAATCTGCTCGCCTGGACAAGCCTCGCCCAGGGGACCGGGGCACTCTTTGCGCCGCTGATCGCGTCGGTTCTGGTCGGTTTCGTCGGGACGATTCCCCTGTTGGTTGCGTCGAGTGTGATCCGGATCGGCGCCACGCTCTACATGGCTCCGCCGCCCCGGTCGAGTTTCGGCCGCAGACGTCAGGCGTCGCCGGCACCGGCGATCTCTCCATCCGGCCAGGAGTGAGGCCCGTCGTGCTCGCAGTCGCACAAGAGGACTGCATCGGGGCGCCGGGAGACGATCACCGGCACGAGCGCGGCGACACCGGTTCGGTGTTGGACCGGAAAGGCGGGCGGCAGCAAGTGGCGATGGCCGAGGCAGTAGGCGCGCTCGATGCCGTCGCCGAATCCGGCCATGGCCCGGCGCTCGGAGCCGGACGATTTGCGGCGGCGGCGCTCCTCACCCCCATCCTGGGAGCGGCCGCCGCGGCGTCCCTGTTGACCGTTCTTCGGTCGTGATTGGTGTGCGGAATCGGGGTGGCGAGGCGGTTGTTCGTTTGCCTCCGTGCCGGTCTGTCCGGGTGTCTGATCGGCAAGCATCACGGCGTCCTCTGCCCTTCCCAGGCGTGGGACTCGAGACCAGGGCATGCGTCTCGGTCGGGGTTACGTGGTAGGGGCTATGATACAATCGCCGGCTGCTGAAGAAGTCGACGCGGTCGTGCCGCCGGCGCGCACGGCCGCGATTTGCGTTTCGTACCGGAATCGGGGTTCCGCGACGTGTCAAAGCAGATCGGGATCGACCTCGGGACGGCGAACGTCCTCGTATTTGTCCGTGGCCGCGGGATCGTCATCAACGAACCGTCCGTCGTCGCGATCTCTGCCAAGGATGGCAAGGTCAAGGCGGTGGGGATCGAAGCGCGAAACATGCTCGGCCGCGAACCGCGGGAAACGATCGAAGTCGTCCGACCGATGCGGGACGGCGTCATCGCCGACTACGTCGTCACCCAGGAGATGCTGCGCTACTTCATCAACAAGAGCTGCGGCCGCTTCTCGCTGATCCGGCCCGAGGTGATGATCTGCGTCCCGGCCGGTGTCACCGGCGTCGAGCGGCGCGCCGTGCGCGACGCCGCCTTGAATGCCGGCGCCCGCAAGGCCTTCCTCATCAGCGAACCGCTGGCGGCGGCGATCGGGGCGCGGGTGCCGGTGGCCGACCCGTCGGGCAACATGATCATCGACATCGGCGGCGGCACGACCGAAGTCGCGGTGATCTCGCTCAACGGGATCGTGGTGGCCCGCTCCCTCCGTGTCGGCGGCAACCGCTTCGACGAGTCGATCGCCAACTACATCAAGCGCAAATACAACCTGCGGGTGGGCGAGCGGACGGCCGAGGAGGTCAAGATCGCCATCGGCAGCGCGATGCCGGTCGAAGAGGACGTCGTGATGGAGGTGCGCGGCCGCGACGAAGTCGCCGGTCTGCCGCGTACGATCCAGATCCACGCCAACGAGGTCACCGACGCGATCACCGAGCCGTTGGAGGCGATCATCGGGGCGGTGCGGGCCGTGCTCGAAGAGACGCCGCCGGAGTTGTCGTCGGACATCATCGACAAGGGGATGATCCTGACCGGCGGCGGCTCGATGCTGCGCCAGCTTCCCGAGTTGCTAATGGAAGTGACCGGTGTCCCCTGCTACGTGGCCGACGATCCGCTCTCCTGCGTCGCGGTCGGGACCGGGCTGGCGCTCGAACACATGGACATCCTGCGGGACAGTCTGGAAGAGCCGTAGGCGGCCGCTCGCCGGTTTCGCGCGCCGAGCGACGAACCCCGGCACGCGCGGTCGGCACCGGGCTTGCATAGTCTCAAGTGTTCAGGCGTGAACGCGCTGGGCTGGGGTATGTGTGTCCGTTCGTTTGCGCTCGACAGCGAGGGCCGTGAGATCATTCGACCGAGCGCTGGCTACGACGCTTGACCGTTCTGTCGTGTGAGCCACGAGGAGAGTCCATGCCGTTTCAGCGCGCGAGTGGGGTGCTGGCCCATCCGACCTCCTTCCCCGGACCCCACGGCATCGGCGACATCGGCGAGGCGGCGTTTCGATTTGTCGACTGGTTGGCGGTGGCGGGACAGCGGGTCTGGCAGGTGATGCCGCTCGGACCGACCGGGTATGGCGACTCCCCGTATGCCTCGCCGTCGGCGTTCGCCGGCAACCCGCTGCTGATCTCTCTCGCGTGGCTCGCCGGCGAAGGACTCGTCGACGACTCGGATCTTCGGATTCCCGACGATTTCACCGACCACGAGGTCCAGTTCGGCGCGGTGATCCCGTTCAAGATCGGTGCCCTGCGAACCGCGTTCGATCGCTTCCGTCGGGGCGCGGCAGGCTCGCAACGCCAGGGTTTCGAAGCGTTCCGCCAGGAGGAAGCACACTGGCTCGACGACTTCGCCCTCTACATGGCGCTCAAGGACCAGTTTCGTGGTCGACCGTGGTTCGAGTGGGAATCGCCGATCCGTCTGCGCGAACCCGAGGCCGTCGCATCGTGGAGAGACCGCCTCAAAGACGACGTCCGCTTCCACCAATTCGTCCAGTTCCAGTTCAGGCGTCAGTGGACGGAGTTGAAGCGGTACGCCAACGAGCGGGACATCCGCATCATCGGCGACATCCCGATCTTCGTCGCCCACGATAGCGCCGACGTTTGGGCCAACCGCGACCTTTTCCGACTCGACGCGAACGGCCGATTGACCGTCGCCTCCGGCGTACCGCCGGATCTGTTCACCGACGACGGGCAGCTCTGGGGCAATCCGATGTTCGACTGGCCGCGGTTGGCGGCCACCGGGTTCCGGTGGTGGACCGATCGCGTCCGCGCGGTTTTGGCGATGGTGGACGTGATTCGGATCGACCACTTTCGCGGATTCGCCGCTGCCTGGACGGTGCCGGCCGGTGCACCGTCGGCCGCTTCCGGTCGGTGGGAGCGTGGTCCGGGTCGGGAGGTGTTCGATGCGATCACCAACGCGCTCGGTGACGTGCCGATCGTCGTCGAGGACCTGGGGCTGATCACGACCGACGTCAAGGAGCTGCGCACCGACCTCGGATTGCCGGGGATGAAGGTCCTCCAGTTCGCCTTCGACGACGATCCCGAGAACGACTACCTGCCCCACAACTACGAGCAGAACTGCGTCGTCTACACCGGCACCCACGACAACCAGACGACGATCGGCTGGTTCCAGGGGCTCGACGGGCGGACGCGGCGTCAGGTGCAGACGTACCTGGGACGGGACGGCAGCGACATCGCCTGGGATTTCATCCGGATGGCGCTGGCGTCGGTTGCCGATCTGGCGGTGTCGTCGCTTCAGGACATCCTGCGGCTCGGCGACGAGGCGCGGATGAACACGCCAGGTCGACCGATGGGCAACTGGGGGTGGCGCTTCCTGCCGCACCAACTCCATCCCGGCGTGGCGGCCGGTCTCGGCGAGCTGACCGCCGTCTACGGTCGGCGCGCCCGGCCGGAAAAGGTGAAGACTCCGGACCCCTACGACTACTCCGCCGAAGGCACCGCCCATCCGTTGTGGTAAGCCGAGACCAGAGAAAGGGCATCGATGAGCAAGATCGGAGCTTTCACCTTTGTTCTACACAGCCACCTGCCCTACGCGCGACAAGCCGGGATGTGGCCGCACGGCGAAGAGTGGGTCCACGAGGCGATCGCCGAAACGTACGTACCCTTGCTCGATGCCCTCTACGATCTCCAAGAGGAAGGCGTCCAGTACGGGTTGACGATCGGCATCACGCCGATCCTGGCCGAGCAACTTGCCGACCCCGTGATCGTCGACCACTTCGTCCACTACGCGGCGGAGCGGGCCGCCTGGGCCGCCAACGACGTCAAGCGGTTCGAAGAGGCGGGCGATCCGGTGATGCGCGATCTCGCCCGGTTCTACCATCACTGGTATGCCCGTACCCTGACCAGTTTTCGCGACCGCTTCGGCAGCGACATCGTCGGCGCGTTTCGCCGGTTGCAAGATGCCGGCAGAATCGAGATCGCCACCTCGGCCGCGACGCATGGTTACCTGCCGCTGCTTGCCCGCGATTCGTCGATCTTCGGTCAGCTTGCGACCGGCGTCGCGGCGTACAAGCGCCAGTTCGGCCGGGAACCGAAGGCGATCTGGTTGCCGGAATGCGCCTACCGCCCGGCCATCCTCGAAGACGAGAACGGGCGCACCGTACGCCGGCCGGGGCTGGAGTCGTTCCTCGCCGAGCGAGGATTGCAGGTCTTCTTCAGCGAAACGCACACCGTGGAAGGCGGTCGCCCGGTCGGCAAGGCCGCGGGCGAGGCGATCGGACCCTACGGCGCGGTCCCCCGTCGCTACGCGATGAAGGTGATGCCGGACGAACAGGACGAACCGGGCACGACGTACGAGCCGTACTGGGTCGGCGACGCACCCGGCCAGGTCGCCGTACTCGGCCGCAACAACCAGACCGGTCAGCAAGTCTGGTCGGGGACGTTCGGCTATCCGGGGGACTTCGTCTATCGCGAGTTTCACCGGAAGGACGGGATCTCGGGTCTGCAATACTGGCGGATCGGCGGCGCCGGGGTCGATCTCGGCGACAAACCGCCGTACGAACCGGCGCGGGCGGCCGAGCAAGTGCAGATGCACGCCGACCACTTCGCGCACCTCGTCGAGTCGTTGCTCGAGGGCTATCGCGACGAGACGGGCCGATCCGGCGTCATCTCCTCGGCCTACGACACCGAGTTGTTCGGCCATTGGTGGTTCGAGGGGGTCGACTGGCTCAAGGAGGTCCTGCGCCGGTTGGCGGCGAGCGAGACGGTGGAATTGACGACCGCCAGCCACATCATCGAGGAGCACGGCCCCGAGCGGGTGATGATCCTGCCCGAGTCGAGTTGGGGCGCCGGCGGCGGGCACTTCACCTGGTTCAACGTCGATACCCAGTGGATGTGGCCGCTGATCCACGGGGCGGAGCGGCGGATGGAGGAGCTGGTCGCGGCCGTCCCGACGGCGACGGGCGACCAACTCGACGTCCTCAACCAGGCCGCACGCGAACTGCTCCTGCTGGAGAGCAGCGACTGGCCGTTCCTCGTCACGACCGGGCAAGCCAAAGAGTACGCCTCGGAACGGTTCACCGAGCACCTGGAGCGATTCAATCAACTGGCGGACCTCGCGGGGTCCGGCGCGCCGCTCGACGCGGAGGGTCGCAAGTTCCTCGACAGCCTCAAGGAGCGGGACAACCCATTCCCCGAGATCGACTATCGCGTCTTCGCTGCCCGTCAGGGGAGCGCCGCGCTGACGCCCGCGTAACTCGGCGCGGAGCCGCTTGATAAGCGTCCGGCGTCGGCGAATTGTAGGGGCGGACCGCCGTGTCCGCCCTCGTCGAGTTCCGCATACGAGGAGGGCGGACACGGCGGTCCGCCCCTACGAACGACTGGCCAATCATCGCCTCGGTCACGTCAGCTTCAACGTTGCCGCCAGAGGAAGGGCCAACCAGTCGGGACGGTTGTTGAGCTCGTAGTTGACCTCGTAGAGCGCCTTGTCGAGTTCCCAGGCGTCGAGGGCCAACCGGATGTCGTCGTCGGAGGCCGGCAGGTAGCCGGCGCCACTACGGCGGGATTCGGCGACGTAGCTATCCACGAAGGCGCGGCGGGCCGCACGCTCCCAGGCAATGAGCGAGGCACGGCCGGTTTCGAACGGTCGGTTGCCGTCACCGGATTCGCGTTCGGCCGCACCCCTGGCATAGCCGAACGACCGCAGCATGCCGGCAACGTCCTTGAGCGGTGAGGTCTTCGCGCGGCGCTCTTCGATCGGTCGTTGGGGCTCGCCTTCGAAGTCGAGGATGACGAAGTCGCCGTCGACCGTTCGCAGCGTTTGTCCCAGGTGATAGTCGCCGTGGACCCTCGTCTTCGAACGGCCGACCAGGCGTTCGAATCCGGCTGCGCGCGCGGAAAGCCGGGGCGCGAGATCCAGGTACGCATCGACGAGATCACGCGTCTCACCGGTCTCGCGAGCGGCGATCAACCTCAACGCGCCGGAAGTGGCGGTCACGGCTTGGGCGACGGCACCGGCCCAGGCTTCGGCGTCCTCGGGTCGAATGGGTTCGGGGGAAAGGCTGGGGTCGGTGCGGGCGCTTTCGAGGGCAAGGTGTAACCGCGCGGTGAGCTGCCCGAGGCGACGAGCGTCTTCGTCGCCGGCGGTCGCCGGCGAACGAAGGGACCGCAAGACGTGACTCCAGCCGTCGCCAACGTTCGCGACGAACGATTGGGCGACCGCGAGCGACCTCGGTCCGTCCGCTGCGCCAAGGTAACTCCATTCCCCCAGCAGCAGCGGCGTGTTCCGAAAGGCCGTTCGCGTCGTGAGGAAGCGGCCGAGTTCGACTTCGGGATTGACGCCGGCGGAGAGGCGCCGGAAGACCTTGAGGATGACCGCGCTGCCGTAGACGATGGAGCTGTTGCTCTGCTGGGCCGAAGAGACGCGGGACTCCGCCAGCATCGCGGCGGACAGCACATCGGCCGCCGCGGACGTCGCGGTCCAGCGGAATCCCTCGGTCGAATCGGTCTTTGCCCGCCCAAGTTCTTCCAGCAACCAGTGCCGAAATGCCGGTGTCTGCACGGCGTCGGTCACTGTCCAGCGGATGCCGGGTGCACGGATTTCGGCGATTGCGACCGCATCGTTGGGCCGGGAGCGGACGACGGCAAGCGGAACGAAGTACTCGACCCGAGCACCGTCGGCAAACGCGCACTCCACGCCCAGGAGAACAAGGAATTCGCCCTCCTCGGGGACGACCAGGTGCGCGACGGGGTCGATGCGTAGCAGCGTTCGGGATTTGTCCCCATACCAGCGTTGCGACTCGACGTACGGGGCCAACGAACGCGCGACGACGTCCGGCACCAGTTGATCGAGCCGTTCGGTCGTGAGGGCGGCCCGGACCGGAATGATCGGTGTGGCGGTCATGGCGGGCTCGTTACCGCTCGATCCGGAACCAAAAGAAGCCGCGGGCGGGGAGCGAGAGTGCGTAGGGGGCTCCGGAGATTTGCGGGAAGCGGATGTTGCCGAACAGGTCGCACGGGTGCCCGCCCTCGAACGCGGCCAGGTTGAGTTCGACGAACTGCACGGTCCGTGCCAGATTGGCGACGCAGACGATCGTCTCCTGCTCGTACCGGCGGACGTAGGCGATGATGTGCGGGTTGTCGGGCAAGATGAAGTCGAGGTTTCCGCGCCCGAATGCCTTGTATTGCTTGCGCACGGTGATGGTGCGGCGGACCCAGTTCAGGAGCGACGTGGGGGTGCGGTGCTGACTCTCGACGTTGACCGTTTGGTAGCCATAGGTGGAATCCGAAACCACCGGCGCATAGAGACCAGACCAACTCGCCAGGGAAAAGCCGGCGTTGCGGTCGGCGCTCCACTGCATCGGCGTTCGCACCCCGTTGCGGTCGCGCAGCCAGATGTTGTCGCCCATCCCGATTTCGTCGCCGTAGTAAAGACACGGCGATCCGGGGAGTGAGAGGAAGAGGGCGTTGAGGAGTTCGGTCTCCGGGCGGCCGTTGTCGAGCAGCGGCGCCAGGCGGCGACGGATGCCGAGGTTGATGCGCATCCGGGCTTCGGGCGCGTATTCGTCCCACATGTAGTGGCGTTCGTCGAGCGTCACCATCTCCAGCGTCAACTCGTCGTGGTTGCGGAGGAAGGTCGCCCACTGGCAATTGACCGGAATGTCCGGCGTGCGACGCAGGATGTCGACGATCGGCGCCCGGTCTTCGCGTTTGAGGGCCATGTAGAGACGCGGCATCACCGGGAAGTGGAACGCCATGTGGAACTCGGGATTCTCGGGGGTGCCGAAGTAGTGGATGACGTCCTCGGGCCACTGGTTGGCCTCGGCGAGCATGATCTTGCCGGGGTATTCCTGGTCGACCATGCGGCGGAGTGCCTGCAAGAAGGCATGGGTCTCCGGCAGGTTTTCGCAGTTCGTCCCCTCGCGCTCGAACAGGTAGGGAACGGCGTCGCAGCGGAAACCGTCGAGACCGAGGTTGAGCCAGAATCTGGCGACGTCGAACATCTCGCGCCAGACTTCGGGGTTGTCGTAGTTGAGATCGGGTTGGTGGTCGAAGAAGCGGTGCCAGTAGTACTGCCTGGCGATCGGATCGTAGGTCCAGTTGGAGGGCTCGGTGTCGGTGAAGATGATCCGGGCGCCGCTGTATTTGCTCGGATCGTCGGTCCAGACGTAGTAATCGCGCTTCGGCGACTGCGGTTCGGCCCTGGCTTCCTTGAACCACTCGTGTTGATCGGAGGTGTGGTTCATCACGAGGTCGGCGATGATCTTGACGCCGCGGGCGTGGGCCGCGTCGACGAGGAGTTTGAAATCGGCGACCGAACCGAAGTCGGTGTGGATCGAGGTGAAGTGGGCGATGTCGTAGCCGTCGTCGCGCAGCGGTGATGGGTACATCGGCGTGAGCCAGATGCAATCGACGCCGAGATCGCGGATGTAGTCGAGTTTCTGCGCCATGCCGCGAAAGTCGCCTTTGCCGTCGCCGTTGGCGTCGAAGAAGGAGCGGATGGGTGCTTCGTAGAAGATGGCGTCTTTGAACCAGAGATCGTCGGCGGTCGGCATCCTGCTGGGCTCCGGATGGGGTGCGCGCGAAACTCGATCGAGACGAATCGCGGGACGCGGCAAGGGCGGACGCGTCGGTCCGCCCTTCGGCTTGGCGAGGCGTCACCGATCGGATGACGTCCTCACGTCTCGGATTGGAATTATGCAGCGGCGACAGGCACGTTGCACGGGTGTCCCGGGTCACCGAACGGGGAGAGATCCCGAGCGCCAGCGAAGGATCTCTCCCCGTCGCGCGACGGGCGCTAATAGCAAGTCTCAACGTAGTCCACGTGCGACCACCGGCGAATCGAGAAAATGTGGACGGGTTCCACGTGAGGGTCGAGCCGGATCGGGTGGGAACCGCCGGTCCAGATGTAGCTCTCGCCGGTGATGAGCTCGGTGGCGCGGTACTGCTCGCCCTCGGCGATGCCGAAATCGTGGATGGGGAAGTGGATCCAGGTCTCGTGGGTCTGGAAAGGATCGAGGTTGACGGCGACGATGACGACGTCGGAGTGGTCGGGCGTGGCTTTGCCGTAGCAGAGGACGTTGTCGTCGTCGGCCCAGTAGAACCGGAGATTGTCGTACTCCTGGAGGGCGGGGTGTTCGCGGCGAATGCGGTTGATGGTGGCGATGTACTCTTTGATGTTGCCCGGACGGTCCCAATCCCACACCTTGTACTCGTACTTCTCCGAATTGAGGTACTCCTCTTTGCCGGGGACGGCCGTCGCCTCGCAGAGCTCGTAGCCGCTGTAGACGCCGTAGGCGGACGAGAGGGTGGCCGCGAGGGCAACCCGAAACTTGAAGGCGGGCCGGCCGCCTTCCTGGAGGATGACGGGCAGGATGTCGTGGGTATTGACGAAGAGGTTGCCCCGGAAATACTCCCGCATCTCGCTCTGGGTCAACTCGGTGAAGTAGTCGACGATCTCCTGCTTGAAATTTCGCCAGGTGAAATAGGTGTAAGACTGCGTGAAACCGGCCTTTGCAAGCGCCCTCATCACCTTGGGGCGGGTGAAGGCTTCGGAGAGGAAGACCGTCTCCGGGTGGGTTTGCTGGACGTCGGCGATCAGCCACTCCCAAAAGATGGTCGGCTTGGTGTGGGGGTTGTCGACGCGGAAGTGGGTGACACCCTGGTCGATCCAGAACGTGATGACGCGACGGATCTCGTCCCACAGGTTGCGCCAGTCGGGCGTTGCGAAGTTGACGGGATAGACGTCCTCGTACTTCTTAGGCGGGTTTTCGGCGTACTTGATGGTGCCATCCGGGCGGATGAAGAACCAGTCGGGGTGGTCGCGGGCCCAGGGATGGTCCGGCGCCGCCTGGATCGCGACGTCGAGCGCGACTTCCATGCCGTGGTCGTGGGCGGCGCCGACGAGTCGCCGGAAATCCTCGAGCGTGCCGAGCGACGGTTCGATGGCGTCGTGGCCGCCGAGCTCGTTGCCGATGGCGTAGGGAACGCCGGGATCGTCGGGTCCGGCGTGGAGGGTGTTGTTCTTGCCTTTGCGGTTGGTCCGGCCGATCGGGTGGATGGGCGTGAAATAGAGGACGTCGAAACCCATTCCCGCGATCTCGGGAAGGCGATCGATCACGTCGGCCAAGGTGCCGCTCCTGTTCGGCACGGACCCCGCGGAGCGTGGAAAGAGTTCGTACCAGGCCGCGTAGCGAGCGATGATGCGGTCGACGACGACGGTCAACTCGCGATCGTAGAGACGGCCACCATCGCGCGATCGGTGGCGCTTCATCAGAGCGGCCAGGTCCTCGGAGAGGGCGAGCGCAACGGCGGCCGGTTGCGATGACTCCGCGGCCAGATCGGCGACGTATTGCGTCAAGCGCGGCTCGTCCTCGCCCGCGCGGTCGGCGGCGTCGGCGATCAGCGCGCTGCCTTCGAGCAACTCGCTGGCCACGTCGAGACCGGCCGCCGCCTTCTTCTCCAGCTCGTCGCGCCAGCTCGCGAAGTGATCGGGAAAGGCCTCGATCGTGTAGACATAACAGCCATTCTGCGCGAGCGGGAACGAGCCGGCCCAGCGGTCGTTGTCGACGAAGTGCATCTCGGCTTCGCACCAGGCCTCGTCGTTTCGACAGCGGTATTTCAGGAAAGCCGCCAGTTTGTCGTGGCCGTCCTTGAAGATGTCGGCGGAGACTTCGAAGAGGTCGCCAACCTCGCGTTTGACCGGGTAGCGGCCGCAGTCGAGTTCGGGTGCCACGTGTTCGATGATGACGCTGCTCGGTGGGGCGGCGGTCGCGGCTGTGACGGGTGATACCTGCACTTTGAAACCTCCCGTGGCCGACCCGGCGCGTGCCACTTGCCGTATCCTGGCACACCGTTCGAGCATACGTGCGGTGCTCTTGCATCGCAACCGCATCTTGACAATCGCTCGGCGATCGATGGTTCGCCATCGACCCGTCTTCACCGGCAAGTTGTGCGCCAGGCTCAACGATCTACTGGTGGCGGCAATCGGAGAATCCGGGCGGGTTGGGAGGCTTCGTCCAACACGACGTTTGACACCCGCGACCTCCCGTTCCATGATTTTGGCCTGACCGGCCAGTCTCGCCCGTGCCGGCCAGGGCGTTCGCACATGGCGTCGTTGGGTTTTCCATCTCGGTCGGTCGATTGTCGTGTCTTGCCACGAGCCCCGCGATCGAGCAAGCGACCGCGATCGTGAGGCTGATGTGACGAGTCAACCGATTGCTGACCGGTCTGCCGCCGGCGACGGGCGTCCCCACCCGCTCGGCGCGACGTGGGACGGTGAGGGGACGAATTTCGCGCTCTTTTCCGAGTATGCGACCGCCGTTTGGCTTTGCCTGTTCGATGGGCAAGGTCGCCGCGAGGTCGCCCGCATCGAACTCCGCCGACGAACCGGCTTTGTCTGGCATTGCTACGTTGCCGGGGTGGGCCCCGGTCAACACTACGGCTACCGGGTCGACGGCCCGTACCAGCCGAACCAGGGCCACCGGTTCAACCAGGCCAAACTTCTGATCGACCCGTACGCGCGGTCACTCGCCGGGCAACTCGATTGGACCGCCCCGGTCTCCGGCTACCGGCCGAACGAGGCGGGCGACGATGCGGTACCCGATCCGCGCGACGACGCGGACGGAGTGCCGAAGGGCGTGGTCGTCGACGATGCGTTCGATTGGGAAGACGATCGCCGGCCCGCCACGAGTTGGTCAGACACGGTTGTCTACGAACTCCACGTCAAGGGGATGACCATTCGGCATCCGGGCGTTCCCGAACCGCTCCGAGGCACCTATACGGGTCTCTGCCAGCCGGTCGTCATCGATCACCTGCGGAGTCTCGGCGTCACCGCGGTCGAATTGCTGCCGGTCCAGGCCTTCCTCGACGACGACTTCCTCGTCGAGCGGGGACTGCGCAACTACTGGGGATACAACACGATCGGGTTCTTCGCGCCGGAGGGTCGGTATGCCAGCCGTCGGGGTGCCGGCGAAGAGATCAACGAGTTCAAGTCGATGGTCAAGGCATTTCATCGGGCGGGTATCGAGGTGCTCTTGGACGTCGTCTACAACCACACCGCCGAGAGCAACTACCTCGGTCCGACGCTGTCGTTCCGGGGCATCGACAGCCGGGTCTACTATCGCCTGCTGCCGCACCAGGAGCGGTTCTACGAGGATCTGACGGGAACGGGGAACACCGTCAACACCAGTCATCCCCAGGTGCTGCAATTGATCGCGGACTCGCTCCGCTACTGGGTCGAGGCCATGCACGTCGACGGTTTCCGGTTCGACCTGGCGCCGGTGCTCGGGCGCGATCCGGTCGACTTCGATCCCGGCGCGGCCTTCTTCGACATCGTCCACCAGGATCCGGTGTTGTCTGGTGTGAAGCTGATCGCGGAGCCGTGGGACCTGGGCCACGGCGGGTATCAGCTCGGGATGTTCCCGACCGGTTGGTCGGAGTGGAACGATCGCTTCCGCGACGCGGCGCGTGGGTTCTGGTCGGGTCACCGGTTCGGCGTCTCCGATCTTGCCCACCGGTTGGCCGGCTCGACCGACATCTTCGATCGTGGCGGGCGGGGGCGAGAGGCGAGCATCAACTACGTCACCGCGCACGACGGGTTCACGCTTCAGGACCTCGTCTCGTACAACGTCAAGCACAACGAGGCCAATGGCGAAGAGAATCGGGACGGCGCGGACTACAACCTGTCGACGAACCACGGTGTGGAGGGTCCGACCGAAGATCCGGCGATCATCGACATCCGTGGTCGGCAAAAGCGCAATCTGCTGGCGACGCTTCTCCTGTCGCGAGGCGTGCCGATGATTTGCGCGGGAGACGAGATCGGCCGGAGCCAGCGCGGGAACAACAACGCCTATTGCCAGGACAACGAGGTTGGCTGGATCGATTGGGCATTCGGACAGGACGACGCCGAACTCCTGGCGTTCGTCCAACTCCTCGCGCGGGTGCGGAATCGATACCCGCAACTGGTGCGAGCGAGTCACGGCCGCGGCGGTCAGACGGGATCGCCCGGCGGGAACGCCGTAACGTGGTTTCACCCCGCCGGACGCGAAATGACGGGCGAGGACTGGGGCAATGGGGAGCTGCGAGCGATCGGTGCGAAGTTCGATGCAATGGCAGGGCGGGATGACGCCGGAGGTGTGGGCGAACCGCTGCTGATGCTGCTCAATGCCGATGAGCGAGCGGTCGCCTTTTGCCTGCCGAGCCCGACATCGATGCAAGAGGGCACCTGGAACACGATCGTGGACACAGCGCCGTCGCGAGACATCCAGGGCAAGACGTGGCAAAGCGGGGGAATGGTGTCAATTCCGGAGCGAACGCTGGTCCTGCTCGGAGGCGCGGTGGTTGCGGCCCCTGTCCGGTCAGAAGTGGTCGGCGCTCACGTGGACTGACGAAGTTAGTCGCCGGTGGCAGCTTCGACGTGCGCCGGCCGCTCCACATCCAGCGGCACGAGCGCGAGGAGTTGCCGGAGGCGTTCGGCCTGGATCGGGCTGATCTCGCCGAGGAGACACGCCAGCCGTCGCTTGTAGGCGGCGCCGAGTTCGGTCAGCAGGCGCGTCCCGACAGGGGTCAGATGGGCGAGGACCATGCGCCGGTCGTCGGGATGGGCCTGTCGTTCCACCCAACCCTGGCGGGCCAGGATGTCGACGTAGAGGGTGGCCGTGCGGCGGGCGACGGCGAGGCGACGGGCGAGCTCGGAAGGCGCGAGTCCTTTGGGACCGGCCGCTTCGAGTTCGAGCAGGGCAAAGAAGGCGCCGGCCGTCAGGTCGAGGTCGGCGAGGGCGTCGACGGCGGCGCGGTCCAGCGCGCACGAAGTTCGCATGAGCTGGCGAAACGCCGAGAACCGGGTTGCTTCGTCGGGACCCGATTCGGCCGGGACGTCGACCGGGTCGGTGAGAAACCATCCGGGGTGAACCGCACGGGAAGTCGCACCGAACTGCGGCGTCGTCTCGGAGGTGCGTCCGCGGGCTGGGACCGGGCTTTCCATTGACGCGCTCCAATCCGTTCGTGGTAAGTCGTTGACCAATCGCGGCAGTCGTGCCAAATCCGTGCCAGGGCACGGGCGCCGACTCCGTCGCAAGGGATACTATCCGCTTCCTGCAAGAGGTTGAGACGGGAGGCTTCTTCGATCGGTGAGGGGCCGGTGTCGGGAATTCGCGAAACGGTGTCGGGAAAAGTTTGATTTGGAGGTCGCCCGAGCTTCCTAGTCCGTCCCGTCTTCGGTGAGGAGACCGGCGCGGAGGGCGTAGCGGACCAGCTCGGCGCGGTTGGTCAGACCGAGTTTCTGCATCGCCCGGTGGCGGTAAGTTTCGATGGTTTTTGGCGAGAGGCTGAGGATGTCGGCGGCTTGCTGGGCGGTGTGGCCTTCCGCCGTCAACTTGACGACTTCGCGTTCTCGGTCGGAAAGCAGTTCGCCCAGGTCGAGCTCGTCGCCCGTCCTGACCCGACCCAGGTAGCCTTTCAGGAGCGTTTTGGTTGCGGCTGGGTCGAGGAAGACTTCGCCGCGGGCGACGGTGCGGATCGCATCGAGGAGATCGGTGTGGGCGCTCGACTTCTTCACATAGCCGGACCCGCCGGCCTCCAAGACGGGCAAGAGGTACCGCTCCTCCGCGTGGACGGTCAGGACCAGGACGCGCACCGGGAGGCCGAGCGCCGTAATGTCCCGGATCGCCTCCAATCCGCCGCCCGGCATCGAGAGATCGGCAACGACCACGGCCGGTCGCTGCTCGCGGGTGAGCCGAACGGCGGATTCGCCGTCGGCCGCCTCGCCGACGACCGCGATGTCGGGTTGCGCTTCCAGCAAGGCTCGGAGACCGGCACGGACGACGCCGTGGTCGTCGGCGAGGACGACGCGGATCGGCGCCGACGTCGGCGCTTCGGTCCGGGCTTCGGCGATCACGGCAGGTCCCTCCCGGCAGTGCCGCGGTTCCCTCGCAGCGGAATGAACGCGAAGATCTCCGTGCCCTGTCCGGGTTTGGACCAGACTCGGAAACGGCCGCCGACCAGGGCCACCCGCTCCTCCATGCCAAAGATGCCGAGACCGAGACCGCGGCCGTCGCTGGCGGCGACGGCGGTCGGATCGAATCCCCGGCCGTCGTCGCGGATCGAAATCGAGACGTCGTCCGCCGTCCGATCGACGTCGAGCCAGACGTGCCGAGCTCCGGCGTGCTTGGCGACGTTGGTGAGGGCCTCCTGAGCGACGCGGTATAACACCAATTCGACCTCGGCCGGGAGCCGGCCGCGCAGACCACGCGACTGGTAATCCACCGGAACGTCGAGTTGCTCGCCGCAGCGTTGGGCGAGTTCACCGAGGGCGGCGGACAGACCGAGGTCGTCCAACGCCGGCGGCCGCAATTCGAGGGCAAGGCGACGGACGCCTTCCAGCGCTTCGACGGTCTTCTCCTCGAGGGTCGCGGCCAGCGACTGGACGGCCGGGTCGGGCGACGCTTTGAGTGCCGTCAGGCGCAACAGTTGGGCGAAGAGGACCTGCGCGGTGTCGTCGTGCAATTCGCGCGAAATCCGCCGCCGCTCGTCCTCCTGCGCCCGGATCACTTGGGAGGCGAGGGAGCGGAGCTCGGCGCGATCGCGCGCGAGTTCGTCGAGCGTCGCGTTGAACGTCTCGGCGAGGTGGGCGACCTGGGGATCGAGGAACGACGTCGATGCGGCGCGCGCGGACAGGTCGCCGCCGCGGACCGCGAGTGCGGTCTGTTCCAACGTCGTGAGTGGACGGAACGCGGCACGCAAGACCACGTAGTTCACGAGCACGCTGGCGACGATGCCGACCGCGACGAAACCGGTGGCGAGACCGAGGAATTGGTCCTGGGCGGCGTGTCGCACCGTCTGGATCGTCAACCAGGTGCCCGCGACGGCGCCGAGGGCGACGATGGCCGCATTCGCAACCAGGACCTTGTAGACGATCGGCAAACCGACCAGGCGCTTGATCGCGCTCGGTCGAGCATCCGCCGGACCGACCGACACGAGCGAATCCGGTTGTCGCAATGCCGGTTGGTGAATTGGAGTCGGGGCGGTTGTGGCGTCGATCATGCGCGGGACTCTTGCTGCGGCGGTGCGTCTGCCTGTCACCAGGGGTCAATTATGCGTCAGATCGCGGCTCGGAGACGACCAGAGCATGGGTTTTGGCGGGCTCAAGCACGACGGTATCTGGTACCATCTATCGGTTGCGGAGTTTCGGGGAGGACAGCAATGGCCGCTCTTTCGTCGTTCGACGTCGTATCGAAATACGATCTTCAAGAACTCAAGAATGCGCTCGATCAGGCGCGGCGCGAGATCCAGCAGCGGTACGACCTGAAGGACACCAAAACCGACATCGCGCTGGGCGAACACGAGATTACGATCAACACGGCGTCGGAGATCAGCTTGCAGGCGGTTCGCGATTTGCTCGAATCGAAGGTGGTCCGTCGCGGTCTGTCGCTCAAGATCCTCGACTACGGAAAGGAAGAGCAGGCGGCGTCCGGTCGCGTGCGGCAGGTGGTCAAGCTGAAGGAAGGCATCCCGGAAGAGCTGGCCAAGCAGATCACGAAGCGGATCCGCGACGACTTCAAGAAGGTGACGCCGCAGATCCAGGGGGATGCGGTGCGCGTGCAGGCGAAGAACAAGGACGACTTGCAGGCGGTGATCCAGGCACTCAAGGCCGAGGATTATCCGGTCGCGCTCCAATTCGTGAACTACCGGTAGCAGGCCGTCGGACGTCGTCAATCATCGACTTCTCGCGCAACTGAAGAGAGAGCTGCCGTGACAGGCGCGGCGCCGAACCTGTCACGGACGAAAGGGAACATCGGGTGATCGGAGAGATGGCTGAGAAGCCGGTTCGTCGTGCCTTCCACATCGTGACGCTCGGTTGTTCCAAGAACCGGGTCGACTCGGACGGGATGGACACGTTGCTGCGGCAGCGCGGGCTCGTGCCGACGGCGGTTGCCGACGAGGCCGACGTCGTGATCGTCAACACCTGCGGTTTCCTCGGCGCCGCCCGGTCGGAGTCGATCGGCGCGATCAACGAGTTGGTCGACCGGCGACGGGATGGGCAGCGGCTGATCGCGGCCGGCTGCATGCCGGCGCTCGGCGACTATCGCAACGACATTCCGGTCGCCGTCGATCGCGTGTTGACGACACGCGAGTGGTACCGGATCGGCGACGTGGTGGCCGGTCTCTTCGGCGAAGAGGCGGAACCGGAGCAAGCCGGTTGCGAAGGGATGCTGACGACCTTCAGGCGCGCCGAAGCGGGTCCGTCCGCCTACGTCAAAGTCGCGGACGGCTGCGACCACAACTGCGCGTTCTGCACGATTCCGAGCATCAAGGGTCGGCAGGTCAGCAAACGCCCGCTCCACGTCATCCAGGAGATCGTCGATCTCGTCGCGCGGGGCACCAAGGAAATCGTCCTCGTCGCCCAGGACACGATCCGCTACGGCGCCGATCTCGGGATGAAACACGGTCTGCCCAGCCTGCTGGAGTCGATCGCCGAGCAGGTACCGAACCTGCCCTGGCTGCGGATGCTCTACATCTACCCGAGCCCGCTCACGCTGCGCATGGTCGACGTGGTGGCGCAACACGAGAGCCTGTTGCCCTACCTCGACATGCCGCTGCAGCACGCCGACCGCGAGGTCCTGCGCCGGATGAATCGCCCGAGCGATCCGACGATGACGATGCGGTTGATCGACCACGCCCGGCGGTCGTTACCGGGATTGGTGATGCGGACGACCTTTATCGTCGGGTATCCGGGCGAAACCGACGAGCAATTCCGCACCCTCCTCCGGTTCGTCGAGGAGCAGGAGTTCGACCACGTCGGCGTGTTCACCTACTCGGCGGAGGCCGGAACGAAAGCCGCGGCGCTGGACGGTGCGGTGCCCGTCGAGGTGGCCGAAGAACGGCGCGGCGCCATCATGGAGGCACAGCACCGCATCTCGCTGCGCAAGAATCGCCGGCTCGTCGGCACGACGCAGAAGGTCTTGATCGAGGCGGTCGGCGAGGCCGAAGACGAGCGCGGGCGGACCGAACCGATCTCGGTCGGTCGCGCGTCGCGCCACGCGCCCGAGGTAGACGGTCTGGTCTTCGTGCCGGGGGCGCAACCGGTCGGCGAGTTCGTTACGGTGCGGATTGCGGAGGCGTCGCCGTACGATCTCTGGGCGGCCGATCCCACCGGGTCTCGCCGGGAGATTGAAGGGGGGCGACGCCGACCGGTTCGGGTCGAGCGACCGCGTCGAAACGCGCGGCCGGAGCGGCGTGGCACCGGTCGCCCGGTTCCTCTGGCCACACTCGCTGGAACATGACCCACTGATCGGGGGCCGAGCCGATCACCCGTTCCAACACGGAGACGACGTGATCGAGCCCGCGGGCGACGTCGGCATCGAGGTCGTCGGTCTTTTCGACGGAGAACGGCGGCTCGAGAATCATGCCGTGTCCGGTGCGGGTGCGGATGCCGAAGACGGGAACGATCAGCGCGCCGGTATCGCGGGCGATGCGGACCGCGCCGGGGGAGAGGGTCGTTTCGCAGCCGAAAAACCTCACCGATTTCCCGTTCTGGAAGAAGTCGCGGTCGGTCAAGAAGACCGCTCCCTCACCCCGGCGTAGCGCCCGGATCACGGTCCGGATCCCGGATGGACTGGCTTCGACGAGTCGCATGTCGTGGGAACGACGCAGGAACGTGATGCCGTCGAACAAGAAGCGCGAGGTCGTGCGCCCGGTGACCGAGGTCAGTTTGTAGCCGCGGTGGTGAAGCGCCTGACCGACGAAATCGAAGGCGCCGAGGTGACCGGTGATGATGACGACGCCGCGACCGGCGGCAAACGCGTCGTCGAGGTAGCTCCACTTCCCGGAAACCAAGGGCACGCGTGCGACGATCTCCTCGGGTCGCAGGTGCGGCACCATCAAAATGTCGGCGACGTTGCGCCCACTGGCGCGGAATACGTTGCGGACCGCCGTTTGAAGTTCTCGCTCGGACACGTCGGGTCTGTGAACGTGCCTGAGGTTGTCGGTGACGCTGTCGCGATAGGCTTTCGAGACCCGATAGGAGAGGTCGCCGCTCTTCCTGGCGAGGAAGTAGCGGGCGCGCTCGGGCATCAGTCTGACGGCCCAGGAACAGGCGATGGCGATGGTGATGCTGAGTAACCGCCGGAGGTGGTGGCGTTCCTCGAGCCGAAACTCCACCCGCGGCAAGTGGGAACGCGGTTGACGGAGCCGCGCCAGCGCGTCGTCCGGTTGACCGTCGGGTTGCGGGGTCACGACGGCCTGGGGTTTTGCGAGTTCGTCGACTGCCACGAATCGATCGCCTCCGGGGACTGACCAGGTGATCTTGACCGATCACGCGGGCTGGCATGACCGTCGGGAGACGCGAGAGAAAGCGTCGTCATCGCAAATGATCGTCAATCGGGGCGCGGGACTCAAGGTGGAGGCGCGTTTCGGGACGCGGCGGAGTGTCGCGCCGGCTGCCGGTGCGGTGCCGGGGTGCACGACCGACACGTTCTTGGGCGGCATCGGGCATTGTCAAGACGGAGTCTGCGTGGCGCCGTCGCGAACTCGATCGTCGGTCCGCACGGTCGAGGGCAGCGGAGACGCCGCCGGTTGATCGCCATGACCCCACAGGGCGATCGCGTCGTAGATGACCGGCAGACCCCGCACGATCGTCAGCACGACGGCGAGCCAGACCAGGAACCAACCGAGCCAGCGGAATGCGTCGATGCCGTAGAGCCAGCCGATGAACGTACCGTCCACGTCGTCGTGGTGGTGATTGTAGGCTTCGAGGCCCGTGAGAAAGACAAACCCCAGCGCCTTGGCATAACCGAAGAGTCCGCGCATGAAGCGCCCTGCGGTCAGCCAGCGAGTGAGCGGCGAGCGCATCATGTTGCGTTCGCCGAACGCGGTCATCCCCTCCGCGAACGAGACCGAGCGCAATCCGTCGACGATGAAACCGCGGGTGATGACCAGAAGGGGGACCCAGACCGGGATCAGGTCCAGGTCGGCGAAGACGACCCAGAGGACGTTTTCGACGATCCGGTCGCCGGCGATGTCGAAGACCGCGCCCAACTGCGACGATTCGCCCCGGCGCCGCGCCACCCAGCCATCGACGCCGTCGAGGGCAAAGGTGATGGCGATGAGCGGCATGCAGGCCGTGATCACCTGGACGTTGCCGTAGTAGATCAAGGCGACGACGACGAAAAGCAGGCAGATGCGACCGATCGTGATCAAGTTCGCCATGTCGTCCCGCCCCTCGCGGACCCGTCGGAGCTGGTCACCAGAGGATGCGAACCAATCCGATCCACGCCAGCATGTGGATGAGGAGCACGGAGACGAGCAGGAACCTCGCGGCGAACGGGTCGCGCCGGGACACGAACAACGCGCCGACGAACGTTGCCAGCGTCAACATGGCGGTCATCAGCGGCAGCCGCCAGACGGTCGACGCGGTTCCCCAGCGGTCGACATCACCGGCCGCGTTGAGGTGGATCGGGATCCAGGCCGGGAGCGAATCGCTCCGACTACTGACCGTGGCCACCATCATGAAGAGGCTGAAAACCGACCCCCCGATCGCGGCGAGCACGGTGCGATCTTGCGCCGCCGCAACGGTAGCCAACGCGGCCGGCAATTGCATCGACGGGCGGTTTTGGGCCGGAGCCGCGCGCCGGGATCGCTGGCGGGAACGGGCGGGCGTGCCCCGGCGGACGGGATAGCGCTGTTCGGCGGGTGGCACCTCGTCGTAACCGAATTGCGTCCCCTCGGGAAGCGGCCACGGCAATTCGTCGTCGACGCTTTCGGAACTCGGATACGCGGTTGGCGAGGTGGGCGTCGTCGGTCGAGCACCGTAGACGCCGGCGGAGCGCCCGCTGCGCGAACCGGGCGATGATGCCGCCGAACTCCCCTTGAGCGAATCTCGCAAGCTCGGCCAGGCGGTCGTGCGACGATCGGAGGTTGCCGACGACGTTCGGCGCGGCGGGGGAGGAGGCAACGGCAGATACGAATCCTCGTCGGAACGACTGGCGCCGGAATCGCTCCGCGACCAGGTCGGCAGATCCTCGGTCGATGTGCTCGGCGCGCCACCCGATGTGGCGGAAGCCGACTGGTCATGCCAGACCGGGGGCGCGGTGTCCTCGTCAGGATCCCATTCCTGCTGATGACCGATTCGCTCGCGGAATGACATGCCAGAGACCCCCGATCCGGAGCAGGTGCGGTGTTCGCCGGTTCCCAGGACGCGGCGCTCCGGACTCCGTGGGCATCCAACTCGACGCCCTGCGTGCTCGCTCACGGCAGGATAGCACGACTAGGACTGCGGCGGTTCGGCGGTTCCTGTGCCGGGTTATCCCTCTTGCGGCTGCGGTGATGCCCCCGGTTCGCCCTCTGGTGAGGCAATCGGCGTCGGCGTCGAGGTCGGCGTGGGCGGAGCGTCGGGCGGCGCCTGGAACTCTTGCTCGGCCGGTGTCGGGGTCGGTTTCGCCTCGGAGGTGATGTGCATGCCCGCCCTCTGCTCGTCCAACCAGTCCTGCACTTTCTTCGACTTCAGTTGATTGATCTGTTGGTCGGTCAGGGCACGGTTGGGTTCGGAAGCGAGGACCTTGACGATGTGCCAGCCGAACTCGGTTTTGAACGGCTGGCTGATCTGGCCGGGCTGGGTCGCGAACGCGACGTCGTCGAACGCGGGGACCATGATGCCGCGGGGGAACCATCCGAGATCGCCGCCGTTCGGCGCCGTGGTGGTGTCGGTCGACTGATCCTTGGCGATCTGCTCGAAGTTGGCGTCGGGCTGCTGCAACTGCTGGTAGATCGAGTCCGCCAACTCTTTCGTGCTGACGAGGATGTGCTCGGCATGGATTTGGTCGGCCGTTTGCCCGACCTGCGCCTCGAGGGTCTCCCGGACCTTCTGGCGAGCCACCAGCGGCCGGACGATCAGGCGCTCGTAGTCCGCCTGCGACAGGTGGGTCTTGTCGAACGCGTTGTCCTGGAACTGCTGGTAACCCGCCGCCGCCGTCTGCCTGGCTTCGTCCTGATTGGGCGTCGGTGAGACCGTCGCCTCGGGGGAAGGCGAACCTGCCGGACTCGCCTCGGCGCCGGGCGAGGCCGCGGCGGGCGACGATTCCGATGCCACCGGACTGGCCGCGGGCGTCTCGGCCACCGGCACGACCGGACTCGACGCGGCGCCCGCTTCCGCTGTCGCCCCCGCCAGCGAGGCCACCGCTGCCGGCGACCCGGTCGTTTCGGCCGCCTCGGGCGAACCCACTGCCTCCGGGGACGCGGCCGGCGTCGCCGCTCCAGCGGCCGCCGTGGCGGTGGACGCGAAGGCGGTTTCGGTGGCCCAGGCCGCCCGGGTCGGGATCAGTGTCGCGGTGGCGGTCGGGGTGTAGATCGGCGCGTTCGACGGTTCGAACTGCTGGGCGATGTAGTCGTCGACGTCTTGTTGGCTGATGGAGAGTCCGAGCGTGTCGAGATTCTTGAGGTAAACCTGATCGTCGACCATCTTCGAGAGTGTGGTGTCGTCCGTCGTGGTCGATCCCCAGACGCTATCGAGTTCGGTGATCGCCTGCTGCGCCATCGACTGGTATTGCGATGCCTGCTGACTGTCGGAGAACTGGGCCAATTGTTGGAACTGTGCCGCCTGGTTGAGGAGATCGTAGGATCGGACCTTCCAATAGTCCTCGCGGCGAATCTTTGTGCCGTCCACCGTCGCCAGGACGTGGCGCGGTTTGAACCAGTATTCGTTGGCCGCGAAACCGACGAGGATGACGGCGATGAGGGCGCCGGCGATACCCATTCCCCAGAACAGTTGGCGCTTTTGCCGCTCTTCGCGTTCCCGCCGGGACACGCGCCGGCGACGACCCGGCGCCGTCGGCTGTCGACCGAAGCGCAGGCGCTCGCGCCAGCTCGGTGGCGCGGCGGGTTGCCCCTGCTTCCCGGAGGGAGCATTTCCTGGACGCGGGGCCTGGCGCTGGGGCTGATTTCGGCGGCTCTTGGCCATCGTCTCGATCCTCTACGCGGTCCGGCGAGCGCTCGCCATCCCGCCGACGTACCGACGCGCCGGACGGGAGGTGCGATCCCGTTCCGGCGCGTCTACGTGCTCGACCAACTGGCGCGGTCCTCCGCGAACCGGACTAGCCGCGACCGGCACCCGTCGTGAACGGCAACAGCGCCAGGTGACGCGCGCGCTTGATGGCCACGGTGAGCGAGCGCTGGTGCTTGGCACAGGTGCCGAGTTTGCGCCGAGGTTCGATCTTGCCGCGCTCCGACAGGTGGCGCCGCAGGTGGCCGAGATCCTTGTAATCGACCTCGCCGATGTTGTCGGCGCAGAAAGCGCAGACCTTGCGGCGGGGTGTGTAGCGGCCGCCCCCACCCGGTCGCCGGCCGCGGGGGCGCTCGCCGCGCTCGCCGCGGTCACCACCGAACGGGGGGCGCCCACCTTGAGCGCCGGCGCCGAATCGCTGACGCGGCTGCTCGCCGCCGAATCGATCGCCGCTCGGGGCTTGGGCTTGCGGTTGTTCGTTGTCTGCCATGACTTCTCGAATCCCTGTCGCGCCTCGGCGACCTAAAACGGAACGTCGTCCATGTCGCTGCTGCCCATGTCCTCGGCGTCTCCACCGGGTCGGCCGCCGCGTCCACCGCCGCCGCCGCCACCACCGCCACCGAACCCGGCGGTGCCGCCCGTGCCGCCTTCAGCGTCGGCGCGGCTGCCGAGCAATTGGATCTCGTCGGCGCGAACGTCGAGCGAGGTCCGTGTCTGACCCTGCTGGTCCTGGTACTCACGGGCCTCCAGGTTTCCCATAACGTAAACCTGTTTGCCTTTGGCGAGGTAGCCATTCTGCGTCAACGAGTCCAGGGTTTCGGCCAGGCGACCCCAAGCGGTGATACGAAACCACGTCGTCCGTTCCTGTTGCTGGCCGCCCTGATCCGTCCACCGCCGGCTCACGGCCATCGTGAATTGGACGTTCATCGTCCCGTTGGGCGTGTAGCGGGTCTCCGGATCGCGCCCGAGATTGCCGACAAGGATGACCTTGCTGACGCCGGCCATTTACTCCTCCTCCGACCGAGCCGCTTCCTCGGTATCCGCCTCATCGTCGCCGGCAGCGGGCGTCTCGGCTGCTTCCGCGACGTCCTCGACCGGTTCGGTTGCCTCGGCTTCGGGTTCCTCGACGGTAGCTTCGACCGCAGCCGTCTCCCGTTCGCCTTCCGCGCCCGCGGTGACGGACTCGCCGTCGGCGGCCGTCGCGCTCGCCGGCTCGACCTCGGCGCTCGCGGGTTCGCCCTCGGCACTCTCCGCTTCGACCCCAGTCACGGCCGGGGCCTCGGTTTCGGTCGTCTCCTGGGCTTGTGCCGTTTCATCGATCGGCTTCGGTGTGTACTGCGTGACCAGATACCGCATGATGCGGTCGTTGAGCCGGAGCTCACGTTCGATCTCTTCGACGCGGTGGGGCGCGACGTTGAAGTGATACAGCGTGTAGAAACCGTCGCGGACGTCGCGGCTGGCGTGGCGGATCGCGTAGGCGAGACGCCGGCGGCCCCAGGGCGAATCGCGATTGACGTCGACGACCTCGCCGGTGGCGGTGGTGATGTAGCCGACGACGCGATCGATCGTCCCCTGGATTTCGTCCTCGGGGACGTCCGGGCTAAAGACGGTCATCAGTTCGTATTTTCTGGCATCACGAGGAGAACCGCGCAACGAGGACTCCTTTCCCTGGGCTTGCCCCGCCGTCGGATGGTCCCGGGGGTTGCGCGACCCGGGCCGCAACGGGGCAGAAAGGCAATGTCGGATGGGGTCGACCTACGACCCGGCGGAGTATAGCACGGGGTTGTTGCGGCGAGCCCATCCGGTGCCGGTCCGGCGTTTCAGTCCGACAGGGTGAGACCGAGCAAACCGGCAAGTTCCTTCAGCGTCTCCTGGGCGTCACGCGCGTCGTCCTCTTCCGGCGCCTCGAGGATCGATTGGCCGATTTCGCGCAGCGCCTCGATCGCGGCGGGCGTGTTCAGGTCGTCCTCAAGGGCGTTCAAGAATCGCTCGCGGAAGGCGGAAACGTCGACTTCCTGCTCGATTCCGTATGACGGGATGGCGATCGCTTCCCGCAAATCGGCCGCGAGCGTCGCCCACTCGTCGACTTCGTCCTCGTGGTACTCCCATCCTTCGCGATAGTGGTGCGAAAACATGTAGAGGCGCAGCGCGTCTGCCGAATAGTCGTCGAGGGCTTCGTGCACCAGGACGAGGTTCCCCAGGGATTTGCTCATCTTTTCGCCCTGGTAACCCACCATACCGACGTGCATCCAGTAGCGAACGAACGGCTTTTGACCGGTCGCGCCTTCCGTCTGGGCGATTTCGCATTCGTGGTGGGGGAAGACGAGGTCGGCGCCTCCCCCGTGGATGTCGATGGTCGACCCCAGGTACCGGGTCGACATGGCGCTGCACTCGATGTGCCACCCCGGACGACCGGGTCCCCACGGCGATTCCCAGGTCGGTTCGCCGGGGGCGGCGGCTTGCCAGAGGACGAAGTCGAGCGGATCGCGCTTGTTCGGATCGTCCGGGGTGTTGCCGCGCTCGTTGGCGATCGGCAGCATCTCGTCGCGCGGGATGTGGCTCAGTTTGCCGAACTCGGGATCCTTGTCGACGGCGAAGTAGACGCTGCCGTTCGCTGCGTAGGCGAGTCCGGCCGCGATGAGCTTCTCGATCATTGCGACCATCTCGGGAACGTGCTTGGTGGCCAAGGTGTAGTGGTCGAATTCGAGCGCATTCAAATCGCGCATGTCGCGACGGAATTTGTCGGTCTCGCGTCGTCCCAATTCGTCCCAGGAGAGTCCGACGTCCTTGGCCTTGCGCAGGATGTCGTCGTCGATGTCGGTGACGTTTTGGACGTAGGTGACCTGATATTCCAGGTAACGCAGATACCGAACGAGGATGTCGAAGGTCAAGAAGGTGAATGCATGGCCCACGTGCGTGGTGTCGTAGGGTGTGACGCCGCAAACGTAGAGACCGACCGTGCCGTCGCGCGCGACAAACGGTTCGGTTTGACCCGTCTGCGTGTTGAACAGGTACATTCTTCTCCTTCTCCGCTCCGATTGACTCCGTTGACCGCCCGGAGGACTCGGGACCGTTCCGCCGCCGGCAGCGACTGTCAAGGCAACCAACGGCACATACGCAACACTAACCGGGTACCGGTGAATCGCCCTCAGTATATCCGAGCCGGCGCGGCCGCCACCTGCCACCGGGGTCGCTTCGATGGACGGGTGGACTCGTGCGCCCGTGCTATGATCGCCTGGCCCGGAACGACGACGAGGGCTCGATGGACCTGCGACAGATCAATGCGACGGTGCACCGGAAACTCAACCGACGGCCAGGGTCGGGACTCTCCGTGGTCGGACCGGTGCTCGTGCTTTCGCTGCTCGCCGGCTGCGCAGGGCCTTCTGCCGCGCGGACGCCATCGACGGCGACACCGTCGAGCTCGGCGACGCGCGTTGCCGCCGCGTCGCCGACGGCGGGCAGCCGCTCGGTCTGCACCGACGGGCGACTCCTGGTCGGCGACCTGTCGCAGATGGACCTCGAATGGCGAGCGGGTCTCGAAGCCGCAAGCGCCAAGGCGCTGGCCTGGCAAGCCGACGCCCGCCTGACGCGGTTGCGCGTCGGTTGCCAGTTGTTCGAGTCCGGGTTCCGTTGGCAGGCGACGTTCTACTCCGACAATGCACAGACGTTTTTCGCAACCGACACCGGGGAAACCGAACCGGCCGAGGTGGCGCCGGAGGACGTGCCGACGCTGCCGACCGACAAGATCTCGTTCGGTTTGCTTCGGCGGGCGCTGACGAAGTCCGGCTACGGCGACAACGACCCGATCAGCGCCTCGACCGGCGTCGATTTGCGGCTCAACACCAAAGCGATCCCGTTCGGGCCGCCGTCCGCGCCGCAAGGTGCCCTCATCTACCACGTGGCGATCGAGAAACTCGGCGAGACGAAGGACGTCTTCGTCGACGGTTCGGATGGTACGGTCTACCGATACGCCTCGCCGTAGCGACGTTCGCGCGGCGTGGGAGGTGGCAGATGGCGTCGCCGGACAACCGCTTGCGACCGTCGAGCGCGACGAGGCCGGCGGCGGTCAAAGACCCCGGTGTTCGCGAGCAGGACCCCGCCGCGACGCTGGCACACGCCGATCCGGCAACGACGTCTCGGGTGGTCGAGGTCTTGCGGCTGCGGCCGGCGGGCCTGTTCACCGACATCGACGGGACGATCAGCGCGATCGCGCCGACACCGTCCGAAGCAGTCGTCACCAACCGGGCGCGCGAGGCGCTCAGGCAACTGGCCGGTCGTCTGGACATCGTCGGAGCCGTGACCGGGCGATCCGCGGAGGACGGGGCACGATTGATCGGCGTGCCTGAGCTCATCGTGGTCGGCAACCACGGGATGGAATGGCTGCGCGGCGGCAACCGATGGGTCCATCCGGCGGCGGAAGCGAGTAAGGCGGCGCTCGCGGCCACCCTGGTCGAGATCGGCGCGGCGGTGTCTCGAGCCGGTCTCCAAGAGGCTGTCGTGCTGGAGGACAAGCGGTTGACCGGGTCGGTCCACTACCGTTTGTCTCCCGATCACCTGGCCGCCCGCGACGCGATACTGTCGGCCGCGGTCGAAGCGGCGGCGCGTCATCGGTTGCGAGTCACCGAAGGGCGATTCGTCGTCGAGTTGCGGCCCGACGTGGTGATCAACAAGGGCACGGCGATCGTCGAACTCGTCCGCAGGCACGCGCTCAACGGCGTCGTCTATTTTGGCGACGACGTCACCGATGTCGATGCCTTTGTGGCGATGCGGGAGCTTCACGACAGCGGGGCCGTCTCGGCGTTGTCGGTGGCGATCCTCAGCCCCGAAACCCATCCTTCGGTTTTGAGCATGGCCGACGTCACCGTTCCCGGCGTCGATGCCTGTGTCGAGTTGTTGACCGTGGCTGCGACGGAGCTGGCGGACGATCGGGCCTAGCGCGGAGGTGACAGTGGACGAGCGCCGTCTTGAGCGAATATCGAATCGCAAACGATCCCAGTGGTGGCCGGAGTCGCTCCTGCAGTGTGTTGCGGTGGAGTCTGGCGACCCTATTCGTAGGGGCGGACCGCCGTGTCCGCCCGGCCACGCGTGCGCTCACGCACGAGGGCGGACAGCGCCCAGAGGGCACCCGGCCGCCCCTACGGGATCACGAAGACCGACTCTCATGCGACGGGCCGTCGCGGTCGCCATGATAGGGGTCTTGTTGGTAACGGCACTTGGATTGGCGAACATGGCTTCCGCCGCGCCGGTCGTGCCACCGTGGCGGCTCGAACTGCCGTGGACGTCACGGACGGCGACGATCGAGATCGGTAACGAGACGATCGCTGCCGAGATCGCGGATACCGGGCCGCTGCGCGAGCGCGGGCTTGGCTATCGCGACGGTCTCAAACCGGGGACGGGCATGCTGTTCGTGTACGACTCACCGGGACCTCGCTCGTTCTGGATGAAAGGGATGCGGTTCTGTCTCGACATCGTCTGGATCGAATCCGGTCAGATCGTCGGTGCCGCCGAAGACGTTTGCCCCGTTCCGGGCGCGTCCGACGCCGATCTCCCCGTCTATCAGTCGCCGGAACCGGTACGCTGGGTGCTGGAATTGCCCGCCGGATGGCTGGCGGAACATGGGTATAGTGCCGGCACCCCTGTCAAGATAGATCTTCCGTCGTAGGCACTGTCGGCAAATCTTCGATCTCGTCCGACGTCGATTGATCGCCGAGGGCGCGACGCGCCTCGGCAAGCGATCGCTGAAGTCGCTTCTGGGTCAGCGTGACGGTGAGGTCGCCGCGGGTGCGTTCGAGCACCGCGCGGAGTTGATCGGTGGTCCGACGGAGACCGCCGGTGATCGCATCCGGGAAGTCGACGGTAATCAAGACGTCGTAGACGTCGTCCATGACGGCGAGGAGGTGTTCGGCGCGCTCCAATTCGTCGGCGCGAAGCCGGTCAAGGACTTCGCGGCGCAATTCGCTCGCGCTTTCGGCCAGGGCGTTGAGATAAGGCGCGTCTTCGACGCCGAGATCGTCCGGACCGGGGATGCGTTCCCCGCCGACGACGGCGAGCGTCAGATTCGCTTCGGCAAACTCCTTCATCGCGTCCTGGACGTAACCAGCCCAGTAGATGCTCGGGTAGGGTGCCAGGTGCTCGATCAACGCGCTCAGCAGCGCCTTCGCTTCGGCCAGCAGGGCAGCCGCTTCGGCAAGCTCCCCGCGGTGAACGGCGCGCACCGTGTTGGCGGAGAGGCGGACGATCTGGCGCCCCTCGGTCAGGGCGCGATCGCGCGCCGCGCTGAGGATGTCGAACCGGTCGAGGATGGCCGCGGTCGTGTTCTGGAGATCGGACGTTCCCATCGGTTGTGTGCTCCTGCAAGCCCGGTAACTCGGTTCGCAAGTATCTGAGGCGTTTCCTCTTTCGTCTACCGCTCGAAGGGCGCGCTTCATCGAACGTTTGACGGTGGCTAGCGGCGTTGGTACACTTCCCCCGTGGCCGAGCCCCAACCGGTTTGGCTATGCGTACCAATATGACCGGTCCTCAAAGAGACCGGTGGGCGTCGATCGGGAGTAGTAGGCCCACGAGTCAGCGAGTTGCCGGCGGTGCGAGGCAGCGACGGTGGCCGAACTCGCCCGGGAGCCGTGGTGGTGATCGGTCCGTGCCGTTAGCCGCCGCCGGGTTGCCTCCGTTATCGGGTCTGGAGCGGGTTGGCGTCCCGAAAACGAACGCGAGCGCGGGGCTGTAGCTCAGCTGGGAGAGCGCGACACTGGCAGTGTCGAAGTCAGGGGTTCGAGTCCCCTCAGCTCCACCACCGCACGATGCGATCGACCGAAGGCGCTGACCAACCAGGGTGGTACCGCGGAAGCGCGCCGGTTGACGGCCTTCCGTCCCTGATCGGGGGCGGAAGGCCGTTTTTCATGGTCGTTCGGGCGCGATCGAGTCGCCATCCAGATCGGCAAGGACTTGGCCGCAACGACGCGGTCGGTGGAGCAAGAGACGATGACGCAATCCGTTGAGGCACCAACAGTGACCGAGGCCGCTGCGCCGCGATCCCAGGTCAAGCCGGCGCCCGCCGATCGCTACGACCCGGCGACGATCGAACCGAAATGGCGGGCCCGCTGGGAATCCGACGAACTCTACCGGGCGCGGGACGGGTCGGATCGTCCCAAATGGTATTCCCTGACGATGTACCCGTATCCGTCCGGCACCTTGCACGTCGGCCACTGGTACGCATTCGCCGTGCCCGACGTCTTCGCGCGGTTCCAACGGATGAACGGCTACAACGTCCTCTTCCCGATGGGGTTCGATGCTTTCGGATTGCCGGCAGAGAACGCCGCGATCCGCAACAACATCCACCCGGCGACGTGGACGTTCGACAACATCGATCAAATGCGGGTGCAGTACCGGCAGATGGGCGCGATGATCGATTGGTCGCGCCAGGTCGTGACCTGCACGCCGGACTACTACCGATGGAACCAGTGGATCTTCTTGCAGATGCTCGAATGCGGGCTGGCGTACCGGGCACCGGGCGCAGTCTGGTGGTGTCCGAAAGATCAGACGGTGTTGGCCAATGAGCAGGTGCTGGAAGGCAACATCTGCGAGCGGTGCGGCAGCGAGGTCTACAAGCGCGACCTGGAACAGTGGTATTTCCGAATCACCGCCTACGCCGATGAGCTGCTGCGCGAGCTGGAAAACGTCGATTGGCCCGAGCGCGTCAAGACGATGCAGCGCAACTGGATCGGGCGGTCGGAGGGCGCACGCCTGACGTTCACCCTGGAAACCGGCGACGCGCTGGAGGTGTTCACGACCCGCCCCGACACCGTCTGGGGCGCGACGTTCATGGTGCTGGCGCCCGAACACCCGCTGGTGGCGAAGATCACGACGGAGGACCGCAAGGCGGAGGTCGACGCCTACGCCGAGCAGGCGCGCCGCGAAACCGAGATCGAGCGGTTGTCGACCGATGCCGCCCGGCCGAAGACCGGCGTCTTCACCGGCGCCTACGCGTTGAACCCGGTCACGGATGAGCGGATTCCGATCTGGATCGCCGACTACGTGCTGATGGGCTACGGCACGGGCGCCATCATGGCCGTGCCGTCCGGCGACCAGCGGGATTTCGAGTTCGCCCGAGCGTTCGGGTTGCCGATTCGGGTCGTCGTCCAACCCGAGGGCGTCACGCTCGATTCAGACGCCATGACCGAGGCGTACGACGGCCCCGGTGTGCTCGTCAACTCGGGCCCATTCGATGGGACGGCGGTGCCCGAGGGGGTGCCGGAGATCATCGCCTGGCTCGACCAGCAGGGTCGTGGCAAGGCGGAGGTGAATTACCGGCTGCGCGACTGGTTGATCTCGCGCCAGCGCTACTGGGGCACGCCGATCCCGGTCGTCTACTGCGACGCGTGCGGCATGGTGCCGGTACCGGTCGACGACCTGCCGGTCGAGCTGCCGATGGACGCGGAGTTCACGCCGACCGGTCAGAGTCCGTTGACGTCGCACGAGGCATTCCTGCACGCGACTTGTCCGCGCTGCGGCGGACCGGCGCACCGGGAAACCGACACGATGGATACCTTCGTGGATTCGTCGTGGTACTGGTTCCGGTACACGAGTCCGCACGACGAGCAGAGGCCGTTCGATCCGGCCAAAGCCGCCGCCTGGTGCCCCGTCGATCTCTACTGTGGCGGGATCGAGCACGCGATCTTGCACCTGCTCTATGCGCGGTTTTTCACGAAAGTCCTGCGCGATCTCGGACTGGTCGACCACGGCGAGCCGTTCCTGCGCCTCCGCAACCAGGGGATGATCCTGGCGGAAGAGGGCACGAAGATGAGCAAGAGCCGCGGCACCCAGATCGCACCCGACGACCTGGTGCAGCGGCACGGTGCCGATGCGCTCCGTTTGCACCTGATGTATCTGGGTCCCTGGGACCAGGGCGGACCGTGGAACAGTCGCGGTATCACGGGGATGGAGAAGTTCATCCGCGACGCCTACACGCTCGTCACGACGACCGCCCACAACCCGACCGACGAGCAGATCGACCGGGAGCAACAGCACGCCCTGCGCCGGTTGACCCACCAGACGATCGAACGGGCGACGACCGACCTTCGCGACTTCCAGTTCAACACGATGGTCGCGGCACTGATCGAGTTCAAGAACGGCCTGTGGCCACAGCGCAACGAACCGATCGCTCGAACCGCCGCCTGGCGGGAGGCAATCGAGACGCTCGTCTTGCTGATGGCGCCGAGTACGCCCTACGTGGCGGAAGAACTCTGGGAGCGGCTCGGCAAACCGTATTCGGTCCACACGCAACCGTGGCCGGTCTTCGACCCGGCCTTGACGCGAGAAGAGACGGTCGAGGTCGTCGTCCAAATCAACGGCAAGGTCCGCGACAAGGTGACCCTTCCGGTCGCCCTCCCTGAAGCCGAGGCGCGGGCGTTGGTGCTGGCACGCGAGCGGGTCAGGGAACTCGTGGGTGATCGA
>DATBFX010000309.1:0-8243 GCA_036558305.1 Thermomicrobiales bacterium | reverse complement strand
ACCCGCTGCAGGGCGCGGGCGACCTGTGGCAGACTGGACACGCGGGGACCTCCTCGGGCAGGCGGGCGAGCAGCACACGCGCACCATGCCAGATCGGGTCCCCGTTGTCACCCCGTCACGCCTTAGCTTGATGCCTATGGGGTACTTCCACGACCAACCCCACCCGAACATCCCCGTGATCGGATGGAACTCCACCAGCACGAACCGTCCGCCCGGTTTGAGGATCGCCCCGATCCCTCGCCCCCAGGCGCGGATGTCCGACAACCAGGTGATCGCGCCGTACGACGAGAACACCACGTCGTACCGCTCCGGCCCCTCTGCCGCCTCCGCCAGCCAGTCGTAGACGTCCGCCCGCACGAACGTCGCCGGAATCCCGGACTCGGCCGACAACCGCCGGGCGAACCCGATCGCCTCGTCGCTGATGTCGACCCCCGTCACCGTCGCCCCCAACCGCACCAGCGAGAGCGAATCCTGCCCCGCGTTGCACTGCAGGTGCACCAGCGACGTCCCGCTCAGATCCCCGAGCAACTCCACCTCCTCCGGAAAGAGCGTCGTGCCGCCCTCCCGGAGAAACCGCGCCTGGTCGACCTTGTGGCTGTTGTGCGCCACCGTCGCCGCATTCCAGGCGAGCCGGTTCTCCTCGTGCAGTTCCTTGCGCACCCTGTCCCATCCCTCGATGCGTCCATCCCGTCCGCTGGCGACCAAAGATAGCACCGAGCGCCCGCTCCCCATGGCACCGGACTGGCACCGTCATCCACCAATCGAACTCCCCTCCCCGATCCTGGCCGTCCTCCCCGGTCCTCACGGCGTCGTCGCCGGCGGTCTCGGCGGCGTCGCCTGCTTCGATGGCGAGCGCGGCTGGCGCCCTTTGCCGTCGGGGTTGACGCTCACCTCGGTCGCCGCGCTGGCCTTCGATGCCGGCACGCTCCTGGCCGGCGGCACCGGCACGGTCAGCGCTATCGCCGTCTCGCCCGCCGTCTCCCAGGACGGCACCGCCACCGGCACCCCGAACCCCGGGTCCCCTGGCTCCACGACCCCGCCACCGGCCGCATGCTCAGCTACGACGACCCCGACTCCATCGCCGTCAAAGCCGACTTCGTCCGCACCCACGGTCTCGCCGGCCTCATGACCTGGGAACTCTCCGACGACGACGATGAATCGAGCTTGCTGAAGGCGATGATCCCGCGCACCGGAACGTGACATGAGTTGCCGAGGTCTGGCCGCAACTGCGGTCCCCGATCTCCTTGGCGAACTTGCCGAACGCGATGCGGAGAGATCGGCCCCCCCTACCGGTCGGTCACGGTTTTGGGATCGAGGATGTCGCGCAGACCGTCGCCGAAGAGATTGAAGCCGAGGACCATGACGGCGATCGCCAACCCCGGAAAGGTGGCGATCCACCATTGCTCGTGGAGGTAGTCGCGGCCCCGACTCAGCATCGCTCCCCACTCGGGCGTCGGCGGCTGCGCACCCAGACCGACGAACGAGAGCGCCGCGGCCGAGAGCACCGCCCACCCGACCTGCTGCGAGATCAGGACCACGATCGGCGACAGCACGTTGGGCAGGATGTAGCGACCGACGATGCGGCCGTCTCCGGCGCCGATGACCCGCGCCGCCGTGACGTACTCCTCGCCGCGGACGGTCAGCACCGAGCCCCGCACCAGCCGGGCAAAAAACGGCGTCGAGCCGATCCCGACGGCCAACATCACGTTGGTGATGCTCGGACCCAGCGCGGCGATCACCGCCAGTGCTAGCAGCAATCCGGGAAAGGCGAGCAGAACGTCGACGACGCGCTGCAGCAGAAGGTCGACCCAGCCCCCGAAGTACGCCGAGGCGAGACCGATCGCGACACCGCAGACGGTGGCGACGAGGACCGCGACGATGGCAATGCGAAACGAGATGCGCGTCCCGTAGATGACCCGCGTCAGGATGTCCCGCCCGAACTCGTCGGTACCGAAGGGATGCGCGAGACTCGGCGGCTGGAAGCGCCGGCGCATCTGGAGTTTGACCGGGTCCTCCGGCGCCAGCACCGGCGCCGCCACGGCCACCAGCGCCAACCCGACGATGATGACCAACCCGAGCAACGTCGTGCGGACGGTCAGCAACTGTCTGGTCGTCGCATGAAGGTAACGACGGCGTGGGCGCGCCGCCTCGCCGAGGAGCTTGACGTCGTCGCCGTGCGCACGGGTGACCACGCTCATCGCCGACTCCTCAATACCGGACGCGCGGATCGATCGCGACGTAGGCGATGTCGGTGAGGAAATTGACGATCAGGTAGATGATCGCCGTGACGAGGACGGTTCCCTGGGCAATCGGCGCGTCGCGGTTGCTGATCCCCTGGATCGCAAGCTGCCCCATCCCCGGGTACGCGAAGACGTTCTCGACGATAAACGCGCCGGAGAGCAGGGCGCCGGCCTGAAGCCCGACGATCGTGACCAGCGGGATCAGCGCATTGCGCAGGGCGTGCCCCAGGGTCACGCGCCAGGCCGGTAGCCCCTTCGCGCGCGCCGTCACCACGTACGGTTGATTGAGGACCTCCAACAGCGAGGCCCGCGTCATGCGGGCGATGATGGCGCCGCCGAGAGCGCCAAGGGTCAGCGCCGGCAGGACGAGATGACTCACCCCACCGGCGCCGGTCGCCGGCAACCACCGCAGACGCACCGAAAAGAGAAAGATCAGCATCAAGCCGAGCCAGAAACTCGGGAGCGCCAGGGCGCCGACCGCGCCAAGCATACTCGCCGTGTCCAGCCAGCTCCCGCGCCGCGTCGCCGAGAGGACCCCCGCCAGCCCACCGAACACGATCGCCACGGCAAGACTGGCGGCGGTCAACTTGACCGTGTTCGGCAACCGCGATTCGATCTCCTGCGCGACCGGCCGGCGCGAGACGAGCGAGCGGCCGAGGTCGCCGTGGACGGCGCGCCAGAGAAAGAGTCCGTAGCGCGCCGCAAACGGCCGGTCCAACCCGAGTTCGTGCCGCATCGCCGTCCGCACCTCCGGTGAGGGGGGCGGTTGCCCGTGGAACATGATGTCGATCGGGTCGCCCGGCACCAGACTCATGATCGCGAAGACGAGGAAGGTGACGCCGACGAGCACGGGAATCGCCGCGGCGAGCCGCCAGGCGAGGTAGCGGATCACTCGACGTAGGTGTCCTGCAGCACCAGGATGCCGTAGTAGCTCGCATTGAGGGGTCCGAGCGCGAACCCCTTGACCTTGTCGGGCGTCGCGTAGGTGTAGATGTCGGAGTAGAGCGGGACGCCCGCGCAATCGTCGAGCAGCAGCCCTTCGGCCTGACCGTAGAGATCGGCGCGCTTGGCGTCGTCGAGTTCCCCGAGCGTCTGGGTGATCACCGTCTCGAACTGCGCCGCGTTGGCCTGGGTCGTCGTGTGGTAGCGACCGAGCGGCTGATCGCTGTGGGTCATCATCCACAACAGGTTCGAGGTCGGCCAACCCCAGTTGATCAGATCGAGGTGCGTCGGGTTGTCCTCCTTCGAGATGGTGGCCAGTTCGCTGCCCACTTCGAGGGTTTGGATCGACATCTTGAAGCCGACGTCGGCCGCGTTCCCCTGCATCACCTCGACCACCCGCGCAAACGGGTCGGCCGAGAAGGTCATCATCACGATCTCGAGGTTTTGCCCGTCCTTCTGCCGGACATCGCCGCCCCCGGTCCAACCGGCTTCCTCGAGGAGGGCCTTGGCCTTGTCCGGGTCGAAGGGGTAGCCGTGCTGCTGCCCGACCTGTTCGTTCCAACCGGGGAGACCGACCGGCATGAAGACCTGATTGCGCACCGCCTGTCCTTCGATGACGGTGGCGATGATGGTGTCGACGTCGAGCGCGTGGGCCATCGCCTGGCGGACCTTGACGTCGTCGAACGGCGGTTTGAAGAAGTTGAACTCGACGAAGTTGGTCAGCGTCCCGGCGTTCGGTTTGGAATAGGTCACGAAACCGGACCGATCGACGAAATCCTTGACGTGCTGCGGCGCGAGGTTGAGCAGTTGGACCTCGCCGGCCTCCAGGGCAGCGATCTGACTCTGCGTCTCCGGGATGACCCGCCAGACGACCTCGTCGAGAAGCGGTGCCCCTTTGTTCGTCACGTACGGCAGGAAGCACTGGTAGTTGGGATTTTTGACCAGGGTGATGTGGTCGCCGGGCACCCATTCCTTGAATTGGAAGGGACCCGACCCGACCGGCTTCTGGCCAAAGTCCTTGCCCGCGGCCTGGACGGCGGTCGGCGAGGGAATTCCAAACGCCGAGACGGTCAACGTCGCCAGGAGCGGCGCCCAGGCATTCTTGAGCGTCATCGTCACCGTCTGCGGATCGACGACCGCCGTCGACTGGAGTTGGTCGATCCAACTGGCCGAGCGTCCGCCCGTCGCGGGATCGATGGTGCGGTCGAAATGCGCCTTGACGGCCGCGGCGTCCAGCGCCGTCCCGTCGTGGAAGGTGATCCCCTGCCGGAGTTTGAACGTGTAGGTCTTGCCGTCCTCGGAGACCTGCCACGACTCGGCCAGGTTCGGGACCACCGAGCCGTCCATGTCCAATGCGGTCAGCGTCTCGTAGATCAAGGCCATGCTGTCGCCCGAGGCGAAGGAGCCGGATTGGGTCGGGTCGAGACTCTGGGCGTCCTCGGCGCGTCCGATGACGAGCGACCCTCCCTTCGTTGCCTGCGCCGCGACGCCGCCCGGCACGCGGGCCAGGGTCGCGGCGGCGGCGAGACCGGCCCCCGATTGCAGAAGGCGGCGTCGACTCAAACCGCCGGTGTCGAGGTGCGACGCGTGCTGGTTCATGGGGTCCCTCCACTGTCGCTGCTGATCGCCTCCAACTCGGCGGCCATCCGCCGAGCGGTTTCCAGGTAGTGCGCCCGGATACCGGCTTCGATCGCCGCCGGGGCACCGGTCTCGAGGAGCGCGATGACCGCTTCGTGCCGGGCAATGATCTCGCGCGAGGTGTAGAGCGCCTCGATCTGGTTGGCGTACCGGGCTTGCAAGGGACCGCTCAGCGCCTCCCACAGCCGAGTCAATCGTTGGTTGCCCATCGCGGCGCAGATCGGCGCGTGGAATTCGATGTCGATCGCGGCGACTTCGGCCGCCCGCCCCGCGGCCAGTGCCTGCCGCATCGCCTCCAGCCGATCCCTGAGGACGGCGACGACCTCCGACAAACTCTCGGTCGGAATCTGAGTAGCGGCAAAACCTTCGAGGAGACCACGGACTTCGTAGGCGTCGCGCAGACCGTGGGGAGTGAGGGCGGCGACGTAGGTACCGCGATACGGCGAGCTGATGACCAGCCCGGCGTGCTCCAACTCGCGCAGCGCCTGCCGCAGCGTGCCCCGGCTGACGCCGAGCTGCTCGGCCATCTGCACCTCGACCAGCCGCGTCCCCGGCAAGAGGTGGCCGCCGACGATCGCCTCGCGCAGCACCGCCGCCGCCCGCGTTCGCAGCGGCTCGGGGCTGACGGCAACGAGTCTGGTACCCACCGGTCCACCACCCTGGGAAGGGGGAGTATCGATGCCGGCACCGTAGCACCGGGTTGTCCAAGTGTCAACAATCGGACAACGGGTCGCCTTGGCACACCGGGGCCGACCGGGAGACTGCCGGCACTACGCCACCCTGCGCGCCCCGCCTCACCCCGCTCCGACAATCCCTGCGCGCCTCCGTCGCGACCCGATTTGACAAACCCGCCAGGTGATGATATTGTGGCTAGCTTCTCCGATGAGAAGCCATTCTCTGCGAGGAATGACGGATTGCGACCAGCATCGTTGCGGCTTACGCTGCAGCGGTGGCGTGAGCTGTTGCCCGAGGTGACGACATGGCCCGGTTGGAAGATCTGAAAGCGGGAGCAACCGTCCAGGGGGTCCAACCCGGACCGGCGGTCACCATCGTCGACGTCAAGTGGATCGGCTCCGACGCCGTCGACGTCACCTTCCGGGATCAGCAAGGCAAAGCCGACACCGCCCTCCTCTTCCGCGAGAGCGAAGCCACCCTCGACATCGAAGCCCCCGGCCGCGCCTGGAGTTTCGACGCCCCCGGCGACCTCCTCCGCCTCGTCTCCGAGGCGCAACGGATCAGTCTCGCCTACCTCTTCGACCCTCTCCTCGCCGTCCACAGCTCCGACGTCGATCCCCTGCCCCACCAGATCACCGCCGTCTACGAGGAGATGCTTCCCCGACAACCGCTCCGCTTCCTCCTCGCCGACGACCCCGGCGCCGGCAAGACGATCATGACCGGACTCTTCATCAAGGAACTGCGCCTTCGCGGCGATCTCCAACGCTGCCTGATCGTCTGCCCCGGCTCGCTCGTCGAGCAGTGGCAGGAGGAGATGGACCTCAAGTTCGATCTCCCGTTCGAGATCTACACGACCGAGCAGGGCGAAGCCTCGCGCACCGGCAACTGGTTCGCCGAACACGACCTGATCATCTGCCGCCTCGACCAACTCAGCCGCAACGACGATCTCAAAGACAAACTCAAAGAGACCGATTGGGATCTGATCGTCTGCGACGAAGCCCACAAGATGTCGGCCTCCTATTTCGGCGACGAACCGTCCTACACCAAACGATTCCACCTCGGTCGCCTCCTCGGCGAGATCGCCCGCCACTTCCTCCTCCTCAGCGCCACACCCCACAACGGCAAAGAGGCCGACTTCCAACTCTTCATGGGTTTGCTCGACGGCGATCGCTTCGAAGGACGCTTCCGCCCCGGCACCCACACCGCCAAGACCGACGACCTGATGCGCCGCCTCGTCAAAGAGCAACTGGTCAAACTCGACGGCCGCCCCCTCTTCCCCGATCGCCGCGCCTACACCGTCTCCTACCAACTCTCCGCCCTCGAAGCCCAGCTCTACCAGCAGGTCACCCAGTACGTCCGCGAGGAGTTCGGCCGCGCCGACGCCCTCCAGGGCGACGGCCGCAAAGGGACCGTCGGTTTCGCCCTCACCGTCCTCCAACGCCGCCTTGCCTCCTCCCCGGAGGCCATCTACCAGTCCCTCAAACGCCGCCGCGAGCGGCTCGACGACCGGCTGCGCGAAGAACGCCTCATGAAACGCGGCGCCGAGACCTTCGCCGACGACCTGGCACCCGTTCTGTCGGAATCACAACTGGACGATCTCGACGACGGACTCGGCGACGACCTGGAGGAGACCGAGCAGATCGTCGTCGACCAGGCCACCGCCGCCCGCACCATCCGCGACCTGGAGATCGAAGTCGCCACCCTCAGACGCCTGGAAGCCCTCGCCCTCGACGTCCGCAGCGCCGGTACCGACAAGAAGTGGGAGCAACTCTCGGCCATCCTCCACGACCGGATCAACGAGATCGAACCCGATTCCTCCCGCCGCAAACTCGTCATCTTCACCGAGCAGCGCGACACCCTCCGCTACCTCGACGAGCGGATCAAAGGGTTGCTCGGGCGGCCGGAAGCGGTCGCGACCATCACCGGTGGGATGGGTCGCGAGGAGCGCCGCAACGCCCAGGCCAGGTTCACCCACGACAAAGACGTCGAAATCCTCCTCGCCACCGATGCTGCGGGAGAAGGCGTCAACCTCCAACGCGCCCACCTGATGGTCAACTACGACCTCCCCTGGAACCCGAACCGGCTCGAACAGCGCTTCGGCCGCATCCACCGCATCGGCCAGACCCAGGTCTGCCACCTCTGGAACCTCGTCGCCTCCGAAACCCGCGAGGGCGCCGTCTACGAAACCCTCCTCAGGAAACTGGAGGAGGAGCGGAAAGCGCTCGACGGCCGCGTCTTCGACGTCCTCGGCAAACTCACCTTCGGCGACAAGCAGAGTCTGCGCGACCTCATGATCGAAGCCATCCGCGAGAACGACGACCCCGCGACCCGCGCCCGCCTCGACCGCAAGATCGAAGGCGCCCTCGACCGCGACCACCTCCGCTCCCTCCTCGAACAACGCGCCCTCTACCGCAGCGAACTGAGCTCGACCCGCGTCCGCGACATCGCCGAGCAGATGGTCCGCGCCGAAGCCCGTCGCCTCCAACCGCACTTCATCTCCGCCTTCTTCCGCGAAGCCTTCTCCCTCCTCGGCGGCGCCCTTCGCGAGCGCGAACCCGACCGCTACGAAATCACCCGCGTCCCCCTCATCCTCCGCCAGCGCGACCGCCTGATCGGCCGCGGCGCCCCCCTCCAGGAGAAGTACGAGCGCATCACCTTCGAACGCGACCTCCGCAACGTCGACGGCAAACCGCCCGCCGCCTTCATCGCCGCCGGCCATCCCCTCCTCGACGTCACCATCGCCGTCAT
>DATBFX010000308.1:0-9333 GCA_036558305.1 Thermomicrobiales bacterium | reverse complement strand
AGCTGCGTGGTCGGATCGCCCCGATCGTCGTTGCGCAGGATCAGACCGTTGTCGCGCATCTGGTCGGTCAACCAGTGGAGGTGATCGGACTCCCTGGGGAGCGTTTCCTTGGAGGCGCGATCGGCGACGAGTTCGACGCCGAGGAAGAGACCGGCGCCGCGGATGTCGCCGACGTTCGGGTGGTTCGCGAAGGCGGCTTCGAGCTCGCGTCTCAGATAGGCGCCGGTCGACTTCGCGCGTCCCGGTAAGTCTTCTTCGAGCATGATGTCGAGATTGGCCAGCGCGGCGGCGCAGGAGACGGGGTGACCGCCGAAGGTCAGACCGTGCAGGAAGCCGGGTCCCTGGTTGAAGACGTCGGCCACCGACTTGCGGACGAGGACGGCGCCGAGCGGCGCGTACGACGAGGTGATGCCCTTGGCCGTGGTGATGAGATCCGGTTCCACGCCGAAGTAGGTCGAGCCGAAGAGTTCGCCGAGGCGACCGAACCCGCAGATCACCTCGTCCATGATCATCAGGATGCCGGTGCGATCGCAGAGTTCGCGGATCTTTTTGAAGTAGTCCATCGACCCGGGCGGGATGCAACCGCCGGCGTTTTGGACCGGTTCGGTGATGATCGCCGCGATCTGCTCGGGGCCCTCGAACTCGACGGTGCGCTCGATCTCCTCGAAACACATCAGCGTGCAGGCCGCGGCGTCTTTGCAGTACGGGCAGCGGTACCGGTGAGACATCGGGACGTGGCGGGCGCCGGGGACGAGCGGTCCGAAGGCGCCGCGCACCCCGCCGAGACCGTTGACGGAGAGGGCGCCCATCGTCGTGCCGTGGTAGGCGCCTCGTCGGGAGAGCGTTTTCCAGCGGTGCGGGAAGCCCCGTAAGGTCTGATACTGCTTCGCCAGCTTGAGGGCGCTTTCGACCGATTCCGAGCCGCCCGAGGTGAAGAAGACGCGCGCGTTCCCCCCCAGCGGGGCGAGTTCGCCGAGGCGATCCGCCAGGACGGCCGCCGGGACGCTGGCGTAGCCAAAGGGATTGACGAAAGGGAGGAACTCCGCCTGGGCCGCCATCGCCTCGACGATGCGCGTGCGTCCGTACCCCGCGTTGACCGAGTAGATCCCGGCCAGGAGATCGAGATACGCCCGTCCCTGGTCGTCCCACACGGTCGAGCCTTCGCCGCGGACCAGCACGAGCGGGCGACGCTCGGCGTCCTGGTAGTCCGCCATCTGGGTGAAGTGGAGCCAGACGTTGTCCCTGATCGCCTCGCGCACCCGATCTCCCTCGTACCACGGCGCGACGGCGGTCCCGGTCGATTTCGCAACCATCTGTTCGAACTCCTGATGCGCGCGCTCGGGTTCGTTACCGAAGCGCAAAGGCTACTCCGATACCAAAGGTCGATGAAGAGCCGCTGGCTGAGGCGTGACAAACAGCCGGCGGACGACGATTGCGATCAGCAAGATAAGCGATCCCCACAAGTACCCGCCAAGGACATCGGTCGGCCAGTGGGCACCGGTATCGATGCGGCCATACCCGGTCGCCAGGACCACGCAGCCGGCGATGCCCCAGGGGATCGCCCTCGGCCAGCCCCGCGGGAGCGACGCCGCCGCGACGTAGGCGAGACCGCCCATGAGCAAGACGACGCCCATCGCGTGGCCGCTCGGGAAACCGAACCCACGCGCCGATTCGGTCACGCGCAAGAGGGTGGACGGCGGGCGCGGACTCGACGCCCAGTCCTTCAGCGGACCGTTGAGCATCCGGGCAAGGAGCAAACCGAGGAGGAAGAGTGCGTCCGCCCCGCGGCGGGCGACGACCAGGACGCCGATCACCCCCAGGGCAAAGGGCACGCCGACCAGGAACGAACCGGCGGCGTTGCCGAACCACGCGATGGCCGAGCCGAGCGGAATGCGCTCGCTCTGGAGCCACCGACCGAACCTTACGTCCACCGACAACACGCCTCGGCCGGCCGCCAGATCCGTCGTCACCGCGATCGCGATCGCCAGCAGTCCGGCGAGGACCAGCAGCGGTACAAGCGACCCAATTCGCGGCGGCAACCGATGCTGACATCGTCGGGCCGCTGACCGCCAATCGCGTGATGCATCGAACACGGCGGTAACCCTGAGCAGTTGAGTGGCCCGGGGTTCCCATCAACCCCGAGGCGGAGGGATAGAGTGTGGCAGTTCTGCCGTTGATGCGCCAGACGGCCGGGGCCGAAACGTCCGCGCCGATGATCCCTTTCTTTGCGCGGGTATTCACAGAGATTTAACACTTTGAGCAAGTACCCCGGACCTCCTTCGTGCATCATTTGCCGACGGTGCCACAACGATCCCTGGTCTCCCGCGTGAGGCTGGCTGTTGCCTGGGCGCTCGGCAACCTGTCTCGTCGTTTTTCGATAGAATGGGCCGTGGGAACCCGTTTCGCGCATCCGCGAACGGCGACCCGGCCGGGGAGTAGGGAGTAACGATGGACGGTCTCCTTGGTCGGAGCGAATCGGCGCGGACACCGGCCGCCATGACCGCTCGCGTGTCTGCCGATGCGAAGCGTGCGTTCGGCGGTCTGGCAGACGATGCGATCCTGGAGCGACTCGCGCGGGTTGCCGTGAACGAACTCTGTCATGGATCGACGAAGGTGACGACGTTCATCCCGGTCCTGGCGATGCGCCGCGTGCGCGATCTGCTCGAAGGCGGACCGGCGTCCTTGGAAACGGCGGGCGAGGCGTAGAGCCGCACGGTCTCGACGGCTCCGCCACGTTCCGGCGAGGCAACCGATGACCAACAAACGACGAGGCAACCGTTCATCCGCGACGGTACAGTTGCCACCAGCGAGCCAAAACGGCCGAGCGGAACCCGATGAGCGAACTCGGGAGATCGTAGCCGACTTAGCGGCACCATCCCTCTCGTTGCCGCCGTTGCTCCCCGAGCTGTACATCAATCGTGAGCTGAGCTGGTTGGCCTTCAACCGGCGCGTGCTCGAAGAGGCGGCCGACCCGGTCGCCCCCCTCCTCGAACGCGCCAAGTTCGCGGCGATCGTTTCGTCCAATCTCGACGAATTCTTCATGATCCGCGTCGCGGGGGTGAAGCGCAAACTCGCCGCCGGCATCGGCGACCCCGGTGCCGACGGTCGAACGCCGACTGCCCTCATTGCCGCCATCCGCACCGCGACGCAGGAGTTGCTCGACGAGCAGGCAGCGTTGCTCCGGAAGGAACTCCTCCCTGCCCTCGCCGCCGCGGGCATCGAGATCGTCCGTCACGACCAGCTGACGGCGTCCGAGCAATCGGCGCTGGCGGAGGAATTCGAGCGCGACATCTTTCCGGTGCTGACGCCGCAGGCGATCGACCGGGCGCGTCGCTTTCCCCACGTCTCCAACCAGAGTCTCAACCTGATCGTCGTCTTGCGTTCGGCCGCGGCCGGGCAGCGCTATGCGCGGGTCAAGGTCCCGGCGGTTTTGCCGCGGCTGGTCCGGCTCCGGCGGGCAGATTCCGACGAGGCCGAAGCTGAGGGCGAACCGATCCGATTCACCTGGTTGGAGGAACTCACCGCGGCCCATCTTGGTCGATTGTTTCCCGGCAACGAGATCATCGCGGCGTATCCGTTTCACGTGACGCGGGACTCGGACATCGAAGTCGACGACGACGATGACGAGGCGCACGATCTGCTGATGACGATGCGCGAGTTGCTGTCGGAGCGCATGTTCGGGTCGGTCGTGAAGTTGACGGTCGACCGGACGATGCCGGCGGACGTGCGGTCCTGGTTGGTCGAACAGCTCCACGCCTCGGAGCGGGATCTCTACGTCGTCGACGGACCGCTGGCGGCCGAAGACTTGATGGAGTTGACGCGGGTCGATCGACCAGACCTGAAGGATCCTCCCTTCGTGCCGTCGGGGCTTGGCCCGTTGCTCGGGGTGTCGCCGCTGCTGGCCGAGATGACCACGTGGGGAGTCGGCGACATCTTTGGTTTCTTGCGGGAGCGCGACGTCCTCGTCCACCATCCGTACCAGGCGTTTGGCGTGTTCACCGATTTCCTCCGCGCGGCCTCGACCGATCCGGACGTGGTGGCGATCAAACAGACGCTCTACCGGATCGGGCGCGACTCGCCCTTGATTCCGGCCCTGATCGAGGCGCGGGACGACGACACGCAGGTCGCCGTCCTGGTCGAGTTGAAGGCGCGCTTCGACGAGGAGAACAACATCACCTGGGCGCAGCAGTTGGAGCAACACGGGGTGCACGTCGCCTACGGCGTGGCCGGGTTGAAGACGCACTGCAAGGCGACGCTGGTCGTCCGACGCGAACCGGACGGCCTGCGCCGCTACGTCCACATCGCGACCGGCAACTACAACGCGACGACCGCGCGCATCTACGAGGACATCGGATTGCTGACGGCCCGGGAGGACATCGCCGGCGACGTCTCCGAGTTGTTCAACGTCCTGACGGGCTACTCCCAGCAGGACCGTTACCGCAAATTGTGGGTGGCGCCGTCGCACCTGCGCGACCACTTCCTGGAAGAGGTCGCGCGTGAGGTCGACGCGCACCGGCGCACCGGCGACGGCTACCTGGTGTTCAAGATGAACGCCCTGGTCGATCGCGAACTGATTCGCGCGCTCTACGCGGCGTCGCAGGCCGGTGTGAGGATCGACTTGATCGTTCGCGGGATCTGCTGTCTCCGTCCCGGCGTGCCCGATTGGAGCGAGACGATCCGGGTGCGCAGCATCGTCGGCCGGTTCCTCGAACACAGCCGGGTCTACTCTTTCCGCCATGGCGGCGACGATCTCATGTACCTCGGCAGCGCCGACCTCATGGAGCGCAACCTGGACCGCCGCGTCGAGGCGATGTTCCCGATCGAGGACCCCGGTCTGAAGGCGCGCATTCGCGATCTGATCCTGCCGGCCTACTTCCGCGACAACGTCAATGCGCGAGAACTCCGCCCGGACGGGACGTACGTCGCCGTGCGGCCCGGCGACGGCGAAGAGCCATTCGATGTCCAGCGCTGGTTGATGGAGCTGTATGCTGGTACGCGAGGACCCGCCGTGCGTGAGCCGAGCTCGGTCCGATGAGTGAGACGGTAAGGTTTGGGCCGTCAGGGTGGGCGGTCCGGTGTTCGGCAAATTTCCCGCCAAATTGTTGACGGTGTAGACTAATCTCCTGTCACATGACCGAGTGACGGGAGAATATGCGGTATGGACGAGACAGATCGCGAGTTGCTGGCGCTCCTCCAAGAAGACTGCCGGATGTCGTATGGGGAATTGGGCGGTCGGGTGGGTCTGTCGATCTCGGCGGTCAACGAGCGGTTGAAGAAGTTGCACGCCCGCGGAGTCATCCGCGGCTGCGTGGCGGTCCTCGAGCCGCGGGCGGTCGGATTGGACGTGTGCGCCTTCGTCCAGGTTTTGATCGAGCGGCCGGAGCACGACGCGGCGTTTTTGGCCGCGATCGGAGCGATGCCGGCCGTGCTGGAGTGCCACCACGTCACGGGCGATTTTTCGTATCTGCTGAAGGTGCGGGTCGCCGATACGGCGGCGTTGGAGACGTTCCTGTCGCGCGAGTTGAAGGGCCTCGCCGGGGTAGTACGGACCCACACGGCGATTGCCTTATCGTCGGCAAAGGAGGCGACGGCACTCGATCTGGCGGCGTTGTCGATCGGGACGCGGGGGGAGCGCCGCTAAATGGACTGGAGTCTGCTGCCGAGGGGCGTCGTCATTGGGTTGTCGGTGGCGGCGCCGGTCGGACCGATGGCCATTCTGTGTATGAGCAGAACGCTGGCGCAGGGACGTCTGGCGGGATTCGTGTCGGGGCTCGGGATCGCCACCGCCGACGCCTGTTACGGGGCGATCGCGGCATTCGGGCTGACTTCTGTCGCGAACGCCTTGGTCGAACAGAGTTCCTGGATCCGTGTCCTCGGCGGGTTGTTTCTGGTCTACCTCGGTGTGAAAACCGTGCGCTCGCAACCGCTGGAGCGAACCGGACAGGATGGACCCAGGCGCCCGGCCGACGGTCTGATGGCGTACGGTTCGACGTTGGGATTGACGTTGACCAATCCGACGACGATCTTGTCGTTCGTGGCGATCTTCGCGGGGTTCGGCGTGGCAAGCGGCGACCGCGAGACGACTTCGGCGGCGGCGCTGGTGATCGGCGTCTTCGCCGGCTCCGCCTTCTGGTGGTTCATCCTGACCAGTGGTACCGGGCTGCTCCGAGACTGGTTGACGGTGCCGCGCCTGACCTGGATCAACCGGGTCTCGGGTGCGGTGATCGGGGTGTTTGGGGCTCTGGCCGTCGCGAGTCTGTTTCGGTAGACCGGACCGACCGTCTCGACTTGCTGGCACGTCATGTGCGGCGGGGCCGCGGGTACGCGTTTGCCTGAAGGCGACCTCCGGGGGATCGCGCGGTCGATCCTTCGCCGACCTTTTGTGATGTAATAGGGTTGGGCTAGCCCGGCGACCGGCGGGCAGCGAGCGACAGAGGAGAGACGAGCATGGAGATACCGGAGGCGCGCCGGAGCAAGTACGGGCTCGATCGCCAGGGGCTGTGCGGTCTCGGCAATGTCTACTGGAATCTCTCGACGCCGATGCTCTACGAGGAGGCGATCCGCCGGCAGGAGTGCCGGTTGGCCGAGATGGGGTCGATGGTGGTGCGGACCGGTCAGCACACGGGGCGATCGCCGGAGGACAAGTTCGTCGTGCGGGAGCCGACGAGCGAGGACAAGATCTGGTGGGGCAAAGTCAACCGGCCGATCGACGCCGAGCACTTCGACCGCCTCCGCAAGCGGATGTTCGCCTACCTGAAGGGCAAGGATCTCTTCGTCGAGGACAGCTACGTCGGCGCCGACCCGGCGTACCGGATGCCGGTTCGCATCCTCGCGACGAGAGCGTGGCACAGTCTGTTTGCGCGGACGATGTTCATCCCGCCCTGTCCCGAGCAACTGGTCGAGCACGTGCCCGGTTTCACCGTGATCCAGGCGCCGGGGTTCCAAGCGATCCCGGAGACGGAGGGGACGCGCAGCGGTGTCTTCATCCTCCTCAACTTCGCCGAGAAGCTGGTGCTGATCGGCGGCACCGAGTACGCGGGCGAGATCAAGAAGTCGATCTTCACGGTCATGAATTACCTGCTGCCTCAGCGCGGTATCCTCTCGATGCACTGCTCCGCGAACATCGGCGCCGACGGCGACGTCGCGATCTTTTTCGGGCTCTCGGGCACCGGCAAGACGACCCTCTCGGCCGATGCCAGCCGAACGCTGGTCGGCGACGACGAGCACGGTTGGAGCGACGACGGCATCTTCAACTTCGAAGGCGGTTGCTACGCCAAGGTGATCCGGTTGTCGGCGACGGCGGAACCGGAGATCTACGCGACCACGCGACAGTTCGGCACCATCCTCGAGAACGTCGGGTTCGACCGGACGACCGGGAAGATCGACCTCGACGACGAGTCGTTGACGGAGAACACCCGCGCCGCCTATCCGATCTCGTTCATTGCGAACGCCTCACCGGACGGACTCGGCGGCCACCCGAAGTCGATCTTCATGCTGACGGCGGACGCCTTCGGCGTGATGCCGCCGATCGCCCGGTTGACGCGAGAGCAGGCGATGTACCACTTCCTGTCCGGCTACACGGCGAAGGTGGCCGGGACCGAGCGCGGCGTGACCGAACCGGAGGCGACGTTCAGCACCTGCTTCGGCGCCCCCTTCATGGCGCTGCCGCCCGCCGTCTACGCGGGACTGCTCGGCGAGCGGATCGCGTCTCATGGTGCCAGCGTCTGGTTGGTCAACACCGGCTGGACGGGTGGTCCGTACGGCGTCGGCGAGCGGATGGCGATCGGCCACACGCGGGCATTGATCCGCGCCGCACTGGCCGGGCAGCTCGACGACGTTCCGACGCAGCGCGACCCCGTATTCGGCGTCGAAGTGCCGTTGTCGTGTCCTGGCGTGCCGTCCGAAGTGCTCACGCCAAGGGCGACGTGGGAGAATCCCGAGGCGTACGACGACCAGGCGAAGCGACTGGCGGGCATGTTCGCCAAGAATTTCGCGCAATTCGCCGATCAGGTGCCGTCCGCGGTGCGGGACGCGGGGCCGTCGGTGGGGTAGGGGTCATGTCCGAGGGGAGGACAATCCGAGACGACGTCTGGAAAAGCAGCGCGCTGGTCGAGAACTTCTTGTCGGGGGTGAGGGGCGGCATTCCATACGCCGCGGACCAGATCGAGATCATGCTGCGGCTGGTCGCCGCCGGCGGGCGCCCGGTCGCGCGGTTTCTCGATCTCGGGAGCGGGGACGGCACGCTCTCGGCAGCGGTCTTAAGTCGGTATCCCGACGCCGAAGCGGTCCTGGTCGATTTCTCGGAACCGATGATGGAGGCGGCACGCCGGCGCATCGATGGTGCAGCGTCGCGGCACCGGTTCGTGCTCACCGACTTCGGGCAAAGCGGTTGGAGCAGGGGGATCGCCGATGCCGCGCCCTTCGACCTGGTCGTCTCCGGTTTCGCAATTCACCACCAACCCGACGCGGGGAAGCGTGCCGTCTACCGGGCGGTCTTCGACCTGTTGTCGCCGGGTGCGTTCTTCGTCAACGTCGAGCACGTCCGACCGGCGACACCATGGTTGGAGTGGGTCGCCGACGAGTTGATGATCGATTCGATCCACGCGTATCACGAGCGAGCAGGCACCGGCAAGAGTCGCGACCAGGTCGCACGAGACCACGTGCACCGGCCGGACAAGGCGGCGAACATCCTGGCGCCGGTCGAGGCACAGTGCGATTGGTTGCGCGAGATCGGGTACGAAGACGTGGATTGCTACTTCAAGGTCCTGGAGTTGGCAGTATTCGGCGGGCGGCGACCCGGTCCGACCGAGCGCCCGTCTACGGCATGATCTCCTCTCCTTCGACGCCTTCGACGTCCTCCGCATCCTCCTCTTCCAGCGTCTGCATCGCCACGTCGTCGATGATCTGTTGGATGGCGTCGCGCAGGTCGATCAGGTCGTAGAGGTTGAGGTTTGCGAGCACGGCGTTGTTTTCGGGATCGCCGTCGTCGGTGCTGTTGGGTGTGACGCGGAATTGGACTTCGTAACTGCCGCCTTCGCCGTCGAGCTCGGCACCGGTGGTCAGTTCGTCCATGTAGATGTTGTAGGTTTCCATTGGCCTCCCCGTTCCCCGCGTGCCTTTGCGGTATTTGCGGCTGGAGTTCGTCGTTTGGTCACGAATTGGTCACGAGCGCCTCTACCGGCAGGATACCACGCCATCCCGCGGCGCCGAGACGCGCTCAGAACGCCTGTGCGGCGTCGCGTTGGTCGTCAACCAAGGCGTGCGCGTACAGGTCGAAGGTGATGGTCGAGCTGCTGTGTCCGAGACGCGCCGCCAGCGTTTTCGGCGAGACGC
>DATBFX010000307.1:0-3476 GCA_036558305.1 Thermomicrobiales bacterium | reverse complement strand
AACTCCGCCGTCACGACCTCGGCGTTGCGCCGGATCTGCCGGTCCAGATCCTCGATCGTCCCGCCCGCCGTGTAGGCGTAGGGGATGCGGAACGCCAGCACCCGCGACCCGTCGTCCGCCTCCCACCAGAAGAGCCGCCCCGGCAACTCCTTCTCGTGCTCCTGCGGCCGCATGAAGACGTAGCTGTCGATCCCCATCTTCGCCAGGAGCTGCGGCAGCATCCCGTGGTGACCGAAACTGTCGACGTTGTAGCCGACGGTCGCCGTCACCCCGAGCTTCTCCCGGAAATACCGCTGCCCATACAACCCCTGCCGGACGTACGACTCTCCCCCCGGCAGGTTGCAATCGGGTTGGATCCACCACCCGCCGGCGATTTGCCAGCGGCCCTCGGCGACCCGCGCCGCGATCTCCGCGAACAGGTCGGGTGCGTTCTCCTCGACCCACTCGTAGATCGCCGCGGAACTCGAGGTGAAGACGAAATCGGGCGATTCGTTGAGGCGATCGAGGGCGGACCGAAAGGTCGCCTTCGCTTCCTGCAACCCCTCCGGCCACTGCCACAACCAGACCGGGTCGAGGTGGGCGTTGCCGATCATGTGCAGCGTGGCACGGTCCTTGCTCATCCTTGCGTACGATCTCCCAGGCGATGATCGGCGCCCCGAACAGCGGCCAGGGGCGAGCGTATCGTACATGCACCGATCGAACCATCCCGGCGAGCCATCGCCTTTCTCACGTGAACCGAATATGAAGAAAAATCGGCATAATCCGCACCAGGTCGCCTTCATCGGCAATCAATCCGAGATGAACCAACCAGAACCAGCATTGACCAGACCTGCCGATCCGGGTATCATCAAGCCGTGCGTATGCCGGGGCGATCCCCACCGGGCACCACGACGGTCGCCGATCGGGTAGGGGGACGCCGCATTCCGCGATGCCGCGGAGAAAGGACCGCTCGATGAAAGACGGCTCGACGATCGACGAAGTCCGCGCCAGCATCTTCGACCGCCGCGTCACCCGGCGGGGTGCCCTCAAATTCGGCGGCGGTCTCGCCGCCGCGGCGGCCGGTTCCCGCCTCGTCCTCCCCGCCTACGTCCGCGCCCAGGATACCCAACTCCCCTACACCGCCAACACCTCGCTCAGCGGCGAGATCACCTTCTGGCACTTCTGGGGCTCTCAGCTCCGCCGCACCGCGATCCGCCGCGCCATCGCCCTCTTCAACGGTACCTACCCCGACATCAAGGTCAACGAGACGTTCGTTCCCTTCGGCGACATCTGGACCAAGAACCTCGCCGCCGTCGCCGCCGGCAGCGGCATGCCCGACGTCATCGTCGAGGACCGCCCCTCCCTCAAGGACCGCGCCAAGAACAACGTCGAGATCAGCCTCGGCGACCTCGCCAAGCGCGACGGCGTCACCGGCGAGAAGTTCTGGCCCTTCACCTGGACCGAAGCCACCACCACCGACGGCGTCCCCTACGGTCTCCCCTACGAGACCGACATCCGCGTCATTTACTACAACAAGGCCGCCTTCACCGACGCCGGGCTCGACCCGAACACGCCACCGGCCAACTGGGACGACCTCTGGTCCTTCTCCGACAAACTCGACCAGAAGGACGGCAACGACCTCACCCGCGTCGGCTTCTTCCCCACCTTCGGCAACGTCGGCCTCGACCAGTGGGCCTGGAACAACGGCGGCAGTTGGCAGGACGCCCAGGACAACCCGACCATGAACGCCGCCCCCAACGTCGCCGCCCTCGACTGGATGAAGAAGTGGGCCGACCGCTACGGCTGGGACAACGTCCAGTCCCTGCAATCGACCTTCGGCTCCGGCAACCAGGACGGGTTCATGACCGGCAAGGTCGCCATGATCGTCGACATCCAGGGCTATACCGCCGTCATCGGGTACTTCAACCCGCAATTCCAGGACAAGGACGGCAACAACGCCGGCTACGGCGTCGCCAAGATCACACCGGCTCCCGGCCACGACCCGGCCGCCCTCTCCGGCGGTTTCGCCCTCGCCATCCCGACCGGTTCCAAGAACACCGACCAGGCCTGGGAATTCATCAAGTACATGGCCTTCGTCGGTCAGCAGAGCTGGGCCCGCGACACCTACGCCATGCCCACCATCGAGGAGATGGCCAAAACCGACCCCGTTCTCCAGGCCTCTCCCAACTGGCCGCTCTTCGTCGAAGCGATGGGCTACGGCCGCGCCAAGGAGTACAACCCCTACTATCCCGCCTTTACCTCCGACCTGATCCCGCCCGCCACCCTCGCCGCCCTCAGCGGCGACCAGACCCCGCAACAAGCCCTCGACGACGCCCAGCAAAAAGCCGTCGCCGAGGTCAACAAGAACAAGGGCTAACGGACGAGTGGCAAGTGGCAAGTGGCAAGTGGCAAGTCACGAGTTTCGGGCTTCGAGCGTGGGACGGCGCGATCTTCCGGTCTTGTCACTTGCCACTTGCCACTGGAGTGAGCGATGGCACAGTTGGCCGCGTCGCCCGCGGTGGAGGAGCGCCCGCGACCGTTTCTCACGCCGCGGCGGCGCGAGGCGATCACGGGCTACCTCTTCGCGATGCCGTTCATCGTCGGGTTCCTCGGGCTCACCCTCGGCCCGATGCTCTTCTCCCTCTACGCCAGTTTCTCCAACTACAACATCACCTCCGCCCCCAAGTGGATCGGCCTCGACAACTACCACTACATCCTGACCAAGGACGACCGCTTCCGCACCTCCCTCGGGAACACGATCTACTACGTCGTCCTCAAGACCCCGCTCATCATCGTCATCTCCCTCGTCATCGCCATGGTGATGCGGACCGAGGTCCCCGGTCGCCGCGTTTTCCGCACCATCTACTACCTTCCCAGCGTCCTCACCGGCGTCTCCGCCATCTTCCTCTGGATCTGGGTCCTCAGCCCCCGCGGCATCCTCAACCGCGGTCTCGACACCATCGGCCTGACCAGCCCCAACTGGTTTTTCGATCCCACGTGGAGCAAACCCGGTCTCGTCGTGATGGCCCTCTGGACCATCGGCCAACCGATCCTGATCATCCTGGCCGGGCTCAACGGCGTCCCCCGCGACCTCTACGAGGCGGCCGATCTCGACGGCGCCGGATTCTGGAGCAAGTTCTGGCGCATCACCATCCCGATGCTCTCGCCAACCCTCTTCTTCCTCGTCGTCACCAACATCATCTTCGCCTTCCAGGTCTTCAACTCCGCCTACGTCATCAGCACCACCGTCGGCTCGACCAAATCGCCGGGCGAACCGGGCCAATCCCTCCTCTTCTACGAGGTCTACCTCTACCTCCGCGCCTTCCGCGACCTCCAGATGGGCTTCGCCGCCGCCCTCGCCTGGATCCTTTTCGTCATCATCATGGCCGTCACCGGCGTCCAACTCTGGCTCAGCAAACGCTGGGTCTACTACGAGACGTAAGGCGGGAGGCGGAGGGCGGAAGGCGGGAAGAACGTCGTGAAGCCGCCTTCCGCCC
>DATBFX010000306.1:0-10287 GCA_036558305.1 Thermomicrobiales bacterium | reverse complement strand
GGTCGCTGGGGGTGCTAGGATGGCGCATGGCGGGCTCCTCGGTCGCGCGGGCGGTACAGCACCCCCACGATACCGGCTCCGGAGCCCGCCGGTCACCTGCCAACACTGTCATGTCCTTCGACACGCATCTGAACCATCCCTGAAGCCGACTCTTCGACCCCGTTCTCGAGTCGGCTTCAGCCGACTTATGTTGGTGAGACCGGCACTTGAAGTGCCGGGGCCGCGGGATTCCCCCTAACACCTCTCGAAGGCGATCGACCTACACACCGGCCAGCGCCGGCTCCTTGAACGCCTCCACCAGACCACGAATCTCCACCGGCCGGGTGCCACAGCACCCGCCGATGATCTGCATCCCCTCGTCCGCCCATTTACGCGCGTGCCCGACGAAGACTTCGGGCGGCGGGCACGTCGACCAGTCCCATTCGTAGCGCAGGTATCGACCCCAGTTTGGATAGGCACCGATCGGGAGGCTGGTGTACTGGCGCAACCAGGTCGTGACGCCGTGGATCAGATCGGGAGGCAGGCAATTGACGAGAACGGCACTCGCGCCCATCTCCTCGAATTTGGCGGCAGCCCGCCCGAAGCGATCGCCGTCCTCCAGGATCGTCTCGCCGTCGACGCCGATGATCTTGCCCACGCTGCGGCGGTAGGAAATCCAGAGCGGAATCCCGGTGTCGAGGAAGACCTGGTAATCGGGGAACTCCAGGTTCTCCGGGATCTCCTTCTGGATCTCCATCAGGATGAGATCGGGTTTGTGGTCGGCGTCGGCGTTCGCCAGGAGATCGGCCAGCGGTTTGAGGTACCCCTCCCTGTCGAGCGGCACGTAGGTGCCGACGTAGTCGCGCGCTTCTTCTTGTTGATCGGCCGGCCAGTCCATCGTGCGGCAGGCGAAGGCGACGGCGTAGTCATCGCTGCGACCGGCCTTCGCGGCGCCTTCGCGGACGAGGCGGACCGAATCGAGCGCAAGTCGTTTCCATTCGTCTTTCGGCAGATCGAGCTTTCCGCTCTGGATCGCGGAGTAGACCCGATTGAGGGCGAACGTATGCGTCTCGAGCACATCGGCGCCGGCGGCGGCGTAGCGGCGATGGACTTCAACCAGTTTGTCCGGCGCTTCGCGAACCGCGATCGTTCCCCAGGTAAAGTTGGCCGGCCGGTCGGCCGCGTTCTCGGGATACCCCGCGTCCTGCAACTCGGAACCGATACCGCCGTCGAGGATCACGATCCCACCCGCCTTGAGGCGGTCGTCGATTCGCCGGTAGGCACCGGTCATCGCGGAATTGGGCGCAACGGCCATGTCTCGCACTCCTCTGGTCGGGGACGAGGTCCCCATACTCGTTTGCTTCCCCACGTGAGCGGAACGACACCACGCGTGCCGTCCGGCGTCAAGTCCGGGGATCGGGTATCTTGCGGCAGATGACGAACCGCGCCGAGGAGTAAGCCCCATGACCGACCTGCTCGACCGAACCGGTGCTGTCGCAGCCGAGCGTCCCGACGATACCGCTGACCTCGTCCGCCGCCACAAAGAGAGCCTCTTCCCGAGCGTCGGTCTGAACTACTCGGAACCGATCGAGATCCGGCGCGGCGAGCGGCAGTACGTCTACGACGGGGCGGGTCGGCAATACCTCGACTTCTTCGGCGGCATCGCCACCGTTTCGAGCGGCCACGCGATCCCGGAGATCACCGAACCGATCAAGGCGCAACTCGACCGCGTCATCCACACCTCGACCCTCTTCCTCATCCGCTCCCAGATCGAGCTCGCCGAGCGGATCAGGGCGATGACACCGCCCAAACTGAACAAGGTCTTCTTCACCAACAGCGGCACCGAGGCCAACGAAGCGGCATTCCTCGTCACCACGCTCAACCGCAACAGCAACGAGTTGATCGCCCTCCGCCACTCTTACCACGGTCGCTCCTTCGCCACGATCAACGCCTCCGGCCACCAACCCTGGCGCTCGACGACACTGTCCCCGCTGCACGTCCATTACGTCGGCAATCCCTATTGCTACCGCTGTCCCTGGGAAAAAACCTACCCGAGTTGCGACCTCCTCTGCGCCCGCGACGTCGAGGCGGTGATCCAGACAACCACGAGCGGCAACCCCGCCGCCTTTGTCGCGGAACCGATTCAGGGCGTCGGTGGCTTCATCACCCCGCCGCCCGAATACTTCGAGCGGGTCAAAGAGATCCTGGATCGGTACGGCATCCCATTCATCAGCGACGAGGTGCAATCCGGCTGGGGCCGGCTCGGCGTGAGCGACTTCGGTTTCCAGGCCTACGGCGTCGAGCCCGACGTCGTCGTCTTCGCCAAGGGTCTCGCCAACGGCATCCCGATCGGCGGCATCGTCGCCACCGACGAACTCGCCGCCTCGATCCGCTCGCTCAGTCTCTCCACCTTCGGCGGCAACCCGATCGCGACGACCGCCGCGCTCGCCAACCTCAACTACATCGCCACGAACAACCTGCGCGAAAACGCCCGCGTCGTCGGCACCCACCTGAAAGAGCGCCTGCTCGACCTATTCGAACGGCACCCGATCATCGGCGACGTCCGCGGTCTCGGCTTGATGGTCGCCGTCGAACTCGTCCGGGACCGCACCACCAAGGAACCCGCACCCGACTTCGCCCTCCGTGTCATGGACGCAACGAAGGAGCGGGGGCTGATCGTCGGCAAGGGCGGACTACACGCGAACACCTTGCGCATCTGCCCGCCGCTGATCGTTACGAAGTCCGACGTGGACAACGCAGTTGAGATATTGGATCAGGCGTTCGCGAGCGCGGGTAATGCTCCGTGAGCACTCGCGATACCGATTCGGTTCTCGCCGAGCAGATCGACTATTACGAGGCGCGGGCTCCCGAGTTCGACGACTGGCTGGAGCGGTTAGGGCGATACGACTACAGCCCGGCTGCCAACGCCCGATGGCATCAGGACATCGTCGAGGTTCAGGATGCGCTCGTCTCGGCCGCATTCGCCGGCGACGTCCTGGAACTCGCCTGCGGCACCGGCAACTGGACGGAGGTGCTCGCCCGGGCGGCCGCCCACGCGACCGCCGTCGATGCTTCGCCGGCAATGATCACGGCAAATCGGGAACGTCTGACGAACGACGGATTGGCCGATCGTGTGACCTACGTCCAGGCCGACCTCTTCACCTGGCACCCCGACCGTGAGCACGACGCCGTTGCGATCTGCTTCTTTCTTTCGCACGTCCCGGACGATCGCCTCGATCCGATCCTGGGCCTGGTCGCGGCAAGTCTGCGATCGCACAGTCGGGTCTTCGTGGCCGACAGCAACCGGGCACCGATGGCCACGACACCCGATTCCCCGATCCCCTCGCCGGGTGAAATCCGAACCCGCCGGCGCCTCAACGACGGCCGCGAATACACGATCTTCAAGATCTTCCGCACGCCGGCAGAATTCACCGCGGCATTTGCCCGGCACGGAATGGCCTTCGAAGGACATGAAACTGGCGAATATTTCGTCTACGGATTCGGCGCCAAAGAATCGTAGGGGCGGATCTCCGTGTCCGCCGTGTTGGAATGCCTCTTCGTCCCATGGATGAACCGAACCATCGTGGCAGGAGGTCACCAATCGACGCGTCTCGGAAATCGGGCAGGGCGGACACGGAGGTCCGCCCCTACGGATTGACGACCCTTGACGGAAAGTCCGCTACGCCACCCCGACCGCCTCTGGCTGCCGCCGCGCCGCGGCGCCCGCGCAAACCGCCCGCATCGCCTCGACCGCGCGTTCGCAATCGGCCCGGTTCACGTCGAGGTGCGTGACGGCGCGGATCGTCGTCCCGTCGATGTACGGGCTCATCCGGACGCCATGCTCTTCCACCAAGCGGGTCGCGACCTGGGCGGCAGTGAGACCGGTCTCGGCGACGCTGAAGATGACGATGTTGGTTTCGACCGGATTGCGAACGAGGCGCACACCTGGAATCTCGCCAAGACCGGCTTCGAGCAGCTTGGCGTTCGCATGGTCCTCGGCCATCCGCTCGACGTTGTGCCGGAACGCGTAGATGCCGGCGGCGGCGATGATGCCCGCTTGACGCATCGCACCCCCGAGCCGGTGCTTCCACAGACGCGCCTCTTCGATGAAGTCGCGTGGACCGACAAGGACGGCGCCGACCGGCGCGCCGAGCCCCTTCGAGAGGTCGATCCAGACCGAATCGACGTACGAGGCAAACGTCTTCGCCGAGTTGCCGCTGGCGACGACGGCGTTCATCAACCGGGCGCCGTCCATGTGCACTTTCAACCCGTACTCGTCGGCCAGCGCCCTCAGCCCGGCGAGCCGGTCGAGCGGCCAGATCTTCCCTCCCCCCTGATTGGACGTATTCTCAACGGAGATCAGCGCCGTGCGCGACCGGTGGGTGTCGCCCGCCGTGAACTCAGCGCGCGCCTGATCGGCGGTAAAGACGCCGCGTTCACCGCTCAGCGTCCGCAGCAGGGCACCGGCCAAAACCGCCGGTCCTCCACCCTCGGCGATGTTCGGGTGGGCCGTCCGGTCGAGGATCACCGCCTCACCGCGGCGGCAATGCACGGTGAACGCGATCGCGTTGCACATCGTCCCGGACGGAAGAAACACGGCTGCCTCTTTCCCCGTCAAGTCGGCGACCAGCTCTTGCAACTCATTGACGGAAGGGTCTTCCCGCCGCTGCTCGTCGCCGACCGGCGCCTCGGCCATGAATCGCCTCATTTCGGGCGTCGGTTTCGTCGCGGTGTCGCTGGACAAATCGATCACGCGGGCCGTCCTCCGTATTCTGAGCGGAACGTCTGCCTCGTGCGCCGGTGGACGAGGTGCTAGACCGCCATTGTACCGCCGCTCAAGCGATCTCCGAATCGGTCAAGACGACCTCGCGACCCTGTTCGGCCGACACGATGATCGCCTCGGCGATTCTCAATCCCTCGACGGCGTCGGCAACCGACGCCACCGGAGACGGTACGCCGGCTCGCACGGTCTCGACGAAATGGGCGTCTTCCTCGCGCAAGGCACCGGCGATGTTACCGTGGACCTCCGGCCAGAGACCCGGTTCCGGGTGCTTCGTCACCTCCGACGTCCAGATTTCCAACCCGGACTCCAGGATCCGCAACCGCGCCGTCTGCTCGGTTCCCACGATTTCCAACTCGGCGTCGATCGTGCCGGTCCAGGTGTCGGTCAAAACGTTACCCGGCGCCCGCTCCGGGACGAACCAACTCGTCTCGACGGTCGCCATCGCACCGCCCGCAAACTGGAGCAGGGCAACGGTCGCATCGGGAAAGCGGTGCCCGGTGACATGGCGCTGGGCGGCGTAGACCTTTTCGCAGCGATCGCCGAGGAACCAGAGCAGGAGATCGATGTCGTGGATGACCGTCTCGTGGACCGAGTGGGCGCGGTCGCCGTAGATCGCGAACCACGACTTCGGGCAGTTGCGCTTGACCCGCATCGTCACGATCTTGCCGAACCGGCCCGTCGCGATCTCGTGCTTGAGAAAAGCGTGTTGCGTCTCAAACCGGAGCACGAATCCGACCTGCAGCGGCACGCCGGCCCCCGCCGCGGCATCGGCGAGCCGTTGTCCATCCTCAGACGTCGTTGCGAGCGGCTTTTCGAGGAAGATCGACAGACCCCGTTCGACGGCCTTCATCGCCATCTCGACGTGGAGATCCTCTGGGGTCACGAGAAACACGCAGTCGAGACGTTCCTGACGCAGCAGATCGTCGTAGTCGGTGTACCTCGCCGCTACGCCGAGTCGATCGCCGACGGCCCGAACCTCGGCTTCGAGGGGATCACAGATCGCGGCGAGACGCGCCTGGGACAGCCGACTCAAGATCGCGGCGTGCAATTTCCCGAAACGTCCCAGGCCGATCAGACCGACGTCGACCGGTCTGCCGACGATTCCCTGCCCCGACATCCGCGGTTCCCCTTCCGATCGATCCGATGTCCTCGATGGCCCGATTGTACCGGCGTTCGCGTCCTCCTGGGCGAGACAAAACAGCACCACGGTCACCGATTTGTGCGGTTTCGCCGAATGCGTCACCGTGCTATCCTGCCGCGTCACGCGCGACGAGGGACGACGCGGCCGGACAGGTGGAATGCACGGTTACCTGCGACGGGTCCAGGCCTTCGGGCCAGACCTCAAACTCTTCCTGCTCTACAACCTGCTCGCCAACATCGGCTACGGCGTCATCGAGCTGATCTTCAATCTCTACCTCCTCAAACTCGGTCTCCGCGAGGACTACATCGGCGAATGGCGCGCCGTCCAAACCGTCTGCATGGCGGCCGGCGCCGCCACCGTCGGTACCCTCCTCAACCGCTTCGGCACCTGGCGCGGCATCGTCGGCGGTTTTAGTCTCCTCGTCGTCGCCTCCCTCTCGCTCGCCTTCGCCGAGGACCCCCATCTCCTCCTCATCCTCGCCGGTTTCTACGGCGCGTCCCTGGCCTTCCTCTTCAGCCCCTTGATGCCCTTCATCCTCGAATGGGCGCCGGCCGAGCAGCGGGCGCACGTCGCGGCGGTCTCCTTCTCGATCGTCTCGCTCTCCTCGACGATCGGCTCATTGGTCGGCGGTTTCGCGCCGTCGCTGCTGAGCGCAGCCTTCGCCGGCATCGGCACCGAGTCGGTTGCCGCCTACCGCTGGGCATTGGCCAGCGGAACGATCGTCGCCGCCCTCGGTCTGATCCCGCTCTTCCTGATGCGCGAACCGCGCGCCGCCAAGCGGCGGCGAGAGGTCCATGTGGCAGCCGCCGCCGAAACGTCGGGAGAGAAACGGCGGATCCGCCGCGACATGGGCGTCTTTATCCTGGCGGGCGGCATCATGAGTATCGGCGTCGGCATGGTCCAACCCTTCTACAACGTCTTCCTCGAAACCCTCGGGGCAACGGCCCGCGAGATCGGCTACGTCTACGCCCTCGGCGGGGCAATCGCCGCCCTCGTCGGACTCGGCGCCCCCGCCATGGCCAACCGCGTCGGTTCGCTCCGCGCCGTCGCCGTCCTTCGCCTCGCCATCGTCCCGTTCTATCTCCCGCTCGTCTTCTTCCCGAGCTACGGTCTCGCCGTCGCCGCCTTCATCGCCCGCCAGATCTCCATCAGCATGGCCTGGCCGATCGACTCGACGTTCATCGGCGAGTTGCTGCCGCCGCGGGCGCGCGCCGGTATCTACGGTCTGCGCTCGACCGCCTGGAACATCGGTTTCGCGATCGCCAGTTTCGCCGCCGGCCGGATCATCGTCGCCTCCGGCTACCACTGGACCTTCGTCAGCATCGTCGTCTTCACCTCGCTGGCGGCCGTCGTCTTCTTCGCCTACTACCGCCGCCATCCCCACGTCGTGGCCGGCAAGATCCCGTCCGCCCTGCCCCGGCGCCCGCGCGTCGCCGAGATGGCCGCGAGGGCGACCGGCGTCGTCACCCCGGACCGCCCCGAACCCGAGCCAAAACCGACCCCGGTGTCGTAGCATTAGCCGACGACAGATGTACGATCACCGGTCCGCACCCACACCAGACCGGTCCGCACCGCGCGGCTGTGATAGCGGGGCACCGTCCGCCCGCTTGACCCGACGCGTCCTGATTGGGACGGCGGCAGGCGCGGTTCTCTCCGGTTGCCTCCAGAACCGGGCCGAGGCCAGGCGCACCGACACCAAAGAGCACATCGAACGCATCGTCCGTAAGATGACGATCGCCGACAAGACGGCCCAGCTTTTCATGATCGGCGCCGCCGGGACGTCGATGTCGTCGTCCTTCCACGATCTCCTCACCGACCTCCAACCCGGAGGCGTCATCTGCTTCGCGCCGAACGTCGGGACGGCACCCCAACTCTGCGCATTCGCCAAGGCGATCCACGGCAGCAACCCCGCCATCCCTCCTCTGCTCGCCGTCGATCAGGAGGGCGGGCCGGTCAGCCGCATCGCCGGCGATCCCGCTCCCGGCGCCGTCGAACTCGGTAAGCAAACCGATGCGGCGGTCCGTCAGAGGGCACGCGAGCGCGCCGAGTTCCTGGCCGGTTTTGGCTTCGACGTCAACTTCGCGCCGGTCGCCGACGTCGCCTACAAACCGACCAGCTCCATGGCCACCCGCAGTTTCGGCGCCGATCCGGACCTGGTGGCCGCGAAAGTGCACGACTTCGTCCGCGGTTCGCGCGCCGGTGGCCTGGCCGGGGCCGCCAAGCACTTCCCCGGTCACGGCCGCACCTCGACCGACTCGCACCTGACACTGCCGGAGGTCAAACTCTCGTTGCACGTCTGGAAGAAAACCGACTCGCGCCCGTTTGCGGCGGCCGTCGCGGCGGGGGTCGAGATGGTGATGGTCGGTCACCTCTGCTATCCGAAGTGGGAGGCCGGCCCGACCTCGCTCTCCCGCATCGCCGTCTCCGCCCTGCGCGAGGGCCTCGCCTTCGACGGCGTCGTCGTCACCGACGACCTGGGAATGGGCGCCCTCCGGGGCATCGACCCCTTCAAGGTGGTCGACCGGGCGATCCACGCCGGCGTCGATCTGCTCCTCTACGCCTCCCAACCGGCGCCGATCGGCGAACTGGTCAAGCACCTGCGCCGGCGCATCGAACGCAACGCCGCGTTGGAGCGGCGGATCGACGACAGCGTTCGTCGTATCCTGACGATGAAGGCCCGCCGCTTCGATCTGGCCGCGCCGAAAGGAGAGGACAGCCACCGATGACGTCCCGTCTTCGCACGCCCGATCGCGCCGCGTCCCTCTTTCTCCTCCGATCGCTGGTCCTCGTCGTGCTGATCGGCGGTCTTCTCGCCGCCTGCTCGACCAACGACGACGAAAGCAACGGGGCGACCTCCACACCGACCACGACGCAAGCCACACAAACCCCCACTTCGGCCGCCGGCGGACAGAAGGCGACGCCGAGCGCCGCCGCCGGTTCGACCGCCGTTCCGGCCACCCTTGCCCCCGGCAGCGGGCAATCCATCACCGACGGTATCTGCCAGGCCACGATCCCCGACGATTGGGTCGACAACGGCAGCGGTGCCGGCACGACGCCGAGCGGCGCCAAATACATCCTGTTCGGCGGTCTCCTCAAAACCGACGACGAGTGGAAGCAAGCGGTCCAACTCGTCAAGGACCAGGCCGGTTCGCAGGAGGGCGCGAAGGTCTCCGAAGGCGACGACTTCGTCCGCGTCGACTTGCCCGACAACCACGGCTTCGAGTACCGCAAACGCCTCCAGGACCGCTACTGCGACTTCAGCGTCACCAGCACCGCGGCCGCCATCCCCGACGCGGAACGCGCCATCTGGGACGCCATCATCGCCAGCCTGGCCCCGGCCGCCGGTTGAGCGCGGGTCGTCGATTCGGTCGTGGGGGCAGGCATCGCCCAGAGGGCACCCGGCCCGCCCCTACGCCCCTTCCGCCCCGTCCGGTAAATGCATCACCCGCGCGACACGATGTCGCGCTCCCCGCGTCGCCCGTGACAACCGCCGCGACAGCCTCGCCTCGCGTTTGACAGCCCGCGCATAGTCGGTCGCCGATTCCGCCGGATCGACCTCGTGACCGTAGCGGTGCTCCAATTCGTCCCGGTGCGCCATCACCCAGAGGTACATGTCGGCCTCCGAGCGATCGGGAAACCGGCGCGCCACTCCTTGCTCGCGGACCACCCGTACGATCGGCAGATACATGTTGTCGTACCAGTCGGCAACCGCCTCCGCCGTGCTCGCCTCTCGCCCGCAATGCTCGCTCAACCACTCCCGATGGAGCAGGATCTGATCCCAGATCTCGTCGTAGCGACCGAGGCTGGTCGGACGGATGTCGTGCTCCGGCCGCAGCCGGTCGAGGTCGGTGTTGCGCAGGAATTCGGCGTACTCGACCTGAAGCAGCAGCTCGGTGGGAGACATCGAGGCGTACAGCGGTACCCGGATGTGCCCTTCGTAGACCTCGGCGTCGATGAATTCGACGCCCCGCTCTCGCGCCACCGAGACCCGGTGGTTGCCGTCCTTGACGAAGTAAACGTCGCCCACCTTGTAGAGCTGGATCGGCGGCAACCGGACGTCCTGGTAATAGGCGCGATCGATGTTTTTCCAGCGACGGGCCGTGTGGCCCCGGCGCGGAAGAAACGCACGGTCGAAGTCGCGAAAGCGGTCGACGCTACCGACGATCTTGTCGATCGGCACGGTCTGAAACCCGCGGTAACTCTCGGCCTCGGGCGAGACCCGTTTGCGCACCTCGTGGTACGGGATCAGTTCGTTCGGTTCGCGCCGGAAGATCGAGAGGATCTCGCGAAAGAGCGCCTTTTGGCGCGCGCGATCGAAGTCGTTGTTGACCTGTTCATCCATCATCTGATTCCCCGCCGATGGGGTGGGGTCTAGGACGTCTCG
>DATBFX010000305.1:0-15594 GCA_036558305.1 Thermomicrobiales bacterium | reverse complement strand
GGTCGCTGGGGGTGCTAGGATGGCGCATGGCGGGCTCCTCGGTCGCGCGGGCGGTACAGCACCCCCACGATACCGGCTCCGGAGCCCGCCGGTCACCTGCCAACACTGTCATGTCCTTCGACACGCATCTGAACCATCCCTTCAGCCGGCTCAGTTCACCAGCATGATCGTCACATAGCGCCAGCGGAAGTCTGCCTCAAGAATTCGGAGTAGGTAATTTCGAAGCACGACGGCACAGATTAGGTCTGCGCGAGCTCGGGGGGAGTAGGTCCGTCCGTCTCGTGGACTGCCCTTAGGAAAGACGGCTATCGGTTCCCACCTGTCAGCGAGTCTCCCAGCACGACTGCGCAACTCCGCTTCGTCGATTCCCCGGCCCCTGATCCCATCATCCGGAGAGAGCCACACCGACTGCGCAAGAGTGCGTCGGTTGCCAACTCAGCTTGGACGAGTGGACAGTGCACACTCCCCTGCGGATTTCCCTCCCTATCGGGACGTTTGTCCTCTGTTCGGACGGCGGCTGTATCGCTATCGTGTATGCAGTTACCGGCGTGGACTGAGATGGGAACCAACCGTCAGGAGGTCGCGGGTGCGCAGAGGATACGGCGTGCTGCGCCGAATCTGACCACCAGGCGAGATCTTGACGGCGAACCAGCCATCTCATATCCTGGGTCATGCATTTTGTGGAATCGACCCAGGGCACGGGGGCTTCATGTCATTGTCGGCAGCTGCCCCATTTCCGGTCCAGTTTTCCAACCTCCTTCGGGCGAGGTTTCCTTTCCTGTACATTCCTACGTGGGAGGAAGAACGAGCACTCGCGGTTATTCACTCGGTTGCCAATAACGAGGAACTGATAAAGACCCCGAGGACGGTCCTGACCTGGAGCGTAACGACCGGTCTGGTCGGCCCGGGTAATCCGGGAAGCGATGAAACGAGGACACCCCTGAAGGCTCTCGAATCGATCGAGAAGTATCCTGACCCAGCGATATTCGTGCTAAAGGACTTCCACGTCTTTTTCGGTGGCCCCGGTCGCCAGCCCGATCATCAGGTGATCAGGAAGGTCCGGGACCTCGTGCCATCGATCAAGCAGAGCCCGCGGCCGAAGAATGTGGTGTTCTTGTCTCCATCACTGGTGCTACCCAATGACCTGTATAAGGACGTGACGATCTTGGACTTCGATCTCCCGGATTACAGAGAGATTCGGCAGGTCCTAGATGAAATGATCGCGGCGAACAGGCAATCGGGACGGATTCAGATCAACCTTACGTCCGACGAAGCGGAGCGACTCGCCAAGATGGCTCTCGGGCTGACGCTCCAGGAGGCAGAAAACGCTTTCGCGCGCTCCATGGTCGAGGATGGCCGACTCGACATTGGCGACGTAGATCTGATTCTTGAGGAGAAGCGGCAGATCATTCAGAAGACGGAAATATTGGAGTTCATAAGAAGCGGCCTCGCGATTGAGGACGTAGGGGGACTGGAGAACCTGAAGCGCTGGTTGAAGAAGCGTGACAAATCGTGGCTCGACTCCGCGAAGCGATACTCCCTAGCTGCTCCAAAGGGAGTTCTCATTACCGGCGTACCTGGTTGTGGTAAGAGTCTCGTCGCCAAGGCCATCAGCGCCATGTGGCAGTTGCCACTCCTGCGATTGGATATCGGAAGACTCTTCAGCGGCATCGTCGGAAGCAGCGAAGAGAATATGCGCAAAGTCATCAAGACTGCTGAAGCCATTGCTCCGTCAATTCTTTGGATTGACGAGATCGAGAAGGGTTTCGGCGCTACAGGCATGAACGGAGATAGCGGCACGTCATCCCGCGTGTTCGGCAGCTTCCTGACGTGGATGCAGGAGAAGACGAAACCCGTCTTTGTCGTTGCCACAGCCAATACTATCCGCTCGTTGCCTTCTGAATTGCTTCGTAAAGGTCGTTTCGACGAGATCTTCTTCGTCGATCTGCCGACTCATAGCGAACGAAGGGATATCTTTCGGCTTCATCTTGAGAAGCGACTTAAGGATCCATCCATCATGGGATCGTTTCGCCATTCTGAAGAGGTCCTAGGCAGGCTTGCTGACATGTCGGAGGGTTTCAACGGCGCTGAAATCGAGCAAGTCGTCATCTCAGCACTTTTCGAAGCGTTTTCTGAGGACCGAAGCATAAGGTTTGACGACCTGTCCAAGGCGATTTCCAACACGGTGTCGCTGTCGGTCACTCAGGCCGAACAGATCCGGGCAATCAGGGAATGGGCAAACCTCCGAGCCGTCGCGGCGACTCCGCGAGAGGATCGCGCCGGCTATCGGGTGGTCACAGCGAACCCGGCCGAGCGGCCAGCTCAGGCCAGCGGAGATGACATTCGAACGGTTCGTGGAGGGCGCACCGTTGACTTCTAGCAGCTCAGGAGCAGTGTCATGAGCATCGAACTCGCCCTGATCCCAATTGCGATAGCCATCGCGGGCCGCGTTGGCAGTCGCAAGAAGCGAGCGCGTGAGTTGCCGAACTCGTTTTGCCTGGAGACGCAATTCAAGGACGGCGCGATTCTTCAAGCTTCTCTGGAGGACTATGGCTGCCGGTCCATCTTTACCGGATCGAAGGTGGACTCATATATCGGTGGAACCCAGATCATATTCGAACCCTCCGAGAGCGGCGTTTTCGACGCGGTGTTCGTCGGGAACATCGCGATCGAGCACGCCCAGGCGTTCATCGCCGACCTGCATGACGAGTACACCAAGAGAGTCCAACGGGAGGTGTACCAGAAATTGATCTCCAGAGCCAAGGACCGCGGGCTGCTGTTGGAGTCCGAGGCGGTGCAAGACGACAATTCGATCGTTCTGACCTTTGCAATCTAGGAGGCGAAGCCGATGCGCCGGATAGTCATTCAGCTATTCCCCGATGGCCAGATCCAGGTGGACGTCCAGGGGATCAAAGGGAAGAAATGCACCGACTACATTCGCGTTCTAGAAGAGATTCTTGAGGCAGAGTCTGTCGACTCCGCGTACAAGCCGGAGTACTTTCAACTGGAGGAGCTCCCGATGCACAACGTCGAGGAGCTGAGGTTGAAGGGAGAGCGGTAACATGGCGATAACCAATAAGGGTCAAGGATGGGAACGGCGTCACTCCCTTTGGATCGGCTGGGCGCTACTCAGCGTCGGCCTACTGAGTTGGATCGCCTTCTTCTGGATCGCATACCGTGCACGGCACTCCAGGTGGTACCTCTGGGGGCTCATTTACTCGATTCCGTTTATCGCGCTAATGGCGTCCGATGCGGTGAATTTGCCAAGCGCTCTAATGGGCTTGGTTGTCTTTGGAATGTGGATTGCGTCCAGTATTCATGCCTTCCTCATTCGCAAGGAGTACCTTCTGCGTCTTGAAGCAATTCAGGCGCTCAGAAGTCAAGAAGAGGCTGAGCTCCGGCAGCGTATCGCCGTGCAAACGGGTCTTAGGACGACGCCTCCTATTGTTCCGCAGGCCCCTACGGCGAGCCGCTCAACGCAGGCGCAGGGTGAACTTAGCCGCGAAGTGCCCCTTGGTTGGCCGACCGTGGATGCTACGGGGCAGCCTAGCGTTTCACCATCCCGTCCGTCGAGCATTCCGTTGGTGTATATCAACAGGGCATCGGAGCAGATGATCTCCTCACTGCCAGGGGTAGGGCCGATCCTTGCGAAGAAAGCGATAAAGGCGCGTGACTCAAGGGGTGGCTTCAGCAGCGTAGAGGAGTTCGGGGAGGTTCTGGGCTTGAAACCTCACATGGTCGAACGGATCAGACCTCTGGTCGTAATTACGCCTGTCGGCAGCACAACCACCGCGACCGCTGGACGGTTGGTGGACTTCTGATGCGACTGCGTGTTCACCGATTCGAACCACACACGCGAGTTGAGGGACCTGGCGAACGTGCGTGCATTTGGGTTCAGGGCTGCCCGATTCATTGCCGGGGCTGTGCGGTGCCATGGACCTGGCCTATGGATGTGGGGCACGAAGCTGAGGTTGAGGACCTCGCTCATCGGATCATCAGTGACGGCAGGGTCGAGGGCGTGACGTTCGTCGGCGGCGAGCCGTTCGCACAAGCGGAAGGCCTTGCCGAACTCGGACGGGCGATGCAGGAGTCGGGACTGTCGGTGGTTACTTTCAGCGGCTACGTGTTCGAGAAGCTTCAGCGTTCCGCGCGCAAGGGCTGGCGCGACCTGCTGGCTGTCACAGATCTCCTCATAGACGGACCATTCCGAATCGATCTCGCCGACATGTCGCGACCTTGGGTCGGTTCGGCGAACCAACGCTACCACTTCTTGACCGATCGCTATCGTTATCTGGAGAAGGAACTTCTCAACATCCCGAACAGGATCGAGGTTCGGCTCACTCAGGAAGGGTCGGTTCTCGTAAACGGCCTCGCCGCGACAGAGGACTTGGACTCGCTGTTCGAGGGAATTGCGTCGCGACGCCTCTAAAAATCCACCATCCGTCCTGTCTGGCTTGGCGATGCCGTGCGATCGTTTCAACCAGCGCATATGGTCGGCACTTGTCGTCGACGCGGTGGTGGTCGACTTCGACCGGCAGGCGCTCGACAGCGCCCTTGCGGTGGCCTGAGACGTCCGCAGGTCGTTGCGCGTAGGGGCGGGCCGCCGTTGCCATCAGGCCGGACCAAATGCCTCAACGGACCTCGGCGCCTGTGCCGTGCGGGGCTGAAGACCCCGCGCGGCAGGGGCGCAGTTCGAAATAGTTGGTCCGGATGGCCCTGTGCCCTCCCGGCCTGATGGGCGCGTCGCCTCGGTTGGGGTGCCGTGCCATCGACGGCGGGAGGACACAGGGCCATCCCCTACACCAACGTCGTTCGTCGTCTTTCAGGGCGCCCCGGTCATGCAGCGGGCACGTTCACAGTCTCTTCCACCCACGCTTCCCAAGCGAAGCGCGAGCGGAAACGTTCCAACACGCGGAGGGCCGGGCCGCCGAGGGTCAGAACCAGGGCGGCGTTGCCGGCGGCACGGAAGAGGTCGTACCAGAGGGAGGTGACCAGGTAGAACCTGGCGTAGTGGGACAGCGTTTGGGCGAAGGAGAGATCGGGCGACCAATAGAGCCCGACGTCGCCCGTCAGGCCGGGGGCCGCGAAGGGCCAGGACCAGAGGTTGAGGATCGCCCCGTAGAGGAACCCCCAGACGGCGCCGAAGGCGGCGAGCAGGAAGAGCCGGCGACGGAAGACCGGCGGGTGCGGCAAACAGCCGGCGGTGAGCCCGACCCAACCGACGCCGAGCATCTCGTAGGGCAACCAGGGACCGATCCCGCCGGTGATGAAGGCGGAGACCAAGAGGGTCAGCGCGCCCATCTGGAAGCCGAAAGCGGGCCCGAAGACGGTACCGACCAGGATCACCAGCAGGAAGATCGGCGAACCGCCGAGGAAGCTCGGGACGAGGCGAAGCGTGGCGTCGATCGCGACGAGGACGCCGAGGAGGGCGACCGACTTCGCGGCGGAGCGGCGGACGCCGCCGGCGCCCGGCCCGTCGAGTTCGACCGCGATCGCGAGGACGCAGAGGACGGTGACGAGGGCGAAGAGGTAGGGCGCATCGGCCGCATGGGCGTTGCGGTCGTCGGTGCCGCCGATCGCGGGCAGGACGAACGGATAGAGAAACCCGGCCAACCCGACGAGGCTGGCGATCGCGGTGACCCAGCCGACGCCCGGAGCGGAGGGTTTTCGACGAAATTCGTCGCGCAAGGGGTTGAACTCCGGTCCTGATTGTGCAATACTCCTAACTGAAATCGTGATTCTTTTTACAGGCGCCGGCTTGCATCCGGCGCTTGCGTTTTTCCGGGCGGTGCTTGTGCTGAGCGAACAAGTTTCTGGTTGCCGCGCCGTACCGCGAGTCCAGGGAGCACGCCGATGCCCGAGATCACGCTCGCCGACCTCGTCGCCTGGGAACCGCGCATCCGTCCCCACTCGCCGGCCGGTCTCAATGGCCACGTACAGCCGCCCGCGAACAGCAACGGCCGCCACGACGATGCCCTCGCGGAACCGTGGGCCGAACGCGAGCTGAGTTGGGCGGTCACCATCCGCGCCTCGACGCCGATGCTGCCGTCGCTGCGCGGCGGAGAGTTGGTCCTGCTCCCCGATCGCGTCCTGGCCGAGACCGGGGTCGGGCTGCCGGTGCTGCTGCGGGAGATCGCCAGCCACGGCGCCGCCGGGGTCGTCCTCGACAGTCCGCCTCCGCCGTCCGCTCCGCTGACCGTCTTCGTCGCCGACACGATCTCGCCCGATCTCGAAAGCGAGCTAAACCGGCTGCTGACCGAACGCCGGGGCGAATTCTACCGGGCCGGGACCGAACTCGGTCGACTGCTGACCCACGCGATGACCGCCGGTGCCGACCTCGACGACCTGCTCACCGCCGCCGCCGAGTTCCTTGCGGTGCCGGTCGCGCTGGTCGATCCCCGCGGCGGCGTCACCGCGACCACCGCGCCGGTCGCGGTGCCGGTGCCGGCCGCGGGGTCGTTGCCGGGCGGGCGCGGCTGGCGCGGCGATCGCTTCGGTTTGCGCCTGGCCGGCGGCGATACGCTCTGGCTCGGGCCGACGCCGCGCCCCCGCCGCGCCCTGATCCGGTTGGCAGGCGAACGCGTCGCGATTTCCGCCGAGGCCGCGCTGATCCGGGTTGCCGACGCTCGCCCGCGCGGTCCCGCCCGCGCGAGCGCGATCGGGGCGCTGCTGACCGGTGTCGCCGGCGATGTCCCCCGCGCCGCGGTCGCCGTCGGGTTGCCGGCCAACGGCGTCTATCGGGTCGCGCTGGCGGCACCCGAGTTCGACGTGATGTCGCTGCAGCGGACGCTCGCGCCGTTGGGTACGGTCCACGAGGCCGGGACGATCGACCGGGCGGAGGCGATGTTGATCGAGTTGCGGATCGACGGCGGGGGTGCGGCGTCGTTCGCCGGCGGCCGGTCGCTCACTCCGCGCCGCCGCGAGGCGATCGCCCCGCGCGAGACGACGGGGGGCAAGGGGTGGCTCGCCTTCTCCGCACCGGTGACGGGCGCGGCGGGTCTCCCCGACGCCACGCGCGAGGCGCGGTTCATCGCGGCGCTGTTGACGGCCGGTTTGATACCGGGGCCGATCGGTCGCTTCGACTCCTTGCCGGATTTGGGCGCCTACCGTTTGCTCTTCCGCCTCTGGGGTTCGCCCGATCTCGCGGCATTCACCGCCGATGCGCTGGGCGAACTGGCAACCCGCGACCGGCGCGGCACCCTGCGGCGGACGCTCCTTGCCTACCTGGATGCCGGCGGTTCCCACGTCGACGCCGCCTCCCGCCTCGGCATCCATCGCAACACGCTCTCCTACCGGTTGAAGCAGATCGCCACGTTGACCCGCTGCGAACCGACCGATCCCTCGACGCACCTCGTGTTGCACCTGGCGCTGGTGGCGGCCTCGCTGCCGCCGGCGCCCGAGGCCGGGTAGACCGTCGCGGCTGCGGTCTCGATATCGTTTGCGCTCACGGTCGGAAGATCGCGCGGTTGCATCGGCGTCGGGGAGGGCCCCGCACCGCCTCGCCCAAAACGCCGACGTGCGCCCATTGCCCTTCGCCCCGTTCCGTTCTCGGCGCGGCTGTGGTAAGATGTCCGTACGTGTACGTTCACCTCGCCCGTTGCTCTCTTGCCCCGAACGTCGCGTCTGATCCGACCGTCAGGATGGTTTCCCGCGTTGCCCCCGCCGCGCGTTCCGCCGTTGTCGCGGTCCGTTGCGATCGCTCCGGTGGACACGTCGCCGCACCGCCCGGCGCCCCCGCGCCGTGCGCCGGCACCAGGAGGGGACAGGGACCATGGGCGATCTCGTGCCCGCCGTCGGCCGCCCGCGGGGGGCCGCCTGGCGGGCGCTCCATCACGAGGGCGTGGTCTGGGAAGGACAGGCCCTCATCGTCGGCGACGAGACCGACCTCGCCACCCGCCTCATCGTCACCCACCAGCGGCTCGCCTTCGCCCGCGGCGGCGTGGTCGCCCTCGACGTCGAACGTGCCTGGCTGCGGCCGGTGCCATTGCTGGACGACGACGGAACCATCCTCCTCCAGGTGACCGTCCCCGACGCCGAACGGGCGGAACCGATCCGCGTGCTGGTGACGGAGGGACGGCGCGCGGCGGCGCACCTCGTTTCGCTCCTGACCGGCGCCGGTGTCCGTCCGCCTGCCCGCGCCCTTCCCAACTACTCGACAGATCTCGACGAGGAACCGCTCACGAGACCGGCGGCCTGGCCGCGCCGGATCGAGCCGGAGAAACAACGCGAGCCCAGCGATGCCCTGCCGCCACTCGCGATCCTCGACGCCGACGACTTCCCCCCGCTCTCGGTAAGTGCCGAACCGCCGACCACGCCGCCACCCGTGCCCGAGCCGGCGCCGGAACCGTCGCCGTCGGCAGCCATGGTCCCCGTGCCGGTACCGGTCAGCCACGCCGCCGTCCGTGCGCCCGACTGGAATCTCCAACCGATCGAGGGCATCGGCCCGCGCTCCACCCGCCAGGGGCGGCGCGGTTGGGTGATTCGCCTCAGCGGGCTCGTCCTTCTCCTCGCCGCGGCGGGCTGGTTCGGAGCGTCGCACCTGCCGGACAACCGCGGGCGCGAGATCGCCTCCCGCTTTCCGGGCGTCTCGGTCGAGACGGCCGGCGAACCGACGGCGACGCCCACTCCCGCGACGGCTCCCATCGAGACGGCCACCAAGCGGCCGGCACCGACCGCGACCGCATCCGCGACGGTGGGGTTGTCGGTCGCGCAGGCGGCGACGACGCCGACCGACGCGGCCGAGGAGACCGCGGTCGCCCTCGGTGTCGGGGGACCGGAATCGACGGTCGAACCGCTGCCGGCACCGCCGCCGACGAACTTGCCGCAACCGACCCCCACCCCGACCTCGACGCCCACCGAAACGGCCCAACCGACCGCCACGACCCCGCCGACCAAGACCTCGGCTCCGTCGCCGACCGACACTTCGGTCCCCACCCAAACGGAGGCGCCGACCGTCGAACCGCCGCCGCCACCGACCGATACGGTCGCGCCGAGCGCAACCGCCGCGCCATCCGACACCGCGGCACCTTCGGCGACGACGGAGCCGACGCGATCGGCAACGGCCACCGAGAAACCGACCCGGACGCCGAAACCGACGCGGACGCCGAAACCGTCCCCGGTGCCGACGTCGGTCGTCCGCGCCCAGGCACCGAGTCTCGGCGAGGGCGAGATTGCCCAACAGGTCGTCGTCGGTGGTCCCTTCCGGTACACGGTCGAGTCCGCGGCTCGCGGGGAGGAGTTGCCGGAACTGGCGCTGCCGAAGTCGGGCAACGGCGAGTGGGTGGTGCTCGTCGTCAGCGCGCTCAATTGGTCGGACGCGAACGCGCAGATGGCGATGTCCGATTTCCGCCTGGCGCCGGCCGACGATCCGACCGCGGCCGTCGCCCTCGATCAGACGACCGATGCGCTCGGCTCGTTCCTCGGTCTGGTGCCGGCGTACAAGCACGACGCCGCGGTCCTCTTCGCCCCCGGCGAGAGTCACCGGCTCGCCCTCGTCTTCTTCGTCCCTCCCGGATGGGGCGAGCTCACGTTGCTCGCCGGTCCGTCGTCGCTCGACCTCGCGCCCAGTTTCGCGCACCCCACGGCGATCACCGACCTCGGGGGTCCGCCGGAGGCGCCGGAATTGATCGAGGGCAAAGTGTCCAGGGTGAGCGACGGCCGGACGATCGAGGTCGACGTCGAGGGCGAATCGGTCGAAGTCGTCTACCTGGGCATCGCCGCGCCGACCGGCGACGCCTGCTATGCGGCGCAGGCCACGGCGGCAAACAGCGACCTCGTCCTGGGCAAAACGGTCTGGCTCGAACGGGAGCGGAAGAACCGGACCGCGCAGGGCGCGTTCGCCCGCGACGCCTGGCTCGCCGCCCCCGACGGGTCCAAGATCCTGATCACCGGCGAACTCGTCGCCCACGGCGCCGCGACGCCCTCGCCGGTCGAACCCGACATCCGCTTCGCCGGCGTGCTCTCTGCCGCGGCGACGGAGGCCCAACGCTCCAGAATCGGGTTCTGGAGTGCCTGTGGCGGGCCGCCACCGACCGCACCGGGCTGATCGCAACCCACCCGTGGAGGCCCTCTGCCCGCGTGCGTCGCGTCCTCCCTCGAACCCGGACGCTCGTCTCTTCGAGACTCGATTTGTTTGACGAAGCGCCTGCTTTGGTATTATCTGGACGAACGCGCCCAGCACAATCGACCGGCACCCAATCAGGAGGAGCGACCGTGACCAGCGAGCCCAGCGATCAGGATCGACGCGCCTCGGATTTGGATCGGCTCCTGCGATCGGCGGCCAGGGGAAGCCTCAGCCGCCGCGACCTGGCACGCCGGGCGGCGGCGCTCGGGCTCGCCGCGCCCGCCATCGACGCCATCGCCGGTGTGTCCGGTGTGGCGGCGTCGCCGGCCGGCGGGAGACCGGGTCGCATCGTCGGCGCCCAGGACGACGGTGCGACCTTGACGATCGCCCTCGACGGCACCCCGGCCGACCTCGACCCCCACTCCGCCGACGACTACCGCTCGACCATCGCCAATCGCGGCCCGTACGAGAACCTGATCGCGCTCAAGGATGCCCAGGTCGATCAGGTGGAGCCGGTGCTGGCCGAATCGTGGGAGGCGAACGCCGACAACAGCGTCTTTACCTTCCACCTACGCGAGGGCGTCACCTTCCAGGACGGGTCGCCGTGCGACGCGGAGGCCGTTCGTGCCAATTTCGAGCGGTTGATCGCCCTGGGTCTCGCCCCGTCCTTCGAGCTCGGCCGCTTCGTCCAGACGGCCGATCAGGTGAAGGCCGTCGACGCGAAAACGGTCGAGTTCGACCTCGGCAAACCGCAGCCCTTCTTCCCGGCGGCGATGACCTCCAACTACGGCGCCCAGATCGTCAACGCCAGGGCGGCCAAGGCGCAAGAGGTCGACGGCGACTGGGGGCACGTCTGGGCGCAGACCAACGCGGTCGGGATGGGGACGGGACCGTACAAGATCGTCGAATTCGAACCCGAGCAACAGGTCGTGATGGAGCGGTACGACGGCTACTGGCGCGGGTGGGCGGGCGACCACTTCGACCGCATCGTCGTCCGCGTGGTGCCGGAGAGCGGCACCCGCCGCCAGTTGATCGAGCAGGGACAGGTCGACATCGTCGACAACATGATCCCGGAGGACCTGGAGGCGTTCGCGCAGAATCCCGATCTCCGGGTCGAGCGCAACTACAGCACCGAGGTCGACTACTTCGTCATGAGCGTCGCCGGTCCCCTGAAAACGCCCGAGGCGCGGCAGGCGATGTGCTGGGCCTTCCCCTACGACGAGGTCGTCGGCGGCGTTTACAAGGGGTACGGCAAACGCGCGGTCGGACCGGTGGCCGAACTCTGCTACGGGTTCGACCCCGACACCTTCACCTATACCACCGATCTCGCCAAGGCGAGAGCCCTCTTCGACCAGGCCGGGGTCGCGGCGGGGACGACGGTCACGCTGGTCCAGGAGGAGGGCGAGCAGAACGTCAAGTCGACCGTCCAGCTCTTCCAGAACAACCTGAGCCAGGTCGGCATCAACCTCGACGTCCAGACGGTGACGCACGCCGCCTTCGTCGAATACCTGTTCCGCGACGTGACGCCGGAGGAGCAACCGAACCTGATGCCCGCGTTCTGGTGGCCGATCTACAACGACGCCTGGGACCACCTCCAGCTTCAGGTGCTCTGCGGCGCCGCCGGTTCGAGCGGCGTCAACGCCGGGTACTACTGTAACGCGCGCGTCGACGAGCTCCTCGCCCAGATCCGCGACACGGCCGATCCGCAGCAATACCTGGCGGCGCTGGCCGAGGTCCAACAGATCCTGAGCCGCGACGACCCGCCGGCGATCTACTACCTCCAGCGCCAGTGGACCACGGTGATGCGCAACGACATCGCCGGTTACGTCTTCAACCCGATCAACATCGGCACGTACGACTTCTACCGGTTGCAGCGGGTGGCGACGTAGGGATGGAGCCCTCACCTCCACCCAGAGGGTACCCGGCCCCTTTCCCGGTGCGCGGGAGAGGGGGTGCGTTTCGCCAGCCGGTGGCACTTGGAACGGCGTGCTTCGTTGCCGTCCGATGCGACGTCAACCATCTTCGGACGGCGGGATCACAGCGGATCGACAGAGTGCACCGAGTCATCGCTCGGCGCACGGGTCTTCTGAAGATTGGGAAGTGGAGGGGTCCCGCCGCCGATCCGGCATGTCACGATGGGGCGGATTTGCTACAGTGGTGGCGTCGGCCATCACGCTGTCTCGGCATCGGCCCATCGAGTGCCCGCGGGCCGAACGATTTGGGAGGAAGACGCGCCACATGTTGACCCACGACGCCGAAACGGCCGAAGCAACTCTCCACGTCCGTATGCCGGCGGACCTGCGCGATCAACTCGCCGCCTATTGTGCCCAGCACGGCGAAACCGTTGACGATGTTGTGACCCGTGCCGTTTGGGAGGAGCTTGTCGTCCTGTCCGGCGAAGCGCTGCCGTCGCGCCCTATCGACTCGCCGATCGAGCCGGACCGCGACTACACCGTCGACGAGGTGATCGCGCTGTGCCGCGATCAGTGGATTCTCATGCGCGTCACCGGCTTCGACGATCGCCATCGTCCGGAGCGGGGGTTTGTCCTCGCCCACTCGTTCCGGCGGGCCGAGATCTCGCGTGCCCTGGCGCAGGAGCCACCGCCGGCGGCGGCTGCCTCGGACGCACCGCGCCCGATGTATGCCATCTTCCGGGCATTCCCACGAGTTCAGCCGGGCACCGAGGGCGATCACGCCTTTGCGGACCTCATCGCCGAGGCCGACCGGCATCTTCGCGTGACCGTGGAGACACCCGGTGCCGCCGACTCCCGGTGAGATCTCGTTCCAGTTGCGGTTCGTTCCCACCGGCAATCGCGGTACCCGTCAGTTCGTCGTGGGACTGTCGGTCGGTCTCGACGTTCAACTGCAGACGGTCTTCCAACCCGCGATGCTTCGCTCCAGTATCAGCGCACGGGTGCGCGACGATCTGATCGGACGGGGCATCATCAAGCCGGACAGCGGCTCACGAATCGCCCTCTCGGACCTGCGAATCGATCGCCAGCCAGTCCCCGATCTCGGGGTGCGTGTCGGTCTCACCGCTGCCGTCTTTGACCTCGACGGCATCCTCGGCGCCGACTTTCTCCGTCCCTTCTCGTCGATGCACGTCGATCTGCGTACCTGGCTGGTGCGGCTCACTCCGTAGACGCCTACCCCATTGCCGGTCGGGGCCACGCGTCTCACCCCTCCAGTCGACCCCGGGCAGGACGAAGGAGTCGACGGACCGACGCCACGCCTCGATTCCCGCGGCAGCGTCTCGTTGCCGCGCCCGGTCGGGTTGACCGGGCGCGCGGTGCCCTCCCTGGGCCAACGAAGGGGGTCAGGGCGTGGCCGTGCCGGCCGGGGTCGCGGCAGAGCCGCCGCCGATGGCGTAGACGTACCCGGTCCGGCCGCCGCTGTTCTGGCCGGCGCCGACGTAGATGGTGCCGCCGACCACCGCCGGCGGCGAGTTCACGTCGTCGTCCAGCTCCAGCGCCCACCGTTGCTCGCCGGTGGACGCGTCGAGCGCGTAGAGGTGGTGGTCCCCGACCCCGCCGCCGACGTAGACGACCCCGTCGACCAGCGCCGGGGACGATTGGTTCTCGGCAGGGAAGTGGTAGCGCCAGCGCTCCGCGCCGGTCGCCGCGTCGAGGGCGACGACGCCGCCCGGTTTGTTCGGGGCGCCGGCGCCGGCGTAGACGACCCCGTCCACGACCGCCGGCTGCGAGCCGACCTTGCCGGTGGCGATGGCCTCGGTCCGCCAGCGCACGGCCGGCGTCCCGGTGGGACCGGGACCGGGCATGACACCGGTGTGGGCGGGATTGCCACGGAACATCGAAACGGCGGGCAGACTCGGCGCCGGGATCGGCGTCGCCGTGCCGTTCGGTCCGACGAACCCGCGGTTCTCAGGCCGGAACGCGACGTAGGCCGCGAGCAACGTGACGAGAAGGAGAAGGGCAAGCGCGAATTGGGCCGTCGCCCAGCGACGGCGTTCCTTCGAGACGGGGAGCGCGGGCAGCCAGGCCCACCGTTCCCGCGGGGCCGTCCGGCCGTTGCGGTGACCGGGAGAATCCGGGCGGAGCGGGACGAGGCCCGCCGGCGCCACAAGGGAAGCGTCCATTAGGGTTTGCTCCAATCGATCGAGGAAGACCGGATCGGGGCGGTGCGCGTCGTCGCGCTCCCGCAGCCGCTCGACGGTCTCGCTCAGGGTCGGGTCAAGCTGATCGAGTTCTTGCCGCAGCCGCGTGACCTCGGTTTCGGGCCGGGCGACGGCGAGGGCGTTCCAGAACCGGTTCAGCTGGTCGCGCTCGTCGCGACGCCTAACGCTCCACACGGCGCCCCTCCTCTACGTGGGCGGCGCCCAGGAACGTCCGAAGTTGCTTGACGGCGCGGTATTGGGCCATCCTGATCGCGCCGTGGCTGCGGCCGAGGACCCGGGCGATCTCCTGGTCGCTCAGGCCTTGCAGCCGGAGTTCGACCGGATCGCGCTGGTCGGCAGGCAAGCGCGCCAGGAGGACCGTGATCTCGCGGCGCTCCACCGCTGCGAGGGCAAGGTCCTCGGGCGAATCGGTCGCATCCGGCACCCCGAACGCCGTTTCCAGCGGCGCCTGAGGCCGGTGCGACCGACGCTGGGAAATGATCTCGTTGTGGGCGATGGCGAAGAGCCAACTGCGGAAGGCGCGCCCGTCGCGACAGGTCGCGAGGGAGGCGAAGGCCCGCAGAAAGACGGTTTGGGTCGCTTCTTCGGCCGCGTCCCGGTCGCCCAGGCAGCGGTCGCAGTATTGGTAGACGTTGGCGGCGTAGCGACGGTAGAGGAGGGCGAAGGCCGCCGGGTCGCACCGGGCCTGCGCGACGAGGTCCTCGTCGCCCGGCTCGTCGCCCGCCGGTTCTTCGCCCGCTGGTGCCCGGGTCCGCAGGAAACCCACCGCACCGCTCCTCGCCGTTCGCCCGCCACCTGGTACGCGTACGCTAAGGTAGACGACGGGGCAGGAGAAATGTCACCGGTGCAGTACCGCCAGCTTCACCAAGCCGGGAGCGGCGAGGTGCCAGATCGACAACGATCCGCCGGTCTACCCCGAACCCGGTCCGGGTTCGGTCGGCACGATCGTGCAGAGGACGACGGTGACAACCGACGAGGTCCGGTTCCGCACGCCGAGATCGGTGCCCGCCGGAACCAGTGCGCCGTCACCGGTCGCGAGCGCCGGCGACACCGCGTCGCCGCTCCTGCCGGTCGTCGCGCGACGGACCCAGGCCTCGGCGGCCCCGGTTGTGAGGTCGAGATCGCCCGCCTCGACGAAGATCATGATGGGGCCCGCGACGACGGACAACGGGAGGTCCGCCCCCGGTGCGAGCGCGACGCGGCCGAGCGCAATCGTCGCTGTATCCGGCGGCAGCACCGCCGTCTGGTCGCCGGCCATGGGTTGCAGGACGACTCCGCCGGGCAGTTGCGTCGACCCGGCGTCCCCCGCGTCCGCGCCGGCACCGGATGCCGGCTGTCCCTGCGCATCGGGATCACACGACAACCAGATCGCCGTCATCGAGATGCCCGTGCCGGG
>DATBFX010000304.1:0-5599 GCA_036558305.1 Thermomicrobiales bacterium | reverse complement strand
GACGCACGGCAAGAAGCGCGTCGTCGAACCGGCGCGGCTGCTCACGATGGAGGAACTCGAATGCCGCGTCTACGACGCCTTGGGCGCCGCTCATGCCGACCACCTCACCATGCCCAGGCATGCCGCCTGATCTTGCACTAGTGCGATTCCCGCCATGTGTAGGGGAGGGCCGTGTGCGTTCCCGCGCTCGTCGGCGTCATCTCCAAAACGGGAAGACGCGCCAATCAGACCGGGAGGGCACAGGGCCCTCCCCTACGACGGATTACCGGTTCATCGCCTCCGCGCGACTCGTCCGTCCGGTGTACGAACATGTATAATCACCCCGTTCGACGGCCGCTGGCCGGTCCCGAATGGCCCTTCCCCACGGCCCCTGCCCGCTCATCGAATCGCGATAACCTTGGAGGGCGAGCGGGACATGTCGTCACCCACCGCGAAATTCTCGTTGATCTCGGATACACCTCCCTCCCGTGAGGCCCCCCTGCACGTTGTGCCGCCGGACCAACTGGTAACCCATCCCTCGCCGTTCGGCTCGCCCGCGCCAGCGGTGACGTTGCTCAGGGAGGAATCGACGCGCCACCCCGTGGCTCTCGCGATCGCTGCCGCCTGGTCCTGCTACGGAGCGCGACCGGCCAGGGTCGAGAACGTCGTGAAGCTGATCGACGAATCCCCGCCGGAGGGTCTGAGTCCCGAGACGGCCGCCGACCGCGCCGCGCGCCGCGATCGGGCCCTCAAACTCTACGCCGACCTCTTCGCCGCCGGGCACCACACCACGCTCCAACACGCCACCTTCGTCTTCGTCCTCGACAACGTCTCGCGCCTGGCGATCTGGTCGTTTTTCCACGCCCACCCCTTCTACAACTCCGAGCAGGTCTCGCAACGCTACCGCGAGGTCTCCGGCAACGTGATGGTCACGCCCGATCTCCCCGCACCGGCCCTCACGACCTACCGGGCGGCGATCGAGCGCAGTCTGGAAGGTTACCGGCGCCTGACCGAGATCCTGACACCCGACTTCGAGCGCGACTACGCCCGCGTCTTCCCCGCCCGCGCCAAAGCCAAAGGCGACACCGCCGCCAAGCGCATGGCCGACGCGGTCCAGAAACGCGCCCAGGAAGTCGCGCGCTACGTCCTGCCGCTGGCCACCCCCGCCCACCTCTACCACACCGTCAACGGTCTGACCCTCCTCCGCTACTACGTCCTGGCGAACCAACCCGACGCGCCGACCGAAGTGCGCTACGTCGTCAACCGGATGGTCGAGGAAGTACTGGCCCTCGATCCGAACTTCCTGGGTGCGCCCGGCTATCCCCTCGATCTGCGCATGCTCGGCACGGACGACGCATTGGAAGCCCGCGCCCTCGTCGATTGGCGGACGAACCTTTCCCAATCCGCCGAGGAGACGGAAGCGTTCTGTCGCCGGTTCGACGCCGAACTCGGCGCCCGGCAGAACAGCCGCCTCGTCTCCTGCAACCCGGAGGCCGAACGCCTGATGGCGGAGGCGGTCCGGACGGTCCTCGGGTTGGCACCGGAGACGATGAGCGACGAGGAGGCGCTGGCGCAGGTCCTCGATGGCTCGCGCAACCCGTACCTCGGTCACCCGCTCTTCCTGGCCATGAACTCCAAGCTGATGCAGACGATGAACCACGTCCCCTTCACCTTCCAGAAGCGCATCAGCGGCGCCGAAGACGCCCAGAACCAGCGCCACCGCGGCACCCTCTCCTCCGGTCCGCTCCTGACCGCCCACCTCCGCCGCGACCCCGACGTCATCCTCCCCTGGGCGATTGTCCGCAACCCCGAAGCCCGCGCCGAGTACGAGGTGACGATCCGGGCGATGTGGGACGCCAAGAACGCCCTCCTCGACCAGGGCGTCTCGCCCGAATGGGCGCTCTACCTGCTCCCCAACAGCCACCGCGTCCGCTTCTACGAAAGCGGCACCCTGCTCACCTATTTCTGGAAGTGGATCAAACGCCTCTGCTACGACGCCCAACGCGAGATCTTCGAAACCGCCCGCGAGGAGGTCGCCCAGGTCCGCGCCGTCTTCCCGACCATCGGCCGTTATGCCGATGGCCCGCCCTGCGTCATCCGCTCCCGCTCCGGCGCCACCCCGATTTGCCCCGAAGGCGAGCGGTTCTGCGGCATCCCGGTTTGGCGGGATTACGCATTCGAGGAGCTGGCGGATCGGCGCGTGATGTAGGCCCCTACAGCGTGTCGTGCTGTTCCTGGCGCACCCACGTCGTTAGATCGATCGCCGCGCCCCGCGCCGTCGACTCCTCCATCGCCAGCGACAACCGCAATGCCTCAACCGCCTCGCTGACCGCGATCGCGGGTTGCGCGCGGCCGCGCACGACATCGGCAAAGTGGCGGATTTCCAAACCGAGCGCGCCGCCGGGGATGCCGTAGGTCTCCTGCCAGAAGACCACGTCGAGTGCCCGGTCGAGACCGGCGGCGGTCCAGCTCTCGAACCCGGTTTCGCCCTGCTCGATCCGGATGAAGCCCTTCGTCCCGGTGATCGTGACGCCGCTCGTCCGCGCCGCCACCGCATTCCCTGGGACGTGCCAGCCGAGTTCGGCCGCGCCGAGGACGCCGTTGCCGAAGGTCAACACCGCGCAATAGACGTCGTCGATGTCGTACCCGGCCGCCTGCAGGGCGCCCGAGTGCTTGTCGGCGTAGATGCGGATCGCCTCGGAACCGGCAAACCAGCGCATCACGTCCAAATCGTGAACCCCGTAGTAGAGCGGGATCGAGGTCCTTCCCTTTAAGACGTCCTGATCGAGGACGTTCCCGACCCGCCGCGTCGCGATGCTGACCACCTCGCCGATCGCCCCGGCGTCCAATCGCTGCCTGGCGGCGACCCAGCGCGGCTCGAACCGCAACAGATGCCCGACCAACACCGGTAGACCGGCCCGCTCTCCCGTCGCCGCGATCTCCCGCGCCGCCTCCAACGTGTGGGCGATCGGCTTCTCGACCGCAAGCGGTTTTCCCGCCCGCAACACAGCCAGCGACGGTTCGCGGTGGCGATCTTCCGGCGTGCAGACGATCACCCCCGCCACCTCCGCCGCCGCGGCCAGCGCCCCCGGATCGCCGTACACCGCGCACCCGTGCTCGTCCGCAACCTCTTTTGCCAATCCCTCGCTGATGTCACAGACTCCGGCCAGGTGCATTCCTTCGATCCCGGCGATGAACCGCGCGTACCGCCGCCCCATGAAGCCGAGTCCGACCACACCCAAACCGACGGACGCGCTCGTCATGCCTTCCCTCCGGTTGTCTCGCCTGCAAAATGACACGCCGCATACTGCCCCGCCCGCCACTCCAACAGCGCCGGCGTCTGCTCCGCGCAAACCGCCTGCGCGATCGGGCAGCGCGGATGGAACGCGCACCCCGACGGCGGTGCGGTCGGTTTCGGCGGTTCGCCTTGGAGACGTATCCGCTCCCCGCGCCGCCGTCGTAGCGACGGGACGGCCGAGAGGAGCGCCCGCGTGTACGGGTGCAACGGGTGCTCGTAGACCGTCGCTGCCGGACCCTGTTCGACGATCTTGCCGAGGTACATCACCGCGATCCGGTCGCTCATCGCCCGCACGACGCCGAGGTCGTGCGAGATGAAGACGTACGTCAAACGGTGCCGCTCTTGCAGGTCCTTCAACAGGTTGAGCACCTGCGCCTGGACCGAAACGTCGAGGGCAGAGACCGCCTCGTCGAGCAGCACCAGCGACGGCTCGATCGCCAGCGCCCGCGCGATCCCGATCCGCTGCTGCTGCCCACCGCTAAATTGGAACGGGTACTGCCCGACCCGCCGCGGATCGAGCCCGACCTCCTGGAAGAGTTGCCTCACCCGTGTCTCCCGTGCAGCGCGGTCGCCGATTCCGTGAATGCGCAGCGGATCGGCCACGATGTCGCCGACCGTCATCCGCGGTGGCAGCGACGTGTAGGGATCCTGAAACACGATCTGGGCGTGCCGGCGCAACTGCTGCGCCCGCTCCGCCGTGACCGGCTGACCGCGAAACCGGATCTCCCCGGTCGTCGGCGGTTCCAGATACAGGAGCGTCTTAACCAGCGTCGATTTGCCGCACCCGCTCTCCCCGACCAGGCCGAACGTCTCCCCTTCGTTCAGACTGAAGGAGACGCCGTCGACCGCGCGAACCGCAGCGACCGTGCGGGCGAGGAGACCGCGGCGGATCGGAAAGTGTTTGGTGAGGTCGGTGACTTCGAGGATGGGGACGGTCATGGTTCAGCCCTCACCCCCTACCCCCTCTCCCTCGGAAGGGAGAGGGGCCGGGGGTGAGGGCCGACCAAATGGCACGCCACCCCATGTCCCTCCCCCACCGTCACCATCGCCGGATTCACCTCCCAACAAACCGCCATCGCATGCGGGCACCGCGACGCAAAAGGACAACCTGGGGCCAACCGCGTCGGGTCGGGCGGATCGCCGGGGATGGCGACGAGGCGGTTGCTGCCGGGTGCGTGCGTCCGTTCGACCGCGCCGATCAGGGCCTGCGTGTAGGGGTGGCGGGGGCGATCGACGATCTCGTCGCGCGGTCCGATCTCGCAGAGCTGACCGGCGTACATGACGAGGATGAAATCGGCGAAGTCGCCGAGGAGGGCGATGTCGTGGGTGATGAAGACGATGCTCGTCCCGAAGCGCGTCCTGACCGATTCGAGCTCGTCCAACAGTTGCGCCTGCGTCGTCACGTCGAGCGCCGACGTCGGTTCGTCGAGGATCAGTAACTCCGGTTCGCTCGCCATCGCCAGGGCAATCATCACCCGCTGCTGCATCCCACCACTGAGTTGGAAAGGGTACGCACGCAGCACCCGGTCCGGATCGGCAATGCCGACCGTAACCAGTCCGTCCCTCGCCGCCGTTTGAGCAGCCGCTGGTGCCAGGCGACGGTGATGCCGCAGCGTCTCCCGCAACTGCGAACCGACGGTCAGGACGGGATTCAGCGAGGCGCCGGGGTCCTGGAAGATCATCCCGATTTTGGCGCCGCGGATCTTGCCCATCTCCTCGTTGTCGATCCGCACCAGATCGCGTCCCTGGAAGACGATCTCACCTTCCGTCACCCGCCCCGGCGCGTCCAGGAGTTGGATGATCGAGAGACCGAGTGTCGACTTGCCCGACCCGCTCTCGCCGACGACGCCGAGCACGGAGCCTCTCGCTAAATCGAAGCTCACCCGTCTGATCGCATGGACGATGGCTTCGCCGGTCGGAAAGACGGTTGTCAAGTTGCGCACGATGAGAAACGGCGCCTGGGCCAATGCCTCACCGGCACCAGTCGGCCGTGGGGACAACGGCCGGCGGCGAAAGGTGCCGTGGCGGAGCTTTGGGTCGAAGTAGTCGGCGAGCCCGTCGGCGGCGAGGTTGATGCTCAAGACGGTGAGGACGATCGCCGCGCCGGGAAAGATTGCCATCCAGGGCGTGATCATCATGTACTGGCGACCGTCGGCGAGGATCGCACCCCAGGATGGCGTTGGCGGCGACAACCCCAACGAGAGGAAACTCAGCAGCGATTCGACGATGACGAAGAACCCGAGATTGAGCATCGCGATCAGCGGTACCGACTGCCAGACGTTCGGCACGATGTACCGGAACAGGACGCGCCAGCGTGAGGCA
>DATBFX010000303.1:0-5998 GCA_036558305.1 Thermomicrobiales bacterium | reverse complement strand
GGGCCCGCGTTCGTCCCGCCCACATCGCCGTCGGTCTGACCGGAGGCGTAGACGTGTCCCGCCTGGTCGATGGCGATTCCCGTGATCACGTCGCCCGCGGCGCTGCCGAGTTGTCTGATCCAGAGGAGGTCGCCGCGGGGGTCGTATTTCGCGAGGTAGGCGTCGGCCAGGCCCGCACTCGCGCCGTTCAGGCCGCCAAACGTGTCCCCCGCGATGTACACGTTCCCCTGAGCGTCGGTGCCGACGCTGCCGGCCTGGTCGCCCGACGCGGTGCCGAGTTGCCGAGTCCATCGGTGGTCTCCATTGCGGTCGAACTTGGCGACGAACGCGTCGTATTCGCCGGCGTTTTCGCCACCCAGGTCGCCGAACGTCAGCCCCGCGACGACGATGTAGCCGTCGCGATCGACGGCAGTGCTGGACGCGGCGTCTCGCGAACTACTGCCGAACTGTCTGACCCAGAGCGTCTTCCCATCGGACGCGAGCTTTGCCAGGAAGGCATCGGATTCCCCTTGGCTTGCTCCGTTCAAGCCGCCCTCGGTCGCACCCGCGACCACGATGCTTCCGGTGTCGTCGGTTGCCGCACCGGTGGCGACGTCGGCGGCGGCGGACCCCAACTGTCTGCTCCAGACGCGTCGCTCCTCGGCGTCGAGACCGGCGACCGGCGTCGCAACGCCACCGGCGTCCGCAGGCGACGCGAACAGAACGAAGAGGAGGCAAGTCGAGAGGAATGCATTCGAGGACTGCATGTCGGTACTCCGGTCGATCCCATACCCAGGAGTCGACGGACGAATCGATCGATCCCCAGTCTCATTCGCCGCGCCCTCTACGGCATCGACCGGAGCGACGATGTCGCCAACGCCAATGCCGCCTCCGAATGCGAGAGATTTCGCTGGGAACGGGTGTCTATGCGGGGAGATCGGAGGAGTCGTTACCGACCGAACCGGAATGATCGGCGTAGAGGACGATGCCGTAATAGCGCGACAACCACTGGTGGAGACTCCGGGCGGAGTCTTCGGCGGCCGCGTCGCCCGAGGCGAGGGCGCGGCTGAGGACGGCGCCGACGGCCTCGCGCGGCCAGCGGTAGGTGGCGCGGCGCACCTCGACGTAGCGGCACCGTTCGACGTCGAAGCGCAACTCCGCGACGACCCAGCCCCGCTGCTCGTCGTCGAGCAAGAGCAGACGCCGCCCGTGCTGCCAGACGAACGGTGTCGGCGCTCGGTGGACCTCCTCCGCCGTCGCACTCCGCTCGGGTTTAGGGAGTCCTTCGTCGGCGGCACCATGCGGCACCGCCGCGACCCCTTCGGCTTCGCGCGCGCCGCCGGGTTCGTTGACTGAAGGCGTTCGCTGCGCCATGGGAACCTCGCGGTCGATCTCGCGCCGTCGTGCTCGACGCTCACCGGCGATTCATCGCCGGCGCACCGTGTCGCCGCCTGGGGCCGCCTCGGCAGGCTTTTCGGTGTCCGCCCGACGCCCGACGCGCTCTTTCTACCGATCCGGTGCAGAGCGTAGCATTCGTGCCCGACCGCCTGCAAGGTTTTCCGGTCTGACAACGGCGCTACCCGGTCTCGACCGTCACCTCGGCGGTTTGCACGACCTTGCCATCGAGACTGACCGAGACGGCGTAGGTGCCCTTTGGCCAGGGTTCCGCCGATCGCGTCAGGTGGAACTCGACCCAACCCGAATCCGCTTCCGACGGCGTCGCCACGGTCGTCGTGAGCGAATCGAGCGACGTCTCGTTGTAGCTCCACTCAGCGGTGAAGGTGGCATTCGGAGGCAGATTGCGCACTTTGAGGGTGGCATAGAGCGTCTCGTCGTCCACCGCGAAACCGTCGACGACGTCCACCGGGGCCTTGGTGCGGGGATCGACGGCGGTCGCCCAAACGATCTGGCCGATCTGCGGCGTCGGCCGCGGCGTCGGCGGGGCCGCGGCGACGGCGGTCGCCGTGAGATCGGGCGAACTCGTCGCGGTCGGCGTCGCAGGCGGCGAATCGTTGCCGCCACACCCGGCGAGGGCCGCCACCACCACGAACGCCAGGACGATCCATCTGCCGCGACGACTGACTCGACCCGTCGGGCAGTCAACGACGACGTGATTCACGGCCCCGCCATCCCGCGAACACCGAACCGTCTGGGGTGATCAGTCCCGATGGCGCAGTGTAGCGGGTTAGCGGCGCGAGGGACGGAGGGCGTCGGCGAGACCGTCGCCAAGGAGGGAAAACCCGATGCCGGTGATGACGATCGCCAAACCGGGGAAGAAACTCATCCACCAGGCGGTCGCCATGAAGGTGCGGCCCTCGGTGATCATCGCCCCCCACTCCGGCGCCGGCGGTCGGGCGCCGAGCCCCAGGTAACTGAGACTGGCGGCGAGGACGATGTAGAGGATGATGTCGGCCATCGCGTAGACGAGGGCGGACGAGATGACATTCGGCACGATGTGGCGCCGAATGACGCGCGGATCGCGCATCCCCATCGCCCGCGCCGCCTCGACGTATTCCCGATGCTTGGCGACCAGGATCTCGCCGCGCAGCAACCTCGCATAGCTGACCCAGGCGACCAGGGCGACGGCGATGTACATGTTCGTCAAGCCCGGACCGAGGACGGCGACGATGGCGATGACCAGGATCAGGAACGGGAACGCCTGGACGACGTCGACGACGCGCATCACGACCGTATCGAGTGTGCCGCCGTAGTAGCCGGTCAGGCAGCCGAGGACGACGCCGATGAAGAACGGCATGAGGACGCAGAGGAGACCGACCTGCAGATCGATCCTTGCCCCGTAGATCACCCGAGAAAAGATGTCCTTGCCGAGATTGTCCGTCCCCATCAAGTATTGACCGCTCGGCGCTTTGAGCCGGGCGTTGTAGTTCGTCTCTTGCGGTCCGTGCGGGGCGATGACCGGCGCCAGCAGCGCCAGACAAGCAATCGCCAGCACGATCGCGCCGCCGGCCAGGAGATTCCGCTGCTTGAGGAAGGTCAGGCGCGATCGCCGACGTACCACTCCGGCCAGGGCCTGTGCGGAGTCGGGCGACTCTGCCGCGGTCTCCCGCGGATCCCAGAGCGCGGGCCTGGCAGCGACACCGGCGCGGTCGTCGAGTGCGGACACCAACTCATCCTAACCGTACGCGCGGATCGAGAAAGGTGTAGGTCAGATCGGTGGCGAGGTTGACCAGGATCACCAACGCCGCGAAGATCAGCGTCATCGATTGGACAACCGGATAGTCCCGCGCGCCGATCGAGTCGACGAGGAGCGCACCCGCCCCGGGGAGACTGAAGACGCGTTCGACGATGACCGTTCCCCCCATCAGGTAACCCACCGACAGACCGAGCAGGGTCACCGGGGGGATGAGCGCGTTGCGCAAGACGTGGGCGGTGATGAGGGACCGGTCCTCAAGCCCCTTGGCACGCGCGGTGCGAACGTAGTCGGCCCCCAGCGCCTCCAGGATGCTCCCTCGCAAGCAGCGCACCAGAATCGGGGCGATGCTCAGGGCCACGGTCAGCGCCGGCAGGAACAGGTGGTGGAGGTGATCGACGAATCCTTCCCCGTAGCCGGATACCGGAAAGATGCCGAGCTTGACGCTGAAGAGGATGAGGAGGAGGATGCCGACCCAGAACGCCGGCATCACCATCGTCACCATCAGCACCGTCCGCACGATCTGGTCGAAGACGCTGTCCTTCTTCAGCGCGGCGAGCACGCCAAGGGGCATGGAAATCACGACCGTCAGCACCGTCGCGTAGGCGATGAGGAAGAGCGAGACGCCGATCCGCTTCTCGACGAGCGAGGCGACGCTGACCTTGAACTTGAGCGAATCGCCGAGGTCGAGCCGCGCCAGGTTGCGGACGTAGATGAAGTACTGCTCCCAGAGCGGTTTGTCGAGCCCGAGTTGGTGCCGCAAGGCGGTCAGCGCCTCCGGCCGCGCGTGGATGCCGAGCATCGTCTGCGCCGGGTCCCCCGGAATCAGGTGGATCAGCAGAAACACGATGACCGTGATGCCGAACAGCACCGGCACCATCTGGACGAGGCGGCGGAGGATGTACTGGCCGCGACCCATCGTCAGCCGGTCGCCGGTAGCCGGTCGCCGGTAGCTAACGGCTTCTGATCTTCGATCCCAACTCGCAGCACCCGATCAACCTCCACACGTTCTCCTACCGGCTACCGGCTACCGGCGACCGGCTTGCGGCTCGTCACTGCTCGATCCAGGTGCGTTTCCAGTTCCACTGGCCCGTCGGCGGTTGCACGAAGTCGTGGACCTTGTTCGAAACCGCGTTGAGCAGCGGTTTGTAGTAGACGAGCACGACCGGGGCATCCTGGTTGTAGATCTCCTGGATGCGGTCGTAGATCTGCTTGCGCTTCTCCGGGTCCAGTTCCGCTCGCCCGCTGACGGTGAGGTCGATGGCCTCCTGGTTGTGCCAACTGGTGTGGAAGGCGTTTTGGCCCTCGGGAACGACCGCGGTGGTGGCAACCTCGTCCGGATCGACGATGTCGTTGGTCCAGTAGATGATGTCGGCCTGGTACGTCTCGTCCGTCCAGGTCGAGTAGTAGACGCTTTGGTCCAGCGGCGACAGGTTGACGGTCACGCCGATCTGGCCCCACATGTCCTTCAGGGTGGCGCCCAACTGCTCGAATTCGACCACGCCCCCAAGGAGGATCACTTCGAGGGTAAACCCGTTGGGCGCCTTCGACTTCGCCAGGTAGTCCTTCGCCTTCGCGAGGTCGAAGGGAAAACCCGGGAGCTGATCGTTCCAGAAGAGCATGTCTTTCGGCATGAACGTCGTGGCCGGTTCTCCGTTGCCAAAGAGGACGACCTGGACGATCGCGTCTTTGTCGGTGGCGTAGTTGAGGGCAAGGCGGACGTTGACGTCGTCGAGCGGTTCGACCTTGTGGTTGAGCACGACGTATTGGGTGAAGCTCGACGGGAACTTCAGGACCTGAAGGTTCGGATCGGCGTCGAGTTCCGCGGCACGGGAGAACGGCACGTCGTACATCGCGTCGATCTCGCCGCCCTGCAGTTGGAGGATGCGGTTGTTGTCGTCCGGGACCTTGGCAACCGTGATCTCGTCCAGGAGCGGCAGCCCCTCCTCCCAATAGTACGGATTCTTCGTCAGGCGGAGATACTCTTCCTTTTTCCACTCCGCCAGCATGAACGGGCCGGTGCCGAGCATCTCGGTCGCAAGACGCGCCTCGTTGCCCTTCGCCCAGGTCTCGGGTATGACGGAACTGTTGAACATGGCGATGTCGGCGAGGAACGGTGCCCACGGTTGGTTGAGCGTGATCACGACGGTGGCGTCGTCCGGCGCCGCGACGTCCTTGACCGCGACGAGCGTAAACGTCCAGACCTGGCTGGGTTCGTTCCGCGCCCGATTGAGGGAGTAGAGGACGTCGCTCGCTTTGAGATCGCTGCCGTCCGAGAACTTGACGCCGGGCCTCAAGTGGAAGGTGTAGGTGAGACCGTCCGGCGAGATGTCCCACGACGCCGCCAGGGCGGGTTCGAGGTCGACGCCGTTTGCGGCGACGCGCACGAGTTGCTCGTAGACGCTGGTGACGATCCAGATGTCGACGTTGAGGGGCAGGATGATCGGGTCGAAATTCGTCGAGTCCTCGGCGCGGGCGAACCGCATCGTCCCACCGGGTGTCGGAGTCGCACCAGCAGCCTGCGATCTGGCGACAGGCGCACTCTGGCGCGCCGCGGAGGACGCGCCAACAGGTCGCGCCCGGTACGTCGCGAAGATCGCCGCCGCCAGCGACGACGAGAGTCCGAGCATCCCCGCGCGGCGGGTGAACTCGCGGCGACTGATCGTTCCGTCGGGAATCCGGCGCACCAGGCCCGCAAGCTGGTCGCGATGCGCGAGATCGGGCTTCGCTCGGTCCGTCATTGGTCCCTCCGTCGTCAAGCTTTCGCCGGGGATCGTCGGATGCGCGGTCTCACTGCTCGATCCAGGTCTTCTTCCAGATGAATTGACCGGTCGGCGGTTCCTCGAAGTCGTGGACCTTTTTGGTCAG
>DATBFX010000302.1:0-8760 GCA_036558305.1 Thermomicrobiales bacterium | reverse complement strand
AGTCGCCTCGCCCTTCGGCTCCTCCCCTTCGACCGTCGCCGCTGCTCGCTTTCGCGAGGACCTTGGCTTCTTTGCGGGCGGTTCCGCGATCGCCACGACCTCGACCGTTGACGCGGCACGCTTCCGGCTGCGGCGCGGCTTCGTCGGTTTGGCGGCCGCCGTCCCCAACCCCTCCGCGACGGGAGGCACGTCGTCGGCGCCATTCGCAGGAATCGGCTCCGTGGGCGCTTCGATCGGGGCGAAACCGAGTTTGAGCGATTGCTCGACGATACCGCGCCGGAGCAAGCGTTCGGCCTCGTGGAGGGTGAAGCGGAGCGGGTGCTCGGGATTGACGTCGGCAAGCATCTCGCGCACCTGTCGCAACAGGTCGATCGTTTTGTTGAAGGTAAGGACGAGATCGCCTTCGGAAAGCTCGATCACCTCGCCGATCTCGGCCATCGTCGAGCCGCGGCACCAGGCGCGGGCGGCGCCATAGAACGTCGCGTTGTGCCCTTCCGAGATGTAAAGCCCGTTGTCTCGTTCTTCGCCGAGGACGGCGTGCTCCAGGTCCTCCAGGCGGCGCCGCAAAAGGACGAGCTGGTCGGGGAGCGTAAAGTGGTTCTGGTAGCGGAAGTCGCGGTCGAAACTGAACCACGAGAAGACCTCGGCCAGGTCCTCCGGCGCCAGCCGGTCGAGCAGACCGCGATCGACCATCTCGCAGAGGATCAGACCGTCGTTGTCGAAAACGTCGGCGAGCATGTCCGCTTTCGGGGTCGGATACCCACGGTAGAGGTAACCGAAGCGGTTGAGGATCTCCCGGATGCCGCGGATGACGCCACGGATGCGCGCTTCCTCCGCCTCGGCCTCGCGGTGGAGCACCTCTTCTAGCGCCCGCCGCTCCTTTTCGAGCCGGTCGATGCGCTGGAGATAGTCGCGGTGCTCTTTGCGACGCGGGCAGGCGTGGCAGGGGTGGTCGTGGCGGATGCGATGCAGCTCGTCGACCTGGGTACGGGCGGCGGCGGCCTCGGCTTTCAATTCCGTCAACTCACCGGAGACGCGATCGATCTCGCGTGTGCGATGCTCCGTCGCCATCGCGTCGAGGTCGGGCAATCCCAACCGCTCGACGCGCGTCCAGATGCGCGCGATCTCTGCCTCGGATACCAGCGTCGCCGCGTCCTCGACCGGGTCTGTTGGCTCGGTCAAGCCCTCCGGCACCCGGACCGTTTTGCCGTCCGTCAGGTAGTCGATCTGGCGGTACTCGTGGACGGCGCGGATGGCGCGGTCGAAGAGGAAGAGACCGACACCGCCGCGCCCCTTGCCGACGTAGACACCCCAACCGAATTCGCGATGGTGCGCGATCAGACCGATCGGCGCGTAGCGGAAGGCGCGGCGAAGCGCCTGCCGGCCCGGTTCCGGCCAGGGCGGCGCGATCGCGGCGCGCTGGACCTCCGCCAGTTCGGCCTTGATCCGGCGCTCCTTCTGCTGGGCGGTCGTCAACGTGCCGTTGACGTTGCGGTAGTCCTCCAGCAACTCGTCGCCGGCGTCGAGTCCGATCAGGCACCCCTTCGGCACACCGGCGACGTCGCCGCCGATCTCGATGATGTCGTCTTCGAGTTGCCGGATCCGCTGACTCGTCTGGAACTGGGCCAAACTCTGTTGCAGCATCGCCCGCACCCGCTCCCCGTGGGGCGGGTCCCAGAGGTTGAGGACCGTGTTGTAGCGGACGGCAAACGCCGAACGCACCGGTTCCAGCGGCCCGGTCGCGATCTCCAGCATGTCCCGGAAGCTGATCCACGGCGAGTAGGGGACGATCACGTGGCCGAAGGCGTCCATGCCGCGGCGACCGGCCCGCCCGGCCATCTGCTGAAACTCGTTCGGGATCAGCACCCGCCGGCGGCGACCGTCCCACTTGCTCATCCGCCCGATCACGACCGAGCGGGCCGGCATGTTGACGCCGAGGGCGAGGGTGTCGGTCGCGAACACGACCTCCATCAACCCGCGGCCGAAGAGGACCTCGACCAGTTGCTTCAACACCGGCAGCAGTCCGGCGTGGTGGAAACCGATCCCCTTCCGCGCCAGGTCGGTGATCAGCCGGACCTGCTCCAACTCGCGATCCTCGGGTCGCAGCGCGTCGAGATACGTCCCAATCGTCGCCTCGATCATCTTGATTTGGAGCGGTTTGACGAGGTGCGGCCGCATCAGAGCCAACCGTTCGGCGAAGGTCTGGCAATCGTTGCGGCTAAACAGAAAGTAGATGGCCGGCAGCATGTCCTTCGCCGCCAGCGCGTCGATGATCTCGCGCGGTTGCGGTTCGTCCATACCGGGATCGTCGTACTCGGAGAGGCGGCGGCTGCCTCCGCCGCGGCCGTTCTGCCGCCGCGCCTCGCCGCCGGTGTGCGGGAAGTCGCGGACCATCATCCCCTTGTGGTCGACGACCTGATGGAGTTTGGCGTCGACGAAGTAGTAGAGGGAGAGGGGAACGGCCCGCTCGGTGTGGGTGATGAGGCGGATCGGGCGGTGGGTGCGGCCGATCCAGGAGGCGATCTCGTCGGCATTGGTCACGGTCGCCGAGAGGCAGATCAGTTGGACGTGCTCCGGGCAGAGGATGATCGACTCTTCCCAGGTCGTCCCCCGCTCTTGATCGGCCAGGTAGTGGATCTCGTCGAAGATGACGCAGTCGACCTCGTCCAGATCCCACGGCGTCTGCAGGAGCATATTCCGCAGGACCTCGGTCGTCATCACGACGATCCGGGCATCGCGGTTCTCCGTCACGTCGCCGGTCAGCAACCCGACCTCATCGCCGTAGATGGCGCGCAGGTCGCGAAACTTCTGGTTGGAGAGCGCCTTGATCGGGGTCGTGTAGAGCACACGCCCCGTGCGTTTCAGCGATTCGTAGACGCCGAAGTCCGCACAGACCGTTTTCCCGGTGCCGGTCGGCGCGGCGACGATCACCGAGTCGCCGTGGATCAGCGTCCGGATCGCCTCGCGCTGGAACTCGTCGAGGGGGAAGGGGTAGAGGACGGCGAATTGGTCGATCTGGGCTTCGACGGCGGGATCGCAGGCGTAGGCCAGACTCGCCCGCGCCGAGACGGTCGATGGCGCGGACGCGAAGCCGTCTCCTCGGAAAGAATCGTCGGCCACGGGCGAAGCGTCGTGGTCGTCGGTGATCGTCGCGGTCGACGCCGCCGTGGTTCGTTTTCGCGCCAACGCCCTGGGTCGTCCCTCGTCAGTCCGGTCGCCACGCCTCGTCCTTGAGTGCGCGGGCGTGCCGGTCGCTGGTGGGCCAGCATACCACGAGACCGGCTCCGTTGGGTCGCGGACCACCGTCTCCCATTCGTCCCCCAATCACGCTGGCGACCACGGTGCGATCACCCTGCCGGCGTCTCACGGAGACGTCTCGGCCAGGAATGTGTTGATAAGCGAAAGGAAATAGGCCCAAGCGAAGATACCCGACGCCGATCTTCGCGCGTACAATCGCGGCCGGCAGCAGCCGCGAAAAGCGAGATCGAGGGGTGTTCACGAAGTGCGCGTCGGCATCAATGCTTTGCTGCTCAGTAACCGGTCCGGCTATCGCCGCTCCGGCATCGGCCGTTACCTGGATCGATTGTTGGGAGCCCTACCGGCGGCGCTCGGGGATGACCAATTGGTCGCGTACGCGGGTCGCGGTGTCGATCCACCGCACCCATCGCTGACCCGCTCCTGGCGTCGCGCCTGGGTCCCCTCCGATCGGCCGCCACTCCGGATCGCCTGGGAACAGACCGCGTTGCCCGTTGCCGCGCGCCGGGATCGGCTCGACGTGTTCCACGGAACGATGAACGTCTTGCCGCGATCCCTTCCCTGTCCAGCGGTCGTGACCGTCCACGATCTGGCGTTCTTGCGCTGGCCGGACCAGGTCCCGGCGCGGCGCTACCGCTACCTGTCGGTGGGGCTGAAGGCGGCGACGAAGCGGGCAGCGCGCATCATCGCGGTTTCGGCAAGCACGAAGTCCGATCTCGTCGAGTTGCTCGCCGTCGATCCGTCGCGGATCACCGTGACGCACCTTGGGGTAGACGCGCGGTTTCGGCCCCCCGGTGCCGAGGAGCGTCGCGCCCTGCTCGACCGCCACCGTCTCGTTCGCCCCTACCTCCTCGCGGTCGGCAATCTGGAACCGCGCAAGAACCTGCCCGCCCTCCTGCGTGCCTTTGCCCGTTTGGCACCGGACATTCCCCACGACCTCGTCCTCATCGGCGCCGAGGGCTGGTTGACCGGCGAGATCCACGCCACGCTCGCCGCGCTGCGTCTGGGCGGGCGCGTCAGGATGACCGGTTTCGTCGACGACGACGAACTTCCCGTCTGGTACGGCGCGGCCGATCTTTTCGTCTACCCTTCGCGCTATGAGGGATTCGGGCTTCCGGTCGTCGAGGCGATGGCCTGCGGCACCCCGGTCGTCACCTCGAACGTTTCGTCGCTCCCGGAGATCGGGGGGGACGCCGCCCTGCTCGTCGACCCCGCCGACGAGGCGTCGATCGCGGACGGCGTGCGGCGGGTGTTGACGGACCCCGCGTTCGCCGGCGATCTGCGACGGCGTGGTCGCCACCGTGCGGCCGAATTCACCTGGGAGCGGACGGCGGCACAGACCGTGGCGGTCTATCGCGAGGTGGCCGGATGAAGGGCGAGACGGTCCGCGACGTCGGCGAGTTCGGTCTGATCGCGGCGCTCCAGGCGGCCCTCCCGAAAGAGGCCGCCGAATCGCGCCGCTTGCGCGTGGGGATCGGCGACGACGCGGCGGTCTGGCACCAACCGCGTGACGAGAGCATCCTCGTCACCACCGACAGTCTCGTCGAGGGTGTCCACTTCCGCCTCGATTGGACCGATTGGCGATCGCTCGGCCACAAGTCGCTCGCCGTCAACGTCTCCGACGTCGCGGCCATGGGCGGCGTGCCGAAACTGGCGACGGTGACGCTCGGTCTGCGCGGCACCGAGCGCGTCGCCGACCTGCAAGCGCTCTATCGCGGGCTCGGTGCCCTGGCCGCGAAGCAAAACATGCTCGTCGCCGGCGGCGACCTCGTCTCCTCCCCACATTGCCTGGCGATCCACCTCACCGTCGTCGGCACCACCCGCTGGCAAGGCCGGTACCTGGCCCGCGGCGGCGCCCGCCCCGGCGACCTGATCGGCGTCAGCGGCACCCTCGGCGCCGCCGCGGCCGGCTACCGCCTCCTCCGCGAGGGACCACGCAGCCCCCGCCGCCAGGCGACGACCGCCGAAATGCTGATCGCCGCCCACCTCCGCCCGCTCCCGCGCGTCCGCCTCGGACAACTCCTGCTCCACACCGGCGCCCACGCCGCGATGGACTTGAGCGACGGTCTGCTCGGCGATTTGCCGAAAATCCTCGCCGCGAGCGGTGCCGCCGCCCGCTTGGAGGCGACCGCGATCCCGATCGCCGCCGCCGTCCGCGCGCTTTTCCCCGACGATTGGTTCGACCTCGCCACCCGCGGCGGCGAGGACTACGAACTCCTCTTCACCGCCCCTCCCGACACCTTCGCGAAGATCGCCGCCGCCGCGGCCCAGATCGATGCGACCGTCACCGCGATCGGCGAGATCGTCCAGCGATCCGCGGATCGGCCGCTGCTCGCGATGCGCGGTCTCGACGGCGTCGAGCGCGAGGTCGCGGCGGGCGCCTTCGACCACTTCGCCTGAGCCCCGGCGACTGTTCGGCCCACGAGCGTCACGATTTGCCTCCCCGATCGTTGTTCATGGTAGACACCGCACACGAACCAGAACCGGCATCGCACCCGAGACGACGATGGCACTCCGATCGGCCACGGCCACCCTCGGCCCGGCCCCCACCGCACCGGACGCGACGATGCCCGAGGACCTTCGCCGAGGCCAACCGCGACACGACGCCGAACCTGGCCGGCAACACGGTCTATCTCGCCACCCGCGACAATCGGTTTGTCGCGCTCGACGTGGCGACCGGACGCGAGCGCTGGCGGACGGCCCCGGTGGTCGGCATCCTCACCCAGACCAGCGCCTTTGCCAACGGTCTCCTCGTCGCAACCACGCGCAGCGGCGTGATCGTCGCCTTTGGCGAGGGCGGCGCCATTGCCTGGCAGAGGCAATCCGTCGGCGATCCCGCTTCCCCTGTCGTCGCCAACGGCGTCGTCTACGTCGCCGGCCCATCCAACCTGATCGCGCTCGATGCGGCAACGGGAAAGGAAGCTTGGGATCTTTCCTACAACTACTACGACCCCGACTTCCCGCTCCCCTATCGGATGACGAATTACCCACCGGCGATCGGGGACGGTCGACTCTACCTGCCGGGCGTCGAGGGGACCCTGTACGCCCGCGATCTGGCCGATGGCGACCTGACGTGGCATTTCGCGACCGGCGGTCTGCTCACCGCCCTGCCAACGCTTGCCAACGGCGTGGTGTACCTCGCCGGCAACGATCACGTCCTCTACGCGATCGATGCCGCCACCGGGAAGGAACGCTGGCGAATGACCCTCGACGAGCGGTCGACGCCGGACCGTCGATCGCCGGCGGCGTCGCCTACGTCGGCACCCGCGCCGGCACGGTCTACGCGATCGGCGGCACGAAGAACGTGGCGGCCCCGAAGGCACGACCGCGCGGTACGCCCGCGCTCGCGTGGCGGACATCCGCCGTCAACGCCGCCGAGAATTCGCCGACCGTCGCCGGCGGTATCGCCTACGTCGACGACGCGCGTCGCGACCTCGTCGCACTCGACGTGGCGACGGGCGAGGTGCGCTGGCGATACCGTCATGGGCCCGGGGTCTGCTCGAACCTGACCGTCGTCGGTAACGTCGCGTACGCCGGTTGCGAGGACACCCACCTCTATGCCGTCGACGCCACGACCGGGCAGTTGCTGTGGCGCTACGATGCGGGTACCACCGTCGACGGGCCTCCGAACGTCGTCGGCGGCATGATCTACATCGGCACCGAGCGTAGGGGGAAGGGAGGGGCCGTCGTCGCGCTCGACGCCACAACCGGGCAAGAGCGTTGGCGGGTCGCCGTGGACGGCGATCTGTACGGGGCGCTGGCGGTGACGGGCGATGTTGCGTACGTGCCCGTCTGGTTGGGGTCGTCGGGCAGCCAATCGCGCGCGGACTCAGAGATCCTTGCCTTGAGCACCAGTAACGGCACCCTGCTCTGGAGCCGGGAGATTCCCGGTCTCGTCGAAAGAGCGCTGACCGTCGTGGACAACATCATCTACCTCGGCAGCTCCCAGGGTGTCTGTGCCCTCGATGCCGCGACCGGCGACCTACGGTGGCGGTTTATCCCCACCGGCGATACCCGCTTGTCTTGGACGCCGGCGGTGGCCGGCGGCATCGTCTATGCCAGCGGGCGCGCCCCGTATCTCTACGCCCTGGACGCCACGACCGGAGAGGAGCGCTGGCACGCCGCGATTGGGAGCGTCGGTGGTCCTCCGGTCTCGCCGGCGACGGTCGCGGACGGCGTGATCTACGTCGGCGGTGATGGTCTCGTCGCCGCCCTGGATGCCGTCTCCGGCGCCGAACGGTGGCGGTTTACCGGCGATTTCTCGGTCGCCGAGGCCGTCTCCATCGGCGACGGTTTCGTTCTCTTCGGTGCGGCCGAGCCGGCCGGGACGGATTTTTCGCGGAATCTAGCGGCTCGGGGTGCGCTCTACGCCTTGGCCAATCCCGACCAAGGAGCACCGGTAACGGGAGGTGCCGCGATACCGACCTGACGTCCCTTGGCCTCAGATCCTCTCACGCGAAGGCGTTCTTCGATCGCAGGTACCGCGTCTGCTCGCGAGCGAGCGGGTTCGCCGTGTCCCAAACCACGTTGGCCGCTGGTCCCGCCGGTTTGCCCGCCGGCTCGGGAGGGCTCACCATGCGTCGCTCGATTTTGCCCATCGCCCTCGTGCTCGCGCTCGCCACCGGTGCCGCCCTTGGGCAAGCCCGCGGTTTGCTGAGCCCTGCCGCGGTCTCCGACGATGCCGCGCTCGGTACCCGCATCGAGGTCGTCCGCCGGTTCTACGCGGCCGCCGACGCGGCGCTCGACTCCGGTGATACGCGGGAGCTCGAGCGAACCGTCGCGCCTCAGTTTGTCGACCACACACGAAGGTTGGCAATCGATTCATCGCGTGGTGGATTGGTCCGTTACCTGGCTTCGTTGCGTGCCGCGTTCTCGGCGGTCAACCTCGTCCCGCTCGATCTCGTCGCCCAACACGACCGCGTCGTCGCTCGCTTCGGGGTTGACGGCGCCGGCGGTGGCAATTTTCTGGGTCTCCCCGTCAGCGGCGACGATATCTGGAGCGGCATCGACATCTTCCGCGTCGAAGGAGGATTGATCGCCGAGCATTGGAGCGACCAAGGAGATCGGTTCTTGCTCGAACCGCTCGTGGAAACGTCCTTCACGTCGGACGGGACCACCGGAAACGTGGTGACGATGGAACGCCGGTCATATGCGGCCGATGCCGCACTGCAAGAGGCAATGGCGGCAGGTCCAGCCCTTCTTTTCATCGAGTCCGGCGCGCTGACGGGAGAACTTGATTTTCGGTCCCCGGCTGCGGCGACGTTGCTCCAGCACTCGACATCAGGTCAGACCGCACGGAGCGACGTCCCCCCAGGCGGTTCCACCACGCTTATGACCGGCGACACGCTCGCCCTGCACACCGACACGGTGCTCAAGACGCGGAACGACGAGCGCGTTCCCACGAGGGTCATCGTCGTCACGATCGGGAGATCGCATCCTCCGGAAACGGCACCCGAAGCGCGCTCGGTCGTGGCGACTCCCGGGATCACCGATGGGATCCTGGCA
>DATBFX010000301.1:0-40923 GCA_036558305.1 Thermomicrobiales bacterium | reverse complement strand
TGCGGTGCCCGCCCGTAACTCACGGCGCCAGATTCGGATCCACGATATACGTCCACCAATTGTTGCTCACCCCGTCCGTCTCCCCCTCCGCCCTCGGCAGGTGCGACAGCCACCACAGGTGGTGCCCCCGCTGGTCGCCGTTGCCCCAATCGGCGGTCATCGTTCGCGCCCGGCCGGGCAGTTGCGGTTACGGCAAGCAATCGTCGCAAAAGCTCACGACCGAGCGAGGGTTGCCCCAGTGGCGGTCGCGGACGCTGTTGGGTGCGAAGTGGACGTTGCCGCGATCGGCTGACGGGCGATCCCGAGTCTGATGGGGACGCGGGGAAGCCGGACGGTCAGGGGTTGGCGGGTCGCACGTCGGCCGAAAGGACGTCGAGGAACGCACGAGCGGAGACGATCTTGAGCGCACCGAGGCGAGGATCGCCCGCGAGAACGAGGAGGTCGTTGTCACCGGTGACGAGGTAATCGGCGCGGCCATCGAGCGCCGCGGCAAGCACGCGTTCGTCTTTCGCGTCCCTGACCGCGATCGGCAGCGGCGACAGCGCCTCGACTCCATCACCGTCGATCGACAACGCTTCGAAGAATCCGCCGATTTCCTCGTGACTCAGACCGTGCTTCAGGATCAAACGCGGTCTGGCCAGCACCTCTTCGTACTCGGCACGCAATTGGCGCGTGAGTACCATCACGAACGCGCGGTCGTACCACCGCTGCATCAACTCATACGGCGCCCCGATCTTAGACACGAAGCCACTCACGAGCAGGTTCGTGTCAAGAACCGCCCGCCACGGCTGCGCGTGCTCGGTCATGCTGCTCCTGACGGACCTCTTCGACGATGTCGGTCACCTCGCGGAGCACGTCATCCGGGTCTTGGTCCGCGTTGCGGTCTTGCACCTGGTGGATGAGCGACCAGGCCCGCTCGCGGCGGACGGAGCGATACTCCTCAGGAGACAAGAAGACCGCGACAGGCTTGCCAACCTCGTCGACGACGATGGTTTCCTTGGCGTCTTCGATGCCGCTGAGCACGGCGGCGAAATCGCGTTCCGCATCTCTAACAGAAATCGTGCGTACCATGCGCATGTCCTCAGGCGATTGGTCAACGCCCTTCCGGCGCATTATAGGCCCCCTTCACGCCACCAGATTCGGATCGACCACGTACCGCCACCAGTTGTTGCTCACCCCGTCCGCCTCCCCCTCCGCCCTCGGCAGGTGCGACAACCACCACAGGTGATGCGCCCGCTGGTCGCCGTTGCCCCAATCGGCGGCGGTCGTCGTTCGCGCCCGGCCGGGGAGATTCGGATACGTCAGCCAGTCGTCGCAGAAACTGACGACGGGGCGGGGGTTGCCCCAATCGTAGTCGCGGTCGCTGTTGGGGGAGAAGTGGACGGTGCCGCATTCGGCGCGGCCGGGGGCGGTCTGGTCGTAGCGGATGAAGCGCTGCCACCGGTTTTCGCCGCGGCCCAGCGTCTCGTAGACGTGGGACATGATCGATTCGGTGCGGTGGCCGAAGTTTTCCAGCATGCAATCGACGCCGCGCTCGTAGTTGAAACCCATGATCACGAAGCGGCGGTGGCAGTGGCCGGTGTTGGGGATCGGCGGCGAGTTGCACCAGAAGGCGCCGGGACCGGCCATCGTCGATTCGTAGTCGCCGGCGAAGGGGAAGGAGAAGAACCAGACCTCGTCGAAGTCGCCGCGGTCGTGGCGGGCGATCAGGTCGAAGCGGCGGATTTGCTCCTCGTAGTCGATCGCGTCCGGTTCGTGGTGCGCCCGCGTTTCCCAGGCGTGCAGGTAGGACGCCTCGTCGTACCGGAAACCGTCCCGCTTGACCGGAAACGTGTCGGCGTCGATCCGCTCGACGATCTCGTAGTTCAGATAGCCGCCGCTGCATTGGCGAAGATCGTCGATATAGCCGCGGGCGAGCGCGGCGGGATCGTGCCAACCGAATAGCTGCGTCAGGCGGCGGCCACCGCGGGCGGCGATCGGCGGGTCGTGGACGATCATCAGGACGCGGGGGTGAACGGGCGGGGGCGAGGGCGAGGATTGTTGGGCCGGTGCCGGGGTGTCAGGCGTTCCCTGTGGACGACCGAAGATCTGCTGTCCGAGTCCGCGCAGACGATCGATCATGGGCGTGCTCCTGTCGCGAAACCGACGGGCATCGACCGCGGGGTGGTGCGTTCCCCGCGGAATTGTCGTTCGGATGCGAGGTTGTGTGAAGTCCGGACCATCCATGGGCGTCGACGATCGCTCGTCATTCCTCCTGAGCAGGCTCAGGAGGAATGACGGAGGGGGTGATCGACCGCAACCGTGAATAGTCCGGAATGGGTGTGGTTGCGCGTGGGGCGCCGGACACGGTCGTGCCCCGGACCGAAACCGATCCGAGGCACGGAGAGTCTGGGTCGCCCATGTGGCATCAGGAGAGGTATCGCCCGAGCACCCAGCCGGTCTTGCTGCCGTAGACGATCAGGGTGTAGCCGTTGTCGCCGTCCATGAAGGCGGTGGCCGATTCCCCGGCCGGGATGGTGCCCCGGTAGGTCGAGCCGGCACGCGGTTCGGCGCGGATGGCGAGGGCGCGGGTGGCGACGACCCCGGCGCAGTGGTACAGGTAGTCGTCGTAGGCCCAACCGAGGTTACCGTTGGAGGCGACGTAGCGGTACCCGTCGACGACCAGGTCGCTGACCTTGAGGATGCCGTAGGCGGGCATGACGGCGAGCACCGGGCGGTCCTGGCCGGGCCCGGCGCGGAAGTTGACGCGGCTATCGGTCGCGGCGAGACCGATCCAGTTCGGCGCATCCGGGGATTGCAGGCAATCGCCGCGGGCCCAGCCCTTCAGGTTGCCGTACTCGACCTGGCGAAACCCGTTCGTCTGGCCGGCGTAGACGAGGACCTCGGTCTCGGCGGGGATCACGGCGATCACCTTGTAGGAGGTGCCGGGTCCCTTGCGCAGGTTGAGGCGGTCGGTGGTGACGGCCGGGCAGGGATCGCAGGAGCGGTTGGCCGACACCGGCGCCGGATTGGCGCCGCCGGGTGCCGCGGAGGTCCGCGCCACGGTGCCGCTCAGCGTGACCACCGCGGCGAAGAGGAATGCCAGCGTCGGCAAGAGACGGCGGAGCCGGCCGGGAATCGCAAACGACCGCTTGCGCGCAGACCAATCGAGGATCTTCTGATCCGAGATCATTGGAACATGACTCCTTAGGGCGTCAACAGCTCATTCCGACTGCTATCGAGCACCATTCGCAACGGATTCCATGGTGGATCGTCCCGGGTCTCACCACGGCCTCAATGGTAGGAAGAGCGTTCGTTTCGGACCATTAGCATTACGACGTATGCGCGGCACGGCAGGGAAGGTAGGCAGCGCCACGTTCAACGACGTAGGCGGCGCGAACGGTCCCGCGAAAACGCGCGGCGTCGCGATGCCGAGGCTGCCGCTTGTACCCCGGTCCGTTCGGTTGTAGCGTTGCCGGTGCGGCGGTCAGCGACGTGCGAGCAGGAGGAACAGATGAAGGTTGCCGAGGTGCGATCCGTGCTCACGTACGAACCGGCATCGCTCGACGAGATCCGGGCGGCGCAGCGACGGATCGCCGGCGCGGCGGTGCGAACCCCGCTGGTGCGACTCGACGTCGACGATGCGCCGGCGGAGATCTATCTGAAGCTGGAGTGCTTGCAACCGATCCGGTCGTTCAAGATGCGCGGCGCCTACAACGCGATGGCAAAGCTGGCCGAGACCGATCCTGCGGCGCTGGCGGACGGGGTCTGGACGGCGAGCGCGGGCAACATGGCACAAGGGGTTGCCTTCGCGGCGCGGCAACTGGGGGTGCCGTGCAGCGTCGTCGTCCCCGACACGGCGCCGGAGACGAAGATCGCGGCGGTGCGGCGCTACGGCGGCGAGGTGATCAAGGTCTCGGTCGCCGACTGGTTGCAGATCTTTCGGTCGCGGCAGCGGGAGGGGATGACTGGGCTCTTCGTCCACCCGTACAGCGACCCGGACGTGATGGCCGGCAACGGGGTCGCCGGTCTGGAAATCCTGGAGGATCTGCCGGAGGTCGAGGCGGTGGTCGTCCCCTGGGGCGGGGGCGGTCTCTGCTGCGGCATCGCCGCGGCGATCAGGCAGCTCAAACCGGAGACCAAAATCTACGCCGGCGAAGTGGAGACGGGGGCGCCGCTGGCCCCCTCGCTGGCGGCGGGCGAACCGGTCGAGGTGACGTACACGCCGAACTTCGTCGACGGCATCGGCGCACCGTTCGTCAACGCCGAGATGTTCGAGCTGGCGCGGCAACTGGTCGACGGCTCCCTCGTCGTCGATCTGTCGGCAACGGCCGACGCGATGCGCGTGATCATCGAGCGCAACCGGGTGGTACCCGAGGGCGCGGGGGCGGTCGCGGTCGCGGCGGCGCGGGCGGGAATGGCCGGCGGCGGCAAGGTGGTCTGCCTGGTCTCGGGCGGCAACGTGGACTTCGGCCGGTTGGTGACGGTGCTCCAGGGCAGGGTGCCGTAGACGAGGCGCTAGGCGTTAGGCGTTAGGCGTTAGGAGAACGAAGACGTTGTGCCCCTGACGCCTGACGCCTGACGCCTCACCAGTGCACCTCGACCCGCATCCCGATCTCGGCGAAGTCGTAGAGGGTGGCGGCGGCCCAGGGTTCGAGGGCGACGCAGCCGCCGGTGGGGCCGTCCCCCCAGGGGAGGACGTTGCCGTCGGCGTCCAGGGACCAGCTATGGAAGCCGTTGGCGCGGTCCGGGTCGAAGGCGACCCAGTCGGCGATGTAGGCCTGACCGTAGTCGGTCCAGGCGAGGTCGGCGTTTTTCGCGTAGACGTAGTAGGTGCCGATGGCGGTGGCGTAGAAACCGTCGTCGGACTGGTCGTAGCCCATCGCGCCCCAGAACGACTCGATGGGGGCGTCGCCGACGTAGAGGGTGATCTGTTGCGTCGAGCGGTCGACGTCGATCCACCGTTCGCCACCGCCACCGCCGCCGCTGCCGACGCCATCGAAGGCGAGGTAATCGCCGAACGCCCAGCCGACTTCGCCGCCATAGCTGACTTCGTACCAGCCGTCGTCGGTCGGACCGTCCAGGACCTCGACGGTCTCGCCCCAGCCCATGACCGCGATGACGTCGGCCCAGGTCCCGGGGTCGGTGCGCAGGTTGAGGGCGTCGGTGCCGATCTCCGCCGTGGTGGACGCGCGGGCGGTGGACGGGGCGCCGATCCCGGCCGCGAGGACGGTCGCCGCCAGTACGACGAGCGTGGCGAGGATGCGAACCGGGCGGATCGGTTGGATAGGATTGCTTTGCCTGCTTCCGCGATCTGGTTTGTGACCCGTGGGTTCCGCGTCGGGATCGACCTCCGGTGATGCCGACGGACGTTTCCGCGCGCGTACAGTCTGATACCTCACCGGAGCCCCTCCTCGCCGATTCGTTGTCGTCCACGGGTTCGCATGCCGGCGCCGTGCGATCGGAACGTCCCCTCGCGTCCGAGACGGAAGCAGGGCCGGCACAACCGATGGTAGGAGGGAGGGCTTGACGGCGGATAGGTGTTCCCTGGGAGTATGCTGAGAAGGCGGCGACGAGCACCGCCGCCGTCAACTCCGCGCAGGCACCCGCACCGGAGCAATCGCCACTCACCGACCGCGTCGCGCGCGATCGGCGAGTGGCGCCGAACCGTGTCGATTGGAGGCGCCACGCGGCGACGGGAGCCGGCCAGCCACTGCGGGCAGCCCATCCGGCGTGGTGCATCGACGGTGTGTTTCGGCCGTGTCCTTCCCTCATCGACGAGACCGGCTCCATGATCCAGCCGGGAGCCGTGCTCATCAACCGTTGCCATTGTGGCACCACAACCCCGTGCGCGGCAACAGGGGAACGGTTTGGACAGGTAGCGGTGGCATCGCTGTAAGCTTCGCACGCGGCTGCCGGGGCTCACGGTCCCGATCGCAGTTGGCATCAGGGACGACCGCTTTGGGGGCCGAGACCGCGGTTTCGGCGCCATCGTCAGGGGGACGGGATCGTGGAGGGCACGAGTCGCACGTGGCAAATTCCCGAAGGGGCCGAGGTCGTGGGGTCCGACGGCGAAAAGCTCGGCAGGGTGCTCGGGGCGAATGCCTCGTTCGTCGTCGTCGAGAAGGGGCTCTTCTTTCCGACCGACTACTACGTGCCGAACGAGGCGATCGCGAACTTCGATGGCCAACGGGTCACCCTGACGGTCTCGAAGGACCAGGCGCTGCATCAAGGATGGGACGTGATTCCGGGCGACGAGACGGTCGGGACGAGAACCGGGGCGTTCATCACCGGCGCCACCGCCTACGACGAGTCGAGCGGGATACCAACGCCGGAGGGCGTGGAGCTCACCGACGCGGACCTGCGGGTCGCGGGGGCATTCACGCCCGAAGACTCGCTGGCGGAGGCAAAGGGCGGGGATGCGGAGACGACGGAGGACGAGGGAACCCGCTAAGTCGTCGATCTCCTGTCTGCCGAATCGGTCGGGCGGAGGACCGGGCGGCCCATCGCCGCGCCGATAACCAATGGGTAACCGCCTGATCGGAGCCAAGGTCCGTCTGCCATATGTGGTAACCTTCGCACATGGACAAGACGACCATCTACATTCCAGCGGCGTTGCATGCGGAACTGAAGGCGATTGCGCGCCGTTCCGGGCGCGCCCAAGCCGAGGTGATCCGCGAAGCGTTGGCCTCGTACGTCGCCCAGCAAGAACGTCTGCTGCCGAAGACGATCGGGATCGTCTCGAGTGGCAGGGTGAGGGGCGCCGACGTCGACCAATGGCTTGCCGAGAACTGGAAGCGAGATTGGTGACACTCGATACGTCCGGTCTGGTCGCGCTGATGGACGATCGTGATCCCGATCATCATCGCGTGCGGGCGGCATTTGTCGGCGACCGCGGTCCCCACATCATTCCTGCTGGTGTCCTGGCGGAGATGGGCTACCTGATCGAGCGCGAGTTCGGCAGCCGGATCCTCGTCGCGTTTTTAGACGATCTCGCCGGTGGCCGGTATGTTCTCGACTGCGGCGATCAGGACCTTGACCGGATGCAAGCGTTGATCCGTCGATACGACGATCTCCCCTTGGGTCTCGCCGACGCGGCCGTCATCGCCTGTGCCGAGCGGAACGGCGGCAAAGTCCTCACGCTCGATCTTCGGCACTTCGGCGTCGTCGCACGGGAAGGAACGATCACGATCCTGCCCTGATGGGTGTTGGGAGAACGTGCGATCCAAACCCGACCACCTGGGACCGGAATACGGGGCACAGTTCGGCGATCCGAGCGTCGTCGCCGCCTATCGCCACCGGCCGCCCTATCCGCCGCCGGTGTTCGACGTCCTCGTCGGGTTGATCGTCGACGAACCGCGGGCGGTGCTCGACGTGGGGACCGGCACCGGCGAGATCGCGCGCGGGTTGGCGCCGCGGGTGGAGAGGGTCGATGCGGTCGATCCGTCGCCGGGGATGATCGCGACCGGGCAGCGGCTGCCGGGCGGAGATCATCCCCATCTGACCTGGATCGAGGGGTACGCGGAAAACGCGCCGATCCGGCCGCCATACGCGCTGGTCACGGCCGGGCAGAGTCTGCACTGGCTCGATTGGCCGGTCGTCATGCCGCACTTCCGCGACGCGCTGTCGCCGCACGGGGTGTTGGCGATCGTCGAGCAACGGGAGGTGCCCCATCCCTGGGACGCGGCGGTGCTCGCCGTGATTCAGCGATACTCGACCAACCTGAAGTACCGGCCGTACGACCTGATCGAGGAGTTGGAGACGCGCGGTCTCTTTCGCACGCTCGGCCGGCGGGAGACCGCGCCGGCCGGTTTCGGCCGCGACGTTGCCGGCTACGTCGAGTCGTTCCACGCCCGCAACGGTCTCTCGCGGGATCGGATGACGGCGGAGGCCGCGGCGGCGTTCGACCGGGAGGTCACCGCGTTGGTGGTGCCTTACGCGGTCGGTGGGGTGTTGGAGCTAGCGGTGGCGGGGGTGGTGATTTGGGGTCTACCGGGCTCCTCGAAGCTCGGCCGATGATTTTGTCCGGCGGCGAGGTAGGGCGGCACGACCATGCGACCGGATCGCGTACCTCCATCGGCTCGTGATATGCTCCGTTCATGGACAGGACGACCGTTTATCTCCCCCACGAGCTTCGGACCGAACTGCGAGAGGCCGCGCGGCGGTCGGGCATGGCGCAGTCCGAGGTCATGCGCGGAGCGCTGGCGATCTATCTCGCCCAGCAAGAATTGCCGTTGCCTCGGACCATCGGCATGGGCGAGAGCGACGAGGTCCGCGGAGCCGAGTACGAGGAGTTGTTGAAGCAGCGCTGGAAGCGGGATTGGTGACGCTCGACACGTCCGCGCTGCTGGCAGTCGTCAATCGCAAGGACCCCGAGCACGACCGCGTGGTGCGCGCGCTGCGTGAGGAGCGCCGCCCGTTCTTGCTCCCGGCCGCCATTCTTGCCGAGATTACCTACTTCCTCGCCGAGGACTTCGGACCAAGACTCCTGACCGGTTCCCATCGAGCGTACCCGCGGTCACGGAGGGCGCCCCGCTTGACGTTCGGATCGGAGGCAACCCACCATAGCCCGCGCAGAACACCGTGGACCGGACTCGCCGCGCCAGGATTGGTCGGACGGAGAGGTGAGGAGGATGGCCGTGGCTACAGATCCCACTGCCGCCGACATGGGGATGGCGGTTCCGATGGAGCAACTCCGCGAAGGCATGAAGGTCGTCGACGCGGAGGGTCAGGAGGTCGGCACGATCGGGTTGATCCGGTTCGGCGACCCGGCCGCGGAGCAGGTGACCTACCAACCACCGGTCATCGCGGGCGCCGCGTTCGCCACCGACGTCGTCCGGTCGGAACCCAACGTGCCCGAGCCGCTGCGTGGCAAGATGCTGAGTTTGGGATTCATCCGCGTCGACGAAATTCGCCATCTGCGGCGTGATCACCATTGCTACGTGCTGCCGTATCAGATCGTGGCCGTCGATGGGGACACGGTCAGTCTCGCCACGATCAAAGCCGAGTTGATCCTGCCGAGTTGATGCGGTTCAGACTCGGACGAGTGCCAGCGGCCGGACGGGCGAACCGGTCGCGCCCACGAATTTGAGCGGGATGCAGACGAAGACGAAGCGGTGCTGTCCGGCCGCGGCAAGCGATTCGAGCGAGAGATTCTCGACGATGTAGATACCGCGGCGGGCGAGCAGGATCAGGTGACCGGGGAGCAAACCGTCCTCCGGGTCGCGCAACCCGAGCACGTCCCAGGCCATGTTGTCGGCGCCGACCGCGCGGACGCCGATCCCCGCCAACCAGCGCGAGGCGTCGCCGGCCATCCCCGGTCCGGCCAGGAAACGCCCCGGATCGTCCCAATGGCGCCCGTTGCCGGTGCGGACGAGGACGACGTCGCCGCGCGTGATCGCGACACCCTGGGCGGCCGCACAGGCTTGCAACTCGGCGGCGGTGACGACCTCGCCCGGTGGCAGTTCCTCCAGGCCGCGGTGGCGTGGGACATCGAGCAACACGCCTGGGGCGATGATCGGGTCGATTTCCTCGACGGCGCCGTGCGTAAATCCGCGCGAGCTCACGACCGAACCGGCGGCGACACCTCCGTAGAGCATCTGCGCATCGGCCTGATGGCAGATGGCGTCGATGTGGGTGCCGCTGTGTTCCATGCAGACGATGACGCCGGAGGCGCTGGTGCGGCGTTCGGTCTGACCGGGGGTGTATCCGTCGCCGTGGCGGCGATGCAGGAAGTAGGCATAGCCCGGCTGATGCGCCTCGTGGATCGGCATCCCCTGGAAACGCGGCATCTCCAGATCGAAGACCCGCATCGCCGTCCCGTCCACCCACTCGACCGTGTTCGCCGCCTCCGCCACGCCCTGCCTCCTTGGTGTTAGCCGGTAGCCGGTAGCCGGTAGGAGTATCGAATGTCTGTCCGTCTGTCCGTCTGTCCGTCTGTCCGTCTCTCCTACCGGCTACCGGCTCAACCGCTCCAGCGCCTGCGCCGCCCACTCCATCCCGGCCAGCGTGTTGGGGTCGAGCATGAGTTGGACGTGGGAGATGCCGGCTGCGGCGTAGCCGGCGAGGTGGTCGGCGAGTTCGGCGGGGGAGCGGGTTTTCAGGCCCTCTTTTTCCTCGCTGGGACGGCCGGTGGCGGTCGGTTCGTCGACGAGGAGACTGACGGTGCGTTCGACCGTCGCCGGGTCGCGACCGGCGGCGGTCATCGCCGCGTCGACCGTCTCGCGATCGGCGGCGATCTCGTCGAGGGTTTGCCGCGCCCAGGCATTCCAGATGTCGCCGTATTTGGCGAGCAGACCGAGCATGCGGGGGGAGGAGGAGCCGATCATGATCGGCGGGCCATTGGGGCGCGGTCCGCGCGGGCGGAGCTCGCAGTCGCGGGCCGAATAGTACTTGCCGGCGAAGTCGATCCGGCCGTGGCGAAGCAGACCGTGGATGATGGTCAGCGCCTCCTCGAACCGGCCGACGCGGTGGTCGTAGGGGAAACCGAAGGCGGTGTAATCCGGTTCGTGCCAACCGGCGCCGAGACCGAGGACGAGCCGGCCGCCGCTGATCTCGTCGACGGTATCGGCGATCTTCGCCTGGAGGGCGGGGTTGCGGTACGAGGTGCAGGCGACGAGCGGTCCGATCTCGACCCGCGAGGTGACCGCCGCCAGTGCCGCCAGATTCGACCAGCACTCCCAGGGTCCCTGCTGCTCCTTGCCCGCGAAGCGGTAGATCAGGTGATCGGCGACCCAGAGCGAATCGAACCCGTAGGCCTCCGCCTGCCGCGCCATCGCCGCGAGATCGGACCAGCGGGCGGTGGCGCCGCCCATCTCGCGCTCGGTGTCGGGTAGGATCAAACCGACTTTGAGTGGGCGCACGAGGACCCTCACCCCCTGCCCCTCTCCCGGTGCGCGGGAGAGGGGTGCGTTTTCCAATGACGAGGTTCTAAAGCGACGCCGTGATTCTGCGGTGCGATGAACGGGTTGGCGATGGCCGGGATCATAGCAGGCGGGAACCGGGTCGGCCGCGACCATCTATGGTCGTCGTCGTACGCGCGGGTCTGCTGCGGCTTTGTCGGATGGCGGAAATGGTTGGCGGTGCAGGTCGGGCGAAGGGCGTTGGCGTTCCCACGGCAATGCCGCACGTACCCATTCTGGGTAAATCTGCCATTCGATTGACAGTCCTGGGGTGAACGTATACAAGTACGTACGATGGTTGTCGCGACGCGGCGCAGCGGGAGGAAAGGACGCCATGGATGTTCTGGTGGGCCTGATCGGGTTAGTCGCCGGCGTGGCCGTCTGCCTCGTCGGCCTGCGCCTCTTCTTCGTCCTCTTGCCGATCTGGGGGTTCATCGTCGGATTCCTCGTCGGGGCAGCGGGGGTGACGGCGATCTTCGGCGACGGGTTCTTGTCGACCACGCTCGGGATCGTCATCGGTCTGATCGTCGGGATCATCTTCGCCGTCCTCTCCTACCTGTTCTGGTACGTGGGTGCTTTGCTGGCGGCGGGATCGGCGGGTTGGATCTTCGGCGAGTCGCTCTTTGCCGCGATCGGCGTCGACACGGATTGGGTGTTGTGGGTCATCGGTCTCCTCTTCGCGGTGGTCTTCGTCGCCGCCGCATTGTTGCTGAATCTCCCCGTCTACATCGTGATCGTCAGCACCGCGATGTCCGGCGCGGGGATCGCGATCGGCGGGATTCTGCTCGTGTTCGACAAGATCGACCGCGATGACATCGGCACCGGCGCCACCTGGGAGAGGATCCACGACAATTGGTGGCTCTGGTTGATCTGGCTGGTGGCGGCAGGCGTCGGCGTCGGCGCCCAGATCGGCACCAAGACCAACGATGCCGCGGAGTTGGAGAGGTGGACGCGGGCCCAGCCGGGGCCGGCGGTATAACCGGTTTGCTGAGGTATCCCTGAAGGGGGCGTTGGGCGGGGCGGCGGGCCATCTCATGGAGATGGTGGCGCGGGTATTTTCCCCGCCGTCCCGCCTCTCCCCTCGGTCCCGTCATCCCTTCCGCAACCGCGGGTTGCCCACCTCGTCCAGCCCCAGGTGGACCAGGTAGAGCGCCAGGAAGAGCACGATCAGGGTCACCACCGGCGTCAGCCACCACCACCACAGGTTTTGCAGGACCGCCCCGTAGCTCTGCCCCCAGTAGATCATCATCCCCAGCGTCATGTCCCGCTGCGGTCCGAGACCGAGCAGCGACAACCCGGCCTCCGCCCGTCGCTCCGCTCCGAGACCGGATCGCCAGACGGATGATCGCGACGGTGAGCCCCCGACGAACCACGAAGACGGCGATACCGGAGTCCAGACCAAACCTTGCGAGCCGGTCATCAGGGGAAAACCACCCCATGGGATAAACTGTTTGAGAGCCCCGCCTCAGTCCAAATCCAGGACATCGATTCCTGTGTCGACGGAGGCAATCGATCCGTGGATCTATCTCGTGAAGTTGCCGGCCACCAATGGTAGGACGAGCGGAGGGATGGTCGACCGTAAGTAGCGACGTCATCGGAGACAGGGGGCAGTGGCATGCATTGCTGGCCTTAACGGAACCCGTGGGGATGGTACAAACGCTATTCCGTCCCCACTTTCTTGGCGACAAGTATCCGAATATCGACGTTATCGTTGAACTGGTCGGTGCTCCCGTGACGTTCACGCCGTTGTTCTTCGCCCAGATCAAGGCCACCGAGCGGGGACTTACCCCGGGAGGCCACCTGCCGGTGCAAGTCACCGCAGATGCCTTGAACCGCCTCACCGCCTATCCCGTGCCGACGTACATCATTGGCGTCGATAATACGCGTCGTGGAGTCTCGTACATCGTTGCCGCCGTAGCAGGCGGGCCGGCCTACTTTCGGAGCTTGCCGACGACTCACAGACTGAACGCAACAACTCGGAAACAGTTGTTCGACGAAGTCTTGGACTTCTGGCGGCAACACCCGGCGTCTTTTGCCGCCTCGCGGTTTGTTTGAGCGGAAAGGAAGCACGACAATGACGGTCGAAGAATCGTGGGTCGACGCCATGCGAGCCACGGCCCTGGCCAAACTGCTGCTCACCGAGCGCGGCGATATAGAGATCATTGACGAGCCCCCAGGACGAGGCTACGACTTGCTCGTCCGTGTCCACACTGCGGAATCCGCCGTGATCCCGGAATTCGCGGTCGAAGTGAAGGGAACAAGAGGCCGGATCACGACCCGAAAACTCCGGGATTGGTTGACCGGCATGCGCGCACCCAAGTCCGCGAAGGAATGGCCTTTGTGTCTGTTCGTGTTCCAGGTCGAGAGCCGGAAGGGTATGTACTGCTGGTTGCAAGAACCGGTTGTGGTCAAGGACACCGCGATGATCCGATCGGTCTGGGAACCTCGCTCACTGTCTGGGAATCACGATCGGAGCAATCTCTTGCTTCCGCCACTCTCTCCTCTCGATGAGCGGGCACTCGATGCGATCGTATCTCGGGTCATCGCATGGACGCAAACCTTCCAGCGACGCCTGGATCACCAAGTTCGAGCGTCGTAACTGAGCGCCGCGGTATGGAAGAGCGCCAGTCCGCACCCCGATTGGACGCCATCAGTGTGAGGTCGTCGTCGTTGGACTCGTACCAGAGGAGGCAACAGGTCGGGCGCAAACGACCTTGGCTCACCGCTTTTCCCCGTCCCCCTCACGCCTTCCGCAACCGCGGATTCCCCACCTCGTCCAGCCCCAGGTGGACCAGGTAGAGCGCCAGGAAGAGCACGATCAGCGTCACCACCGGCGTCAGCCACCACCACCACAGGTTTTGCAGGACCGCCCCGTAGCTCTGCCCCCAGTAGATCATCATCCCCAGCGTCATGTCCCGCTGCGGTCCGAGACCGAGCAGCGAGAGCCCGGCCTCCGCCAGGATCGCCACGATGAAGGCGTTCATGAAATTGGCGCCCAGCCAGGTGAACAGGTGCGGCAGTACCTCCCGCACCACGATCTCGAGATTGCCCATCCCCGACAACCGCGCCACCTTGATGAACGGCCGCTCCTTCAGACTCAACGTTTGCGCCCGCACCGCCCGCGCCGGCCACGACCAGGCAAAGATGCCGATGATCAACGCCATCTGCGGGATCGTCACGCCTTTCAACAGCGACGCGATCAAGACCAGGAACAAGAGCGACGGCACCGCCAGGAACACGTCGATCAGGACCCGCAGCGCGGCGTCCACCTTCCCGCCGTAGAACCCGGCGATCACCCCGATCAGCCCGCCCAACACCGTCCCGATCGTCGCCGCGATCAACCCGACCTTGATCGAATTCGGGATCGCCTGCGTCAACTGCACCGCCACGCTCTGCCCCAGCGAGGTCGTCCCCAGGATCGCCGCCGAGCTCGGCGCCTCCTTCCGCGGAAACGCGCCCGTCCGCCGCTCGGCCGGTGACACGAACAGACCGCCGATCAACGCCGCCAACAGGATCGTCAGGAAAACGGCCGACCCCGCCACGAACTTCTTGTTCCGCAAGAGGAGGCGTGCGGTCTCTCGCCGCCCCGCTTCCGCCGGCGCCTGGACGATCTCTTCGACCGGTACCGCCCCCGCGGTCATCAGTTCCCACCCCCACCGGCGCGAATCCGCGGATCGATGAACGGGTAGAGCATGTCGATCGCGAAATTCGCGAGGGCCACCGACAGGATGATCAGCAACACCGCACCCTGAATCACCGGGTAGTCGACGCTCGTGATCGAGGTGTAGACGAGAAAGCCGAGACCGGGGTAGCCGTAGATGACCTCCGTGATCAGCGCCCCGCTGACGATACTCCCCAGCGACAGCGCCAATCCGGTCGCCTGCGGCAGCAAGGCGTTCCGCAGGGCGTACCCCCAGAAGATCTTCCCGCGTTGCAGCCCCTTCGACTCCGCCCAGAGGATGTAGTCCTGGCCCTTCTCGGCGATGATCAGGCTGCGCATGCTGAGGAACCACCAGCCGAGCGAAACCAGGATGATGCTTAAAGCCGGCAGCGTGCCGTGCTTGATCACGTCCCAGGCAAAATCAAGCGAATACTCCGGCGTTCTTCCCACCGAGTACGCACCGGCGAGGGGGAAGACCGGCCAGCGGAAGGCGAACAGATACGACAAGACGATGGCCAGAATGAAGTACGGCGTGGTGTAGAGGAGGAGCGACACGGGCACCAGTCCCTGCAAGAGGCGCGAGCGCCCGCCCGACCAGCCGACGACGGCGCCGAGGAGCGATCCGAGCAGCCAACTGATCACCGTCGTCACCCCGACCAGCCCGAGCGTCCAGGGAAGCGCCGACCAGATCTTGGTGGAGACCCGGGTCGGGAAGCTCGAGATGGAGTAGCCCAGATCCCCGTGCGCGAGTTGGCGCAGGTAGGAGACGTACTGGGCCCCGAGACTCCGATCCAACCCGAAGCGATGCCGGTAGGCCTCCAGGATGAGCTGGTTGTTGCCGCCCCCACCCACCCTGGAGAGTTTGACGTTGATGGCCCCCAGCGGATTGCCCGGCAGGAAGTGCGGCACGAAAAAGACGGCCGTCACCGAGATGACGACGGTGGCGAGGAAGATGACGAACCGCTCCGTGACGTAGCCGAGCGAGGTACCCATGTGCGTTCCCTGGAGAGTCGTCAGTCGTTAGTCGTTAGTCGTCAGAACGGAGTCCCAACTCCCCAACAACCCTGTCTTGCGAGCTAATCACGTTGCCCGAAGTCTTGTGACACCCCGTCTTCGGCGCTGCGGGTATGGACCGGCGGGAATCAACTCCACGGGACGAGGCCAAGGGTGTCACAGAACTTCTGGCACTCTGTTTAGGACCCGTCACTAACGACTAACGACTGACGACTGACGACTCTTAGCTACTGCCGGCAGCCTTGATGCCGCCGACCCACTCACCGGCTTCCTTACCGGGGTAGCCGGTGATGACCAGGTTGAAGGTCGCCCACCAACTGACCGGCATGTTCCAGGGGTCGTCGGCCGACGGCCAGCCCGTCCAGTACTTGGAACTGAACGGGACGAGCGCCGGCGCCTGGACCAGCGGCACCACCGGCAGGTCGGGCAGCCAGATCGCCATCGCGTCGTGGTAGAGCTTCGTCAGCGTCGCGGTGTCGTCGGCCGGGACCGTGAACATCTTGTTCACGACCTCGTCCAGCTTCGGGTTCTGGTAGCGGTAGGAGTTCGCCTCGTAGTACGGGGCATCCTGGCCCAGCGGCTTGTAGTTCTTGCTGTTGAAGAGGTCGAGGTTCTCGACGATGTAGCCGGGGCAGAAGGCGTTCATCGCGATGTCGTAGTCGCCCTTCAGGATCGCGTCGTTGAGGGCACCGCCCGTCAGCGGTTGGATCGTGACGCTGATGCCGGCCGCACTCAGTTGGTCGGACAGGACCTGGGCGACCTTCATGTCTTCGTTCGCCTCGCTGTCGACCACGTAATTCAGCTTCAGGTCACTGGGTTTGACCCCGGCCTGGCTGAAGAGTTGGGCGGCCTTGTCGGGGTCGTACTTGTCGACCGGGTACTGCTGCAGCAGATCGGAGATCGCGTCGAAGTAGGGTTTGTTCCCGTCGTAGTTGGGCCAGACACCCCAGGCGGGCACCGTCGTCCCCTCGTAGGCGAGGTCGACGATCTTTTGCCGGTCGATCAGGGACGAGATCGCCCAGCGGACCTCCGGTTTGTCCAGCGGCGGCTTGGCGTTCTGGATCATCAGCGCCCGCGGGCAGGGGTCTTCCCAGGCGTAGGGGGCGTCCTTGGACCAGGCGCTGACATTGGAGTTGCGCGCGGCGACCTGCTCGAAGGAGCCGGCCGAGAGGATGCCGATGAACGGCGTGTCGATCTCATCGTTGGTCAGGGCAAAGGCGACGTTGGACTCGGCGCCGAGGTTGACCATCTGGATCTCTTTCGGCCCCGGCATGTGACCGAAGACCTTGCCGCCCCACCAGTCGTCGTTGCGGTCCCAGGTGATCGAGGTCTCGGTGGCGTTCTTCAGTTTGTAGGGACCGGTGCCGACCGGAGGGTTGTTCTTGAAGGTCAGCGGGTCCTGGCCCTCCCAGATGTGCTTCGGGAGGATGACGGCACCGCTCCAGATACCGACCGCCGGAAAGGCCTCGCGGTTGAGGTGGAAGCGGGGGTTCGGCTTCGTCAAGTTGAACTTGACGGTGAGGTTGTCGATCTTGTCGACCGACTTCACCGCGTCGTTCGCCAACTGCGCCCAGTACATGGTCGGGTTCTTCCGGTACAGGTCGTAGGTGAAGACGACGTCGTCGGCCGTGAACGGCTGGCCGTCGTTCCAGGTCACGCCGTCGCGCAGGTGGACGGTCATGCTGGTGAAGTCGGCGCTGTACTCGTAGCCGGTCGCCAGCCACGGGATGTACTCGCCGGTCTGGAGGTTGTAGTAGAAGAAGAACTCGTAGACGAACTGGTGCAGACCGGTATCCGAGCGGCTGGCGCCGGTCGGGTTTTCGAGGTTGAAATTGGACGGGTCCTCGAACCGGGCGCCGAAGGCGATCTTGAGGATATCGGTCCGCGCCGGCTCGGACTGCGCCCAGGCGGAACTCGCGCCCATACCGGCGAGTAGACAGACGAGCGCCAGGATCGACCACAACTGTTTCCGTCGCATCAGGTTCTCCTCCTCGTGCCGCGGGTAAAGCGCTTCATCGCGAAAACACCGCCGCTGCGATTCGTCCCCCTTCGTTCACCTCCCTTCGTGACCGTCGCGATCGGCGAGGTCGGCATTGTCCACGATTACCGGCCGGTCCGCCGCCCCTGCCTCGTTGGCAGTGCCATCGCCCCAACCCTGGGACGGGTCCGGCATCGGGATGGACCCGATGAGCAGTTTCGTATACGGGTGCTCCGGGTGTTTCACGACTTGTTCCGGGTCACCCGCCTCCACGACCGTGCCCCGGTGCAAGACGATGATCCGATCGCTGATTTGATAGGCGGTCGCCAGATCGTGCGTAATGTAGACCAGCGAGATCCCGAACTGCTGCTTCAACTGCAACAGGTTCGCCAGCACCGTCACCCGTAAGGAGGCGTCGACCATCGAGACCGGTTCGTCGGCCACGATCACTTTGGGGCGCAAGAGGAGCGTCCGCGCCACCATCGTCCGCTGGCGCTGACCGCCGCTGAGTTGGTGCGGGTACCGGCCGAGGGTGTCTTCCGGCCGCAACCCGACCGACCGCAGCGCCTGCTCGATGAGCTGCCGCGTCTCCTGCCGCGACTTCGCCAGCTTGAACTTGGCGATCGGCGTCGTCAGGACGTGGTCGACCTTGTAGAAGGAGTTGTAGACCCCGAACGGGTCCTGGAAGATCGCCTGCACGTCGCGCCGGAACGCGCGCCGCTCCTGCCGCGGCACCCGCCGCAGATCGGTCCCCTTATAGAGCACTTCGCCTGTCGTCGGCGTCTCCAACCCGAGCAGAAGATTGGCCATGGTCGACTTGCCGCTGCCGCTCTCGCCGACGATGGCGACGATGGTCGGTTGCGCGCCGTCGATCGCGATCGAGAAGTCCTTGAGGGCCGTCACCTTCCGCTGCTGGAAGAAGCCGCCGCTGCCGAAGACCTTGCTGACGTTGCGCAGTTCCAGGAGCGCGGTCATGAGGCGTCGCTCCCGGCGGCCGCCATCCGCGCCGCCGCCCGCGCCGCGGAGGCGAGGAAGGAGTCACCTCGCTCGAACGTCGGCAAACTCTCCATCAGGAGCCGGGTGTAGGGGTGCTTCGGAGCAGCGAAAATCTCGTGGACGCCGTTCACTTCGAGGAGTTTTCCAGCCCGCATCACCGCCACCCGCTGGGCGAACTGGGCCATCAGGCCCATGTCGTGGCCGATCAGGATGACCGAGGCGCCGAGGTCGGCCTGCACCCGCCGCAGCGTCTCCATCACCCGCTTCTGGACGACGACATCGAGGGCGCTGGTCGGTTCGTCGGCGATGATCACCTTGGGGCGCAGACTGATCGCGGTGGCGATGCAGACCCGCTGCTTCATGCCGCCGCTCAACTGGTGGGGGAAGAGGTCGGCGACCTCCGGCTCCAGATCCACAGCCCGCAGCAGGTCGGCCAGCCGCTCCTCGTAACCGCTCCTCGGCAGCTTGACGCCGTGCGCCGCCAGCCCATCGATCAGTTGCTTCCGAATCTTGACCACCGGGTTGAGGGAGTTCATCGCACCCTGCGTCACCAGGGCGATGTCGGAGAGCCGCCGCTGCCGCATCTCCTCTTCGTCGAGTTCCAGCAGGTCGGTCCCGTCGAGGAGGATGCGCCCACCGACGATTTCGCCCGGCGGTTTGATCAGCCGCATCACCGCCAGCGCCACGGTCGACTTACCCGACCCGGACTCGCCGATCAGGCCGAGCCGCTCGCCGGGATTCAACGCCAGGCTGACCCCATCGACCGCCCTGACCGGGCCGCGCGGCGTCGGGAAATGGACGTGGAGGTCCTCGACTTCGAGGATCGGTCTCACGCTGCACCGTCCGCGGTTGACGGCCTCGGGAACCGCGGGCTCCCACCGGCATCGTCGACGATGGTGAAAACGTCCTGACAACGCGAGCTTATGATCGGATCATCGCCGGGCGAGTCTATGGCGTGGGAGGTGATCTGTCAACGGCGTGGTTGGCAGGGTTGGCAGGGTTGGCGGTTGGGCGGGGGAGGTGCAGGCGTCAGGCGTCAGGGGAACGACGGTGTCATCGCCGGGTCGGATCGTGGGATTTCGCGGGATGGCCCTCTCCCCCGGCCGCCACCCAGAGGGTACCCGGCCCAAGCGTGGGGGAGGGGAGCGCGTTCATGAGCGCGGGGGTGGGTGGCGGAGGCGGCGCGGCGCTGGCGGGGGTTGCGGTCCGCTGCGGCGCGACCGGGAGGGGCAACGCCCAGGGGGTACCCGTGACCGGCGTGTGCGGCCGGGGCCGTTGGCTGCCCTGCACAGGCCCGCCCACGCGCCGGCAGGTGACTACTTGCGGGCGGCATAGATCGTATGATCTTGTTTGTCAGTGGGTTGCCGGTACCGCTTTTGACCGGCAGTGCCGTCGCATGACGAAGCGCGGCGCGGCAGCACCCAGCAACTCGACCGTCCCGTCCGGGAAGACCGCGGTGACCCGCAATTCCCCGCCGAGCCCGCGCACGTACTCCTCAAGCGTCGAGGGGGTGAGGTCGTCCTGGTGCTCGATTTGGGAGATGCGCGCTTGCGGGACCCCGACCGACCCCGCGAGCGCCGTTTGGGTCTCTACGCGTGCCTCCCGCAACGCGGCGAGGTCGGAAATGAAGACGATCACCCGCGCCTCGGCGGCAATCCGCTCCTCCTCTTTGGGACTTCGTGGCCGCTTGATCTCCCGCCACGGTCGGTGACCGGCCATCAGGCGGCTCGGGTCGCAACTGACTCGAATGCATTGTTCGGTGGCGGGATCGAGCGCCCGAGTTGGCGGTAGGCGTCGATCCATTCGCAGGCCAACTCGATACCGCGCTCGGCCGCCGCTGCGGCCGTGTCGGCATGGGCAACGGCACCGTCCAGTTCCGGCAGCGAGACGAGGAAGACCCGATCGACGTCCGACCACTGGATGACCATGCGGTAGCGGCGCGCCTCTGCGATCTCTTCGGGTGTGAAGTACTCCTCAGCGGCCATACCTCGATTCCTCTCCTGTGGCTCAGCGACCAGGTTCCGGCACGTACTTTCGCGACCGCTTCGCGAACCTGCTTCTCTTGAAAATCCTTGGCGTCGTCGCCCGGTTCCCCATCGAGGACGACGGTGACGCCCGCGACCGTCGGGTGACCGTACATCCGGTGGTCGCCCTTCCCGCGTTTCCGGAGCAAGACGAACCCCGCGTCCCGCAGGTCTTTGGTCAGGTCACGGATCTTTCGCGGCATCAAATGCCTACCACTTTCCCGAAAATCTTGTACTACCCGGGAGCCTGGCGATCAAGTGCGTTCGACATCGCCAGCGCTCCGCTATGCGAAGTGCCTTTCCAGTACGCGAGAAGCGGGCATATCGAAGCAAAATCCGGGTCAGTTCGCGCTTAGCGTCGCCGCCACCGCCCGCGCCAGCGCTTCGCGCACCGTCGGGGTGTCGCCGATCACCATGAAGGCGTACTCGTCGTTGGCGCGGTACCAGAGCAGGAAGAAGACCGGGCGGTTGGGGAGCAGGAAGAGACCGGGCGGGAAGATGCGCGAGAACTCGCGGTAGGCCGGTTCGCCGTTCGTGCCCGGACCGGAGGCGGTCAGGTCGTGGTCCTTGGGGTCGCCCCAGCGGTCTCGTTCCAGGTTGGCGACGACCGCGTCGGCATCGGCCGAAGGATCGACCTTGAGGACGACGACCATGCCGAAGCGGGGGACCGGCACGCCCTCGTCGATGGCGTAGATGATCGTCGCGCTGTCGGCGTCGGAGGTCACCTGCCGTTGTGGCAGCTCTGCCACCTGATCGGGCATGAAATAGAGATCGTCGGCGATGTCCGAGGGCGCGAGACCGGGTTCGAGGTTGATCGCGCCGACGCCGTAGGGGCCGGCACCGGCGACGGGAGAAGCGGCGGGCGTGGCCTGGTTAGACATCGTCGGGGAGCAGGCTGGCGAGGCCGGAGAGGTCGTAGGTCCCCGCCGGGTGCGCTTTGGAGGGCATCATGCTCATGAAGTTCGCGAAGTCGCCCTGGTAGAGCCCCCAGAGCCGGCGCAGTTCGGCGACCGGATCGGGGTGATCGTCGACGCGGATGTCCACCAGCGGGTAGTCCTCCGTGTGGCAAACCTTGACCGCCGCCGAGATCCGGCCGCGTTTGTCGCCGCCCGCGGCCTGCCCGGCTTCGAGCGCCCGGACGAGCCGCTCCGCCAGGTGCTCTCCCTTCGACGCCTCGAACGCCCGCGCCATCTCGGCGATCGTCAGTTCGCCGACGAGCATGTTGCCGGCGACCGCGTACCCGTCGCCCGTCCGGTGCCCGAACCAGCCGACGCAGTCCGCCCCGGAGTACGCCGCCGCCCGCCCCTTCGCATCGACGACGCTGAACTGGCGGACGTTTCTCCCGTCGTCCTCCGCCGCCAACCGCTCCATCGCCGCCTGGGCGTCCAACCCCGAGACCAGGTAGTCGATCCCCTTCAATCCGAGGTACGGATTGACGAACGACTGCGTCGCCACCGCCCCCACGCCGGCCTTCGGGAACGGCACCAGCGACCCCACGCAAATCACCGCCGTACTCACCGCCACCCCGACCATCCCGGTCTCGGGGCAGCGGGCAGCGATCGAAAACGTCATGCGTACCTCCGTGCTCGGTTGCGTCAGAGAGTCGTCAGTCGTTAGTCGTCAGTCGTTAGGGGAGACGGACACACTGGCGGCGCGCTACCGGTCACGGCCTCTTCTGACGACGAGCGACTAACGACTGACGACTCCCCGTCCTACTCCTCGATCGTGATCGTCGTGAAGTCGATCAGGTAGGCGGGGTTGGTCAGGTAGCCTTTGACCTTGGTCTTGAAGGCCATCGGTTGGAGGTCGTTGACGACGAAGATCCAGGGGGCGTCGTCGGTGATCTTTTCCCAGGCCTGCCAGTAGAGTTGCTTGCGGGCTTCGCGGTCGGAGGTGGCGAGGGCGTCATTGAGGAGTTTGTCGACGTCGGGGTTGGCGTAGTAGCCGATGTTGAAACCGCCGTTGGCCGGGACGAACTGGCTGGAGAGGAGGAAGTTGACGAAGTAGGGTTCGCTCGACATCACCGACTGGTTGGCGATGCTGACGTCGGCCGTCAGACCTTTCGCCCAGACACCGAGGTAGCTGACCCATTCGAACGACTGGATGTCGACCTGGATGCCGACGTCGGCCAGGTTGCCCTGGATGTACTCGTTCATCTGGACGGGGACCATCATCCCGGAGCCGTTGGTCGGGATGATCATCTTCGTTTTGAAACCGTCGGCGTAGCCGGCGTCGGCGAGCAGCGCCTTCGCCTTGTCGGGATCGTAGGGGTAGCCCTTGATGTTCGGGTTGTAGGACCAGTTCGCGGCCGGCATCGGTTGGGTGGCGGGGACCGCCGAATCGGAGAGCACGTCGTGGGCGAGGCCCTCCTTGTCGACCGCGTAGTTGGCGGCCTGACGGACCCGCTTGTCGGCGAACGGTCCTTCCTTGGTGTTGAGCTCGATGAACCAGTAGTGGTTGCTCGGCCCCTGCTCGTAGGTCAGGTCGCTGTCGTCCTTGATCGACTGGATCGAGTCCGGTTGGACGACGACGATCATGTCGACCTCGCCGTTCAGCAAGGCGGAGACGCGCGCCGTCGGTTCGGGGATCGGGCGGAAGATCAAGGTTTGCAGGCCGGGCTTGGTGCCCCAGTAGTTGTCGTTGCGGGCCAGCTCGACCTTGACGTTCTTGTCCCAGGATTTGACCATGAACGGTCCGGTGCCGACGCCGTTGTCGCTGAGGGCGTCGCCCGGATGCTCCTGGATCGCCTTCGGGCTGACGAACCGCCCCGACCCGATCTGCGAGAGTTCGAGGAAGGCGGCGTTCGGCGCGCTCAGGGTGAACTTGACCGTCGCGGGATCGATGACGTCGACCTTCGACAACCCGGCGAGTTGGAACCCGCCCGTATTGGCCTTGTCGTAGTACTCGAAATCCTTGTCGATCAGGCGACGGAGGGAGAAGAGGACGGCGTCGGCATTGAAGTCGGTCCCGTCGGAGAACTTGACTCCCTGTTGCAGTTTGAACGTGTAGGTCAGACCGTCGGCGGAGATGCCGCCGTTGTCGACGGTCGGGATCTCGGTCGCCAGCAACGGGATCAGGTCGACCGTTCCCGGTTTGTATTTGACCATCCCCTCGAAGATCGCCGATTGGACCCGGTTGGTCGCCAGCGCGATCCCCCGCCCCGGATCGAACCCCTCGATCTCCGTCTCGGTACCGACGATCAGCGTCCCGTTCCCGCTCGCCTCCTGGTTGAGCGCCGTCCGCGTCACCAGATGCGCCGGCGCCGCCGAGGCCGGCATCACCCGCGCCGCGATCGTCGCCGCCACCGGCGCCGACAACCCCAGCATCGTCAACCGCCGGATCGCCTCCCGCCGGCTGATCTTCCCATCGAGCAAGATCTTCGCGAACTCTTCGTGGGACATCGATTTCCTCCTTGAGTCGTTAGTCGTTAGTCGTTAGTCGTCAGAACGGTGAGAAGTCGTCGTCCTGTCCGTCTGTCCGCCTTACTAACGACTAACGACTAACGACTCCCCGTGCTACTCTTCGACCGTGATCGTCGTGAAGTCGATCACGTAGGCCGGGTTGGTGACGTAGCCCTTGACTTTGGTTTTGAAGGCCATCGGTTGGAGGTCGTTGACGACGAAGATCCAGGGGGCGTCGTCGGTGATCTTGGCCCAAGCCTGGTAGTAGAGCTGCTTGCGCTGCTCCTTGTCGGCGGTGGCGAGGGCGTCGGCGAGGAGTTTGTCGACGTCGGGGTTCTCGTAGTAGCCGATGTTCCAGCCGCCGTCGGCCGGGGTGAAACCGCCGGCGAGGAGGAAGTTCGCCACGTACGGGTCGCTCGCCATGATCGACTGGTTGCCCATCGTGACTTCGTCGGTCAGCCCCTTTGCCCAGATGCCGAGGTAGGAGACCCACTCGTACGACTGGATGTCGACCTGGATCCCGACGTCGGCCAGGTTGCCCTGGATGTACTCGTTCATCTGGACCGGGATCATCATCCCGGACCCCGACTGCGGGATGATCATCTTGGTCTTGAAGCCGTCGGAGAGACCCGCGTCGGCCAGGAGGGACTTCGCCTTGTCCGGGTCGTAGGGGTAGCCCTTGACGTCCGGGTTGTAGGACCAGTTCGCGGCCGGCATCGGCTGCGTGGCCGGCACCGCCGACCCCTGGAGGATGTCGTTGGCCAGCCCCTCTTTGTCGACCGCGTAGTTGACCGCCTGGCGAACCCGGACGTCGTCGAACGGTTTGGCTTTGGTGTTGAGCTGGATGAACCAGTAGTGGAGACTCGGGCCCTGCTCGTAGGCGAGACCGCTGTCGCCCTTGATCTGCTCGATCGCGTCGGGCGGGACGACGACGATCATGTCGACCTCGCCGTTCAGCAAGGCGGAGACGCGGGCGGTCGGTTCGGGGATCGGGCGGAAGATCAGGGTTTGCAAGCCGGGCTTGGTGCCCCAGTAGGTGTCGTTGCGCGCCAGCTCGACCTTGACGCCCTTGTCCCAGGATTTGAGGGTGAAGGGGCCGGTGCCGTTGTCGGTCTCCGCCCACTGCTCGGGCGGCTGCTCCTGGATCGCCTTCGGGCTGAGGAGGCGGCCGGCGTAGATGTTCGACAACTCCATGAAGGCGGCGTTCGGCGCGCCGAGGGTGAACTTGACGGTGGCGTCGTCGACGGCGTCGACCGCGGTCAGCCCGGCGAGGAAGAAGCCGGAGGTGTTGGTCTTGTCGTAGTGGGCGAAGCTCTTATCGTAGAGGCGCTGGTAGGTCATCTTGACGGCGTCGGCGTTGAACGGCGTGCCGTCGTGGAAGGTCACGCCCTGCCGCAATTTGAAGGTGTAGGTGAGCCCGTCGGCGGAGATGCCGCCGTTGTCCAAACTCGGCACCTCGGTCGCGAGCAGCGGTTCGAGATCGACGGTGCCGGGCGTGTACTTGAGGAGTCCTTCGAGGACGTTGCTGATGACGCGGGTCGTCGCCAGGGCGCTGGCATGACCGGGGTCGAACCCCTCGATGTCGGTCTCGGTGCCGACGATGAGGGTGCCGTTGCCCGCCGCCTGCGCCAGCGAGCGCCGCACCGTCAGGTGAGCGGGGGCCGCGACCGCCGGCGCGACGTGCATCGCGATCGCGGTGGCGACCGGCGTCGCCAGCCCGAGCGCGGTCAGGCGCCGGATCAGGTCGCGCCGGTTGAGGCGATTGTCGAGGAGGAGCGTTGCGAACTCGTCCCGGGACATGGAGTGCTCCTTTCGTGCGAGCCGTCAGCCGTCAGCCGTCAGTAGAATCGCCGCGCGACTCGTTTCGCTTAGATCACCTCCTTTGTCACCCGCCGTCGCCAGCCGCCCAGAACTGACGGCTGACGGCTACCGGCTACCGGCTACCGGCTGACCGCTACACCTTCAGCGTCGGGTCGAGCGCGTCGCGCAGACCATCGCCGAGGAGGTTGAAGCCGACCGACACGATGAAGATGGCGATGCCGGGCAGGGTGGTCACCCAGGGTGCCTTCAGCATCGCGTTGCGGCCGTCGTCCGCCATTTTGCCCCAGTCGGGGGTGGGCGGCTGGACGCCGAGACCGAGGAAGGAGAGGGCGGCGCCGAAGATGATCATCTGACCGGTCTGCAAGGTGGCGAAAACGATGATCGTCGGCAGCGAGTTGACGAGGATGTGGCGGGCGATGATCCGGCCGCCCGTCGCTCCGCTCGCCCGCGCGGCGAGCACGTACTCGCGGTTGCGCAGCGAGAGGACCGAGGCGCGGACCAGGCGGGCAAAGGCGGGGATGAAGACGATCGCCAGCGCCATCATCGCGTTGAGGAGGGCGGGTCCGAGGGCGGCGACGATGGCGATCGCGAGGAGGATGGCGGGAAAGGCGAAGAGGATGTCGGCCAGCCGCATCAAGACGGAATCGACCCACCCGCCGGCGTAACCGGCGACGAGTCCCATGATCAAGCCGAGGACCGCGGCGACCAGCACCGGGATGGTGGCGATCAGGAGGGTGGTGCGGCTGCCGTAGATGAGGCGGGAGAGCATGTCGCGGCCGTTGCCGTCGGTGCCGAGGATGTGGTTCTCGGTGCCGATCGGCGCCAGGCGTACCTTCGCGTTCTGCTTGAGCGGGTCGTGCGGCGCTAGGACCGGCGCCGCCAGGGCCATGAACACCGTGAACACGACGATCGCCCCGCCGAGGAGGGCGAACTTGTCGCGCCGTAACCCGCGCCAGACCAGACCCAACTGCGACTGCGGTTTCGCCAGCGGCGTCAGCAACTGCTCACGCCACTCCCCGGCGGACGCCGCCTCGCGTTCTCGCGTTTCACCTGCGACCAACTCGGTCATCCGTGGTTCCCCGTATCAGCCGTCCCAGGTCTCAAGTCTCAGGTCTCAGGTCCGACGTCAGACGAAGTCCGTTCTTGCGACTTGAGACCTGGGACGGCTGACTCGGTCCGTCTGTCCGTCTGTCCGTCTGTCCGTCTCGTCACGAGTACTTGATCCGCGGATCGATGAAGGCGTAGAGGAGGTCGGTGATGAGGTTGACGATCACGAACGAGCAGGCGACGACGAGCACGCCGCCCTGGACCATCGGGTAGTCGCGGAAGGAGATGGCGTTGTAGAGGGCGAGGCCGACGCCGGGCCAGGAGAAGACGGTTTCGGTGAGGACGGCACCGCCGAGGAGGAAGCCGAACTGGAGACTGACGACCGTCAGGATCGGCAGCAGGGCGTTCTTGAGCGTGTGCCGGGTGAGGACGGAGCGTTCGGCAAGTCCCTTGGCGCGGGCGGTGCGGACGTAGTCCTGGCGGATCACTTCGAGCATCGAGGAGCGGGTGATGCGGGCGGTGATCGCGGCGGAGGCGGCGCCGAGGGTGATCGCCGGCAGCGCCAGGTGTTGGAGGAGGACCCAGGGTGTGCGGGGGCCAACCATCGGCCACATGCCGCCGGTCGGCAGCCAATGCAACCTCAGCGAGAAGATCAGGATCGACATCAGACCGAGCCAGAACGCCGGCATGCTGTTGCCGAAGAGGGCGAAGAGCATGCTGACCCGGTCGAAGACCGAATACTGCTTGGTCGCCGAGATGATCCCGGCCGGCAGACCGATCAGGAGCGAGATGACGGTCGAGGCGGCGGTGAGCAGCAAGGTGTTTTGAAACCGCTCCAGGACAAAGGGGAGGACGGCGGTCCGCTGCTGGAGGGACGTGCCGAGATCACCGCGGAGGACGTGTTCGAGCCATTTGACGTACTGGACATAAATGGGGTCGTTGAGGCCGAGGGCCTGGCGCAGGTTGGCGATGTCCTCGGGGCGGGCGGTCAAGCCGAGGAGGGCCTGGGCGACATCGCCGGGGATCAGCTTCATCAGGAAGAAGACGACGAGGGAGATCCCAAAGAGGACGGGGATGAGGCCGAGCAACCGGCGCAGAACGTAGGTCGCCATGCGGCGGGGTCTCCGATCGCGGCGAAGGTCGTCGTCCCGGCCCCGTTTGCGCTCGCTTGCCGGGGCCGTCTTGTGCCGAACGCCGTGATCGTAGTACCGAAGGGGCGCCTCGTCAACAACGCCCTGCGCGATCCGAAATTCGTCGCAGAGGAAATGTAGCGAGCGATGCAGTGGCGGCGTCGCGTTTCGTGCGATGCGAACAACGCGCGAGCCGCCACGCCAGGGGGTCGTCGTCCGGGCGCACGATTCGCGTATTCAGAATAAATGTTCTATACTTCGCCACGACATTCCTCGCCCCGGTGAGGAGCGCCGAGAAAGGAGCCATCCATGTGCGGTCGGTACACCTTGCAAAACGTCGACGACATTTCGGAGCGTTTCCAGGCGAAGCAATTGCGGTTCGAGCTCGCCTCGGTCTACAACGTGGCACCGAGTCAAGAACTGCCGGTCGTCGTCGCGGATGAGGACGGTGAGCGGTCGATCAAGTTGATGCAATGGGGGTTGATCCCGCGCTGGCAGACGCTCGGCCACGGCGGCGTCGCGCCGATCAACGCGCGGGCGGAGACGGTGGCCGAGAAACCGATGTTTCGCGACCTGATTCGCCGCCGTCGCTGTCTGGTCCCGGTTTCGGGCTTCTACGAGTGGCAGGCCCGCGTCCACCGCAAGCAACCGTACTTCATCGGCGTCAAGGATCAGCCCTTGTTCGCCTTCGCCGGGCTCTACGACGAGTTTGCGCCGGCGGACGACGCCCCGGTCGCCTCCTACGCGATCCTGACCACCCGCGCCAACGCCCTGCTCGCCCCGATCCACGATCGGATGCCGGTGATCCTGCGTCCAGAGGACGAGGGCTTCTGGCTGGACCCCAAACTCGACGACGTGCGTGCGCTGGAGCCGCTGTTCGATCCGCGACCGTCCGAGGACCTCGTCGCCTACCCGATCGCGACGACGGTCAACGACGCCCGCAACGACGGCCCCGAGCTGATCAAACCCCGGCAACTCCCGCTGGCGCGAGCGAGCTAAACGGCGAGCGCCGGGCAGAGGAGAACCCGATGACCGATCAGCCTTCGCCCGCCGCCGCGGGCGCCATCCATTACCTCAACCCGGAGACGCTCCACGCCAACCCTGCGTTCACCCAGGTCGTGGTTGCCGGCGGTCCGGTGAAAACGGTCTACGTCGGCATGCAATGCGCCGTCGATGGCGCGGGACGGATCGTCGGCCGGGGCGACATCGGCGCGCAGACCGAACAGGTGCTCAAGAACGTCGAAGCCTGCCTCGCCGCGGCCGGGGCCAAACCCGAACACCTCGTCACCTGGACGATCTGTCTCGTGCAGGGTCAACCGATCGAGACGGCAGCCGCGGTGGGTTTGCGTTGGTGGGGCAACCGCCCGAACCCTCCGGCCAATACCATCGTGGTCGTCGCCGCCCTCACCCGTCCCGAGTTTCTCATCGGGATCGACGCCATCGCCGTGGTGCCGGAGTAGCCAGTCGTCAGTCGTCAGAACGGCACGGAGCCGCCCTCCTGTGCGCCCGTCAATCTCGACTGACGACTGACGACTGACGACTGACGACTAACACCTCACCGGTGCAATGCCCCGTTCTGCTCGACGACGCGGGCGACCAGATCGGCCACCTGACCGACGTCGAACGGTTTGGGGACGAACTCCACGCCGGGGAGGTCGACGTCCTGGTAGACGGCGCTCATCAGGATGACGGGGACGGCCCGGCCCCGCGCGCGCAACTGGCGGATCAGTGCCGGCCCGTCGAGGCGCGGCATCGAGACGTCGCTGAGGATGAGATCGACCGGTTCGCGCTCGAATTCGCGCAACGCCGCCTGGCCGTCGTAGGCGGTGCGCACGTCGTAGCCCTCGTCGCAGAGAAGATCGGCCAGCACGTCGGCGATCGGGCGGTCGTCGTCCACGACGAGGATCGTACGGGGCATGACGGATCCCATCACTCGGATCGTCGACCTGCCGGCGCCGACAGGATGCAGGGAATGCATGCAAGTCCGGTGCCGTCGGTGACGAATGCGACCGCGGAGGCGGTCCCCGCTCAGGCCGCGTGGCGAGCGAGCAGGGGCAGTTGGCGCAGACCCGAGAAGGAGCGCACGCGCAGGCGAGTCGCGGGGTTGAGGAAGAGGAAAACGGCGGCGAAGACGGCGCTGACCCCGATGACGGCGAGGTAGACCGCCAGACTCCACTCGTTGACGCCGTTGCCGGTAACCGTCGTCCCGTACGAGCCGTAGTAGCCGCCGTACGATGCGGACGACCCGGAGAACCCGCCGGCCGGTCGCCGGAGCAGGTCGATGTACGGGGTGAAGAGGACCAGATCGTAGGCGAAAAAGCCGAGGAGCGGCGCCAGGCCGAAGACCCAGTACGGCCAGCGCGCGACGTAGGCGAAATAGCCGGCCGCGCCGAGGAAGACGCAACCGAAGATCGTCGAGGTCTGCGGCGTCAGCGACCACGGAAAGACGTTGTCGACCTGGATCAGCAGCGGTATCCCGACGACGACCAGCAGGCCGCAGATCGTCCACATGGCGAAGGTGACGAGGCGCGGCATCGGCCGCGTGTCCTTGACCGGGATCGCCCGGCTCCGCCGCCGGAGCGAAACGAAGAAGGGAACGACCGCCAGGTTCACCGCCGCGGCGACGAGCAGTTTCGGTTCGTCGCGCCGGAGACCACGGGCGCCGAGGTAGGCGGCGAACATCAGGTTGAGGAAGAGCGTGTTGAGCGCGCCCGGCGCCAGCACCGCCAGCTCGCCGGTGACGCCGATCCAGATCGACGGCGCGATCGCCGCGGCGAGCACCGACGCCAGGAAGATGTAGGTCATCCGCACGTCCGGCCATGGCCAGAGCGCGGTTGCCCAGGATGCACGCGCGTACAACCCGGCGGCCACCACCGTCAATGCCAGACCGGACACGACCGCGACCGTGCGGTGGAGATACCGGAGTGCGAAGACCGAAAACGCGCGGGGCCGGATCGACGTCATCATCGCGTACCCTCTCGCCATCCCATCGGTGAACCACCCGTTCACCCGCCACGATGGTAGGGAGGGGACGACCGCGGCATCGGCAAGAATGCCGAATGTCGGACGCGTCGAGGCCCCGGGTTCGACCCGGGGCCTCGACGCGTGACGACTCGAGATGGATCGCTAGCCGACGGTGGGTTGTCCGGAGCGCGCCTGCGCCACCGCATCGGCCCGCCGCTCATCGAGGCGATACCAGAAGATGCCGATCACGGTGGCGACGCCGCCCACGGCCATCAGGACGTACGAGATGGTGGCCATGTCGTGGTCCATCTTGATGTAACTCGTCGCCATCCCGAAGATCGTGAAACCGACCGAGGCGGCAACGGCACCGAACGACACCAACAGTCGGGCAATCATGGACGTCCTCCGAGCTCCGAGTTCCGAGCTTCGAGCTTCGAGCTTCGAGCTTCGAGACCACCATTAGGCTACCGGATCGCGCCGATCCCGTCGAGTGACCCTGCCGCCGCTTTCCCGGCACGCATGCAACTCGGAGCTCGGAGCTCGTCACGAGAGTACCTCCTGCTCCCGCTGGTACCCCGTCACCGTGATCAGGCGGGCGCCGCGCTGGAAGGTGAAGTAGGCCCATGCCCACTGGACCAGGACGACGAGGCGGTTGCGGAAGCCGATCAGGTACATGATGTGGATGAACAGCCAGGCGACCCAGGCCGGGAACCCCCAGAGTTTGTAACCGTGGATGTCGGCGATGGCGCGGTTGCGACCGATCGTCGCCATGGTGCCGTAGTCCCGGTAGTGGAACGGTTGCCGCGACTCCCCACGGATCGTGCGGAGGACGTTCGCCGACGCCGACCGTCCCTGCTGGATCGCGACCTGGGCGACGCCAGGCAGCGGCTTGCCGTCGGTGCCGGCCAGCGCTGCCAGGTCGCCGACGACGTAGACCTCCGGGTGTCCGGGTAGGGTCAAGTCCGGTTCCACCGGCACGCGACCGGCGCGGTCGAGGGCGACGCCGAGCAGGCTGCCGAGCGGCGACGCCTTGACGCCCGCGGCCCAGAGGACGGTACAGGCCCTGATCCGCTCCTGGCCGAGCATCACACCCTCGTCGTCGACCCGCGTCACCAGCGCCCCGGTCCGGACGCGGACGCCGAGCCGGTTGAGGTCGGTCACCGCCTTGCGGGCGAGTTTCTCGGGGAACGTCGGCAGGATGCGCGGCCCGGCTTCGAGCAGGTAGATCTTCGCCCAGGTCGGATCGATGTGCTCGAAGTCGCGGGCCAGCGTGTAGCGGGAGATTTCGCCGAGGGCGCCGGCCAACTCCACCCCGGTCGGACCGCCGCCGACGACGACGAACGTCATCAGTCGGTCGCGCTGGGTCTCGTCGTTGACCCGCTCCGCGTCCTCGAACGCCTGGAGGATGCGGCGGCGGATCTCCAGCGCGTCTTCCAGACTCTTCAACCCCGGCGCCAGTTTCTCCCAATCGTCGTGCCCGAAATACGAATGGCCGGCTCCCGCCGCAAGAATCAGGTAGTCGTAGGCCAGCCGCTCCTCGTCGAGCACGACCTCCTTCCGCGCGAGGTCGATCGCCGTCACCTCGGCGAGGAGAACGCTTGCGTTGTCCTGCTTCCGCAAGATGCCGCGGATCGGCGAGGCGATGTCCGCCGGCGAGAGCGACGCGGTCGCGACCTGGTAAAGGAGCGGCTGGAACAGGTGGTGGTTGCGCCGGTCGACGACGGTGACCCGCACCGGCGCCCTGGCCAGCGCCCGCGCCGCGTTCAACCCGCCGAAACCGCCGCCGATGACGACGACGTGTGGTGTGCCCGCCCGTACCGGTTGCACGCTTGCCATGCCTCTGTCTCCTCCCGTCCGCGTCACGCGGCCCGGCTCGCGATGCCAGCCTAGCAACGAGGGGCTGCGGATCGCAACTCGCCTCCCGGCCACAAAGGGCGGACACGGAGGTCCGCCCCTACGGTTCGCGGCCACTTGTAGGGGCGGACCTCCGTGTCCGCCCTGCCAACCGACGGCACCGCGTGGACGCTTGGATGACCCCGGGGGTTGGGGCCGCACCTAGTCTGCACAATATCCGACGCGGTATCCTGCCTAGCCGCGCACCGGCGTTCGGGCGATCGGTCCCCGCTCCGATCCCCGGGCTTGTGCTGGTCAACCGGAACCAGGCGACAAGCATCGCGATGACGAACAGCACGAGTCATTCCAGTCAGGGACGTCGGCTCGCGCCGCGGTTGGCGATCGGCGGGCTTGCCCACGAGACCAACTCCTTCTCGCCGGTGGCGACGACGCTCGACGCCTTCCGGCGGCGGGCCTACCTGACCGGCGAATCGATCGTCCGGCAGAGCCGGGTCGGCCGCGGCGTCCTCGGCGGCATCGTCGCGGCGGCGGAGGCGACCGGCGCCACCTTGCTGCCGACCCTGTTCGCCTCGGCCCCGCCGGGCGGCCCCGTCACCCGCGACGCCTTCGAGTCCCTCCGGCGGGGGCTCCGCGACCGCCTCCGCGTCCACCGGCGTAGCCCCTGGCCCCTTGATGGCGTCGTCCTCGCCCTCCACGGGGCGATGGTCGCCGACGGCGAGGACGACTGCGAAGGCGCGTTGCTGACCGACGTGCGCGATGTCGTCGGCGCCGAGACGCCGCTCGTCGCGGTCGTCGATTCCCACGCCAACGTCTCGGCGGCAACGGTCGCCGCCTGCGATCTGCTCCTCTCCTACGATACCTACCCCCACCTCGATCCGTACGAGCGGGGTCAGGAAGCGGTCGAGTGTTGTCTCGCCATCCGCCGCCGGCGAATCGAGCCGGTCGCCGTGCTGCGCCGCCTGCCGCTCCTGGCGCCGCTGCCGGCGCAACGCACCGATGGCGCGACGCCGTTCGCCGAGGTGATGGCGCTCGTCCGCGGACTCGAAACCCGACCCGGTGTCGTCGCGATCGCGGTCGCCGGCGGCTTTCCCCATGCCGACACCGCCCGCACCGGCGTCAGCGTCACGGCGACGACCGACGGCGATCTCCGGCTGGCAGGCGAGGTGGCAAACCGCGTCGCCGCCGCGATCTGGGAGCGTCGTCGCGATCTCCGCGCCAACGGCGTCTCCCCGGACGAGGCGATCGATCGCGCGTTGGCGACGCCGGGGGGCCGCCCCGTCGTCCTGGCGGACGTCGCCGACAATCCCGGCGCCGGCGCACCAGGCGACGGCACCTGGCTCCTGGCGCGGCTGATCGAGCGCGGGGTGCGGGGCGCCGTCGTCGGCGCGCTGCCCGATCCGGCTGCCGTCGCGGCGGCCGCCGCCGCCGGGGTCGGCGGCCGGGTACGGCTGGCACTCGGCGGCAAGATCGAGCCGCGAGGAGGTCCCACGCTCGACGTAAGGGCGACGGTACGGGGCATCGGCGACGGCGTCTTCACCAACCTCGGACCGATGGGACGGGGCGGTACGACTCGACTCGGGAGGACGGCGACGCTCGCCGTTGAGGGCGTCGAGGTGATCGTCTGCGAGCGAGCGGTGCAGGCGGCCGATCCCGGTCTCTTCCACGCGGCCGGGATCGATCCGACCGCGCGTCGGATCGTCGCGGTGAAGTCCGGTGTCCACTTCCGGGCCGCCTTCGCGCCGCTCGCGGGTGCGATCGTCGAAGTGGAAGCGGGAGGCTTGAGCAGTTCCGAACTGTCCCGATTCGCGTACCGTAGGCTCCGGCGGCCGATCGCCCCGCTCGACGAGGGAGTCACCTCCCTTGACTGACCGCCGAGGCCGAGGGTCGAGTAACGTCCCACCACGCCGACCGGCACGGTCCGACGCCGGCGACGGCCCCCGACCGTTTCCCGAACTCTCGCGCCACCTGCGGGGCAACCAGGGCGTCTACAGCCCCAATTCGGAGACGTGGCTGCGCCAACCCGCGTCCCGCGCGGCCGGCGCCGCGGCCGTCGGTGCGGCCAAGGGGACGGGGAACGGCGCGCCGGCCAGGGTGCCGCCGCGCAGCCGGCGCAAACCGCGCGCCCGGCGCGGCCGTGCCGCGGCCGCCAAAGTCGGCGCCGTGCTGCTCGTCTGCGTCGTGCTCGTCGGGTTCGGCATCGCGCACCTCAGTGTCAACGGCGAGCCGCCGACTCCGACCGCCATCCCTTCTCTGACACCGACGGTGCCCGTCCTCATCGCGGCCTCGCCCGGCACGCCCACCAACACCGCCGTGCCGACCGCACCGCCGACCCGGACGCCGACGCCGACCAAGACGCCCACCCCGAAGCCGACGTCGACCCCATCGCCGACGCCGACGCCCGATCCCCGCTTCATCGGCAAGGTCATCTGCCTCGATCCCGGTCACGGCGGGTCCGATCGCGGCGGCCAGCGCACGGGCGACGCCGCCGCACCCGCCATGGACGAGGCCGTCTATACCCTCTTGTGGGCGCGCGCGCTCCGCCTCCGCCTGGAGGCCCACGGGTTCACCGTCGTGATGACGCGAACGGAGGACGTCGACGTCAACGCGAGCGAGCGCGACGTCAACGGCGACGGCGAGACGGGGAAGAACGTCAAGGATCCCGGTCTTGCCCTCCATGCCAGGTTGACGGACGAACTCCAGGCGCGGATCAACATCTGCAACAAGGCGAATGCCTCGCTGCTCGTCTCGCTGCACATCAACTATTTCAAGGACCCCAAGGCCGAGGGATACGAGACCTGGTTCAGCGGCGTTCGCAACGACGCCGACGCCAGCAAACTCTTCGCCGAGATCGCCGAGGACGAACTCGGCAAGCAGTACGCCGGCGCGGGCTACAATGCCATATCGCGCGGCGCCAACGACGACAGCTACGCGCAGGCCGACGTCGGCCACGGCGGGTTCAAACACTACATCATGATCGGCCCGGCCCAGGAGGACCAGGTCACCCCGAGCGCGATGCCCGGTGCCATCGTCGAGGTCGGGTTCATCTCCAACGACGACGACGCCGCCTTCATGCTCAGCAACGCCGGTCGCAACGCCATCGTCACCGCCTACGAGCAGGCGATCGTCCGCTACTTCGTCACGATCAGCGAGGAGTTCGTGTACGGCGCGAAGTAGAGGCGGCAAGGCGGCAAGGCGGCAAGGCGGCAAGGAATCTTGATCCGCCGCTCGCTCCAATCGCCCCTCGTCGTCCTTGCCGCCTTGCCGCCTTGCCGCCTCAAGAGGGGGGACCTGATGGATACCCACGACACCGAGCGCGGGCTGCGGTTCGCGCACATCATGATGATGGTCGAGCAGAGCCAGGGGAACGAGGCGCTGGCGGCGATCATGGCGCTGGCCAATCTGCTGGCGGAGAAGGGGATCATCGGCGAGGAGGAATTCGACGAGCACCGGGCGCGGGCGCAGGAGCAGGTGGCGGGGATGTCGCAACCGCGGGTGCGGCTGGCGAAGATGGGCGACAAGTACACGGACGAACAGACGGCCGAGATCGACTGCGCGGCCCGGATCCACCTCTGCCACGCCCGCTGTTGCACCTTGAACTTCTACCTGACCACGCAGGACCTCGAGGAGGGGGTCGCCCGCTGGGACTACGGCAACCCGTATTGGATCAAACGGGGCGAGGACGGCTACTGCGTCCATTGCGACCCGAGCAGCCGCGCCTGCACCATCCACGCCCAACGCCCGCACGTCTGCCGGCTCTACGACTGCCGGCAGGACAAGCGGATCTGGATCGACTTCGAAGCGCGCATCCCGGCCCCGCTGGGGCCCGTGCCGGGGCCGCTGCCGATCGCGCTGGCCGAACCGGATCTGGGGCGGAGCCTGATGACGACGCCCGAATCCACGGGCCCCGTCGATGACGGGGACGACTGAACCGGCGCCGCGGTATGCGTGTAGGGGAGGACCCCGTGTCCTCCCGCCGGTGATCGGCACCGGCGGCCGAATCGATCGCCGCCTTCCCCGGCCACGGGAGCGCACAGGGCGCTCCCCTACACCGACTGCCCGGTCCAAAGGCGAACGCGCAAAAAGAACGGGCTCCCCGGATGAGGGAGCCCGTGTTTCGGTGGCGTTTTTTGGTCCGCGCTCTACCGGGCCGACGCGCTCGCGGGAGTGAATCCGGTGCAACCGCTGGCGGCGGTGACGACGAGGTGGAGCGGGGCGTGGGAGGGGTGACCGCACTCCTCGCGGAGGGTCTCCGGCGCCTCGTGCTTGAGGCGAATCTGGATCAGTTGCTGCTTGTTGGCGTCGTGCTCGCCGAAGTGGGCGCACAACCCACACTGGCCGTCTTCGATCTTCATGGTCATGGTCGTTCGCCTTTCCGTGGTCGCGATGCGCTTGCGTAACTCGCGTGACCTCGTCGAAGGTCGCATCATCGTAAGGATATCACGAATTTATCCTTTCTGTCAATTGCTCTAATTCCGAGTAATCGCGTCAGAGATTGCGGAAAAGCCCGTCGCTCGAATTCTTATTCGGAAGGTCAGAATTCTCGCCTGACGTTTCGCAGGTCACCTCTTACCTCAGCTATCCCGGGCGATTCGCCGGCGGCGCTCGTCGCCGCCATTCCTCCTTCGCATGCTCAGGAGGAATGACGGGTGCGTTTGCCGACATTCATGGCGATTTGGGGCTATTGGAATCGCTCTTGGGTTGGTACAATGTCGCTCTGGCATCCTCGTCGCGTCGGCGAGATGTGACAGACCGCATCGGCCGCGGTGCAGACAGGAGGGTCCCATGACGAGCCGAGCGCCAATCGAGCAAATCGTCAAAACCACGCACGTCCGGCGTCGCGCCACGGACGCGACCGGCCCGGTCGCCGCGACCGGCACCCACCCGCTGGTGAAGTTGCAGCGGCAGGTCGGGAACGCCACCATCGCGCGGACGCTAGCCCAGCGCGAGGCAGCCGAAGAAGACGAGCTGATGACCAAGCGCGACCACGACGGCGCGACCGCGACGGCCGAGGTCGGGTTGGAAGGCGGCCCGATCAGCTCCGATCTCTCGCGCCAGATCGAGTCGCGCCGCGGCGGCGGCAGCGCGCTCGACCACGCGACGCGGTCGAGTATGGAAACGGCCTTCGGCGATCGCTTCGACGACGTCCGCGTCCACACGGACGACGAGGCCGACCGGCTCAACCGCAGCGTCAGCGCCAAGGCGTTCACCACCGGCACCGACATCTTCTTCAGCCGGAGCGCCAGTCCGAGCGACGGCAACCTGCTCGCCCACGAGTTGGCCCACGTCGTCCAACAGCGCGGCTCGGTCTCCTCCGGCGGTCCGACGACGGTCGGACCCGCCAACGACAGCCACGAGCACGCCGCGGACGCTGCGGCCAGCGCGATCGCCAGCGGCGGCAGCGCGGCGCAACGGATGGTGGAGACACCGGACACGATCGCGCGGGAAGCGCCGGAAGAAGAAGAGTTGGCGATGTAAGGCGGCGCGGTTCGGCCCCCCCGGCCCCCCAAACACCCAGAGGGTACCCGGGGGGAGACGAGACCGCGCGTGTCAACTCAGCGCCAGAGGTATGCCGTCGTCCTCCCCCCGGGTACCCTCTGGGTGTTTGGGGGGCCGGGGGGGCCGAACGTGATGCGACCGGCCGGACCAATCCGCGGGAAACTCCTCCATCTGGTTCGGTTCGGCGGTCTGGCCGCGATCGCCCTGTTGGTGCTGACCGCCTGCTATACCGAAGTCGGCGTCCAAACGACGCCAACCGCCGGCTCGCTCGCGGCGGCAACGAACGGACCGCCGACCCAAGCCCCGCCGAAACCGCCGACCCAGGGCGGTGGCGGCAACCAGCAACAACCACCCAAGTCCGGCGGGGGCGGGGGCGGGGGCGGGAGCCCGGCGGCCGGCGCCAAGACGCCGACGCGGGCCGTCCTCCGGGGTTCGCCGGCGACCACGGGAAGCCGAACACCGGTGGCGCCGCCGACCGGCTCGAAGACACCCACCCGGCCCGGCACCATGCCGGCCGCTCCCGGGACGAAGGCGCCGCCCGTCCGCACCGTCCCGCCGGTGACGACCGGCACCGCGCGCACGACCCAGGGCGTCACCCAACCCGCGGGCGGAACGAAACCCGCCGGGACGACCCCGCGGCCCGGCGTCACCGTCTCCACCACCGCCGGGTCGCCGACGGCCTCACCGACCGAGACGACCGGGTCGCCGGCCGCGACCGGGATGCTGGTCATCACCAAGCACGAGAATTTCCAGAACGCAATCGTCGCCGGTGCCTGCTTCGCCCTCCTCTCCGGCAACACCACGGTCGCTTCCGCCTGCGACGGCGGCGACGGCGACGGGAACGCCGATCCGGGCACGATCGCGATCGCCGCTCCGCCCGGCGCCTACACGCTCCACGAGACGACCCCGCCGGCCGGCTACATGCCCGCCGAGGACACGACGGTCGAGATCACCGCGGGCGCATCGACGGCAATCGACGTCATCGATCACCTGGAGGTGACCACCTCGGCCAGCCCGAGCACGACGACCGAAACGGGAGCGAGCCCGAGCGTCACGACCAACGGCGGCCTCTTTGCGACGATCGCCACCGAGGACGGCTCGGTGCCGCCCGCGGGCACCTGCCTGATGCTGACCGGTCCCGCCACCTACCAGGCCTGCGACACCGCGGACGGCGGCGACGCCGATCCGACGACCGGATCGATCGAGATCGACAACGTGCCGCCCGGAGATTACACGCTGACGGTCACGCCGCCGGCGGGCTACGAGTTGGTCGACGCACCGGCTTCGGTGACGGTCTCCGCGGGCACCTTTGCACCGGTCACCGTCACCCTCCGCGCCGCCGCGACGCCGCCGACCGGAGGGTCGCCAACCACCGAAGAGACCGCAACCGAAACGCCGACCGAAGAAGTGACGACCGCGGCCTCGCCGTCGGCGGTCGGCTACGTCCTCGCCACCATCACCGACGAAGGCGGCGCGAATCCGGTCGGCGGTGCCTGTCTCCACCTGACCGGCCCGGCGACCTACGACGCCTGCGACGACCAGCAAGGCGACGCCGATTCGACGCCGGGAACGATCGAGATCGACGGCGTCGCAACCGGCGACTACACGGTCACCGTCGACGCCCCGAGCGGCTACGAACCGACCGGCGAACAGCCGAACGCGGTCCACGTCGATGCCGATCAGGGCTCGCAACTGACGTTCCCGTTCCGGCTCGTCGCGACCACGGGGATGGTTCGGATCGACAAGTTCGACGGCGACGGCACGACTCCCCTCGGCGGCGCCTGCTTCGACCTGACCGGCGACAACGGCAGCTATCAGGTCTGCGACGACGGCGACGGCGACGCCGACGAGTTGGTCGGTCCCGACGCGGCACCCGGCGTGATCGTCATCGCCAATGTTGCCGCGGGCGACTACACGCTGCACGAGAGCCAGACACCGGCCGGTCACGACCCCGGTCCGGATCAATCGGTCCACGTCGATGCCGGTCAGACGGCACCTGTCTCCGTCGTCAACGGCACGCCAACGGCGCCGCAGACCGGGACCCTGGTCATCACGAAGGTCGTCGCGGCCGAAGGGACGCCGGCGGTCGGCGGCGCCTGCTTCTCGGTCACGGTGGTCGGCAGCGACGGCACCCCCAGCGAGCAATGCGACGACGACGGCGACGGGGTCGTCCGCTTCGAGAATCTGGCCCCCGGCGACTACACGGTGCACGAATCGCGCGCGCCGGAGAATTACCAGGCGGCCGAAGACCAGCAAGCGACGGTCACGGCCGGCGCCGAGACCCCGTTGACCTTCGTCGATCAGCCGGTGCCGCAAACGGGCACGCTGACCGTCGACACGATCAATCCCGAAGGGACGCCGATCCCCGGCGCCTGCTACTCGGCGACCGGACCCGACAACGGCGCCGTCCAGGGGTGCGACGACGACAACGACGGCACGGTGCCGCTCGGCGACGTCGCCGCCGGCGATTGGCAGGTGCAGCAGACGACCGCGCCAGCCGGGTACGCCCTCGCCGACCCGGCCACGCAGACGGTGACGGTCGCCGCCGGTCAACCGGCACAGGTCAGTTTCACCAACCAGCCGAGCGCGCCGGAGACCGGCTCGATCGCGATTACCGTCCAGGACGACCAGAACCAACCGGTTCCCGGCGCCTGCTT